>WRMI01000046.1 GCA_009777175.1 Marinilabiliaceae bacterium
ACAAAGAACAAAGAATTTTAGAAACTGATGCCCGTTTTTCTGAATACCAAATGCACAAATATTACAAAAACGATACTTTTGATTTGAGTTTGATGTTACAAGATTTTCAGCAGTTTTGGCGCGAAAATTCTGATATTTGGCAAAATAAATATCAATATAGAGAATCGGCACCTCATTTGATTTTACAGGCATTTTTGCAACGCGTCTTAAATGGAGGAGGTGATATACGTAGAGAAATGGCAACAGGCAGAAGACGTTTAGATTTGTGTGTTGAATATCTTGGGAAAAAATATCCAATTGAGATAAAAATCAACTATGGAAAAAAATATTTGGAACGAGGCACCGAACAGTTATTAAATTATATGGACATTTTGGGTTGTAAAGAAGGTTGGCTCGTTGCTTTTGATAGAAACGCAAAAAAATCGTGGGAAGATAAAATATACCAAAAAAGTGAAGAAAAAGAGGGAAAAACTGTGAATATTTTTGGATGTTGAAAAACAACGGTACACGGTGCACGGTTGAACGGTACACGGTAAAAAATTTTATGAATTTTAAAAACTAAAAAGTAACTTTTTCTTACTTGCATTATTCATAAGAAATGAAAATATCTTTTAACCACTAAGGAACACAAAAAAATAACTGAAAACTATAAATAACTGAAAACTGAAAACTGAAAACTGAAAACTATTAATGCGTTCTCAACTTTGCGCCTTTGCGTTACAATAAATAATATCAATAATGTTATCTAAAAGAATCAAAATATGATAAATCAAAAATCTATTACAATATCTTATACAGAATTTGAAGGTCGTGATCACCTCAACGAAAGCGAACTTTTGTTATGCGAAAGTGCCGTAAATTCTGCGAAAAAGGCTTATTGTCCCTATTCAAAATTTAGCGTTGGAGCGGCTGTTTTATTGGAAAGCGGGGACATTGTAACGGGGAATAATCAAGAAAATGCTGCTTATCCATCGGGTTTATGCGCAGAAAGGGTGGCACTTTTTTATGCAGGTGCGCAATACGGAAACATTGCTCCTAAAACAATGGCAATTGCAGCATTAATCGACGGGGAACTTACAGACAATCCCGTAACTCCATGCGGCGCATGCAGACAAGTATTTGCCGAAATTGAAAATAGATACCATAAACCCTTTTCAATTTTTTTGATTGGAAAAGAAAAAATTATTAAAATAGATAATTCAGTTGATCTTCTGCCTCTGGCTTTTAAATTATCTGAATGTTGATATTTTATTATATTAAATATTTGAATTATAATGTTTTATAACGAAGATTGCATATCTGGTTGCCCCAAATATTTTGAAAACAACTCCGTAGATTTGATAATAACTGACCCCCCTTATGGAATTTCGGGTGATAAACTTCACAAACATTACAACAGAGATGAAAAATATGTAATTAAAGGATACGTGGACATTTCAGAAGGTGACTATCCTATCTTTTCAGAAAAATGGATTTTTGAAGCTGAACGTATTTTAAAACCCGGTGGTGCAATTTACATTATTGCTGGATATTCTTGTCTGCGTCATATCCTCAACGCATTATCTAAAACAAAACTCAAAGAAGTAAATCATATTATTTGGAAATATAATTTTGGCGTTTTTACTACACAAAAATATATTTCGTCACATTATCATATCCTTTATTATGTTAAGAAAGGCAAAAAACCTACATTTAACACTTATGCGTTCTATTCTGACAGTGAAAAAAATGATTCAGGTGGTTCTAAAAATTATTTAGATAGAGAAGATGTTTGGATAATTAACCGTGAATATAAACCGGGTATGATTAAAAATAAAAATGAACTGCCTAAAACTTTGCTAACCAAAATGATACTCTATTCAAGTAATTTGGATGATTTAGTTTGTGATTTTTTTCTGGGAAGTTTTTCAACCGCAAAAGTTGCTATCGGTTTAGGACGAAACGCATGCGGGTTTGAAATAAATAAAAATGCCTTTGATATTCAGATTAATGAGATTAATAATATTAAAAAAGGTGAACTTTTGACTTATTTTAGAAAAGTCCCTCAAAATATGATTGTTAATAAAGGAAAACCTCTTTCAATTAATGAAAAAGAAGAAATTATTTCTGAATATATAAAATTGAAAAAAGAGGGTAAAACAAAAAAATCATCAATCCAACAACTAAGCCAAATTTATGGCAGAGGAGTTTTTTCTATTGGAAAATTAATTAAAACAGCAGCCGAAGATGTTTTTAACGAAAATAATTTGTTTAAGTAGTTTTCAGTAAATGAGTGAATGAGAAAATGAGTAAATGAGTGTAGGGGCGCACCCTTGCGGTCGTCCACCTTGTAATAAATGAGTGAATGAGTGTAGGGGCGCACCCTTGCGGTCGTCCACCTTGTAATAAATGAGCGAATGAGTAAATGAGTGAATGAGTGAATGAGTGTAGGGGCGCACCCTTGCGGTCGTCCACCTTGTAATAAATGAGTGAATAAGTAAATGAGTGAATGAGTGTAGGGGCGCACCCTTGCGGTCGTCCACCTTGTAATAAATGAGTGAATAAGTAAATGAGCGAATGAGTAAATGAGTGAATGAGTGTAGGGGCGCACCCTTGCGGTCGTCCACCTTGTAATAAATGAGTAAATTAGTGAATGAGAAAAATAGTTACTAACCACTAATCATTATTTTTGCGCCCTTAGCGTTCTCACCTTTGCGTCTTTGCGTTAAAATAGTTACTTAAAGATATTGCTAAAAAATCTCAAAAATCCACTCAAAATCCAAAAATAATTTGCATGTTCGCCAAAAAAATATTACTTTTGCGGCGTAAAATTTTTGAATAATAATATGGCAGAACAAAAGAAGGACATAATAATCGCTAACCCGATGTATGACGCGGTGTTCAAGTCGCTGATGGCAGACAAAGACAACGCGCGATGCCTTGTGGGTACAATTACTGGCGAGAGGATTTTAGACATCGAATTTGCGCCGCAGGAATATATTCAGGAAAAAAATAAAGAAACGGAAACTGAAAAACAGACAAAACAGACAAAACCCATCGAAACGCTAAAACCTATACATTTAGATTTTGTTACCACTATTCGCACGAGAGACGGCGGCAAGAAAAAGGTTTTGATAGAAATACAGCAGTCGCTTAAACCTGCTGACGTAGCACGATTTCGCACATACATGGGCAATCATTACAAAAATGAAGATAATCTAATCAAAAAAGGTGACAGAATTTTAAAGGCGATGCCAATCGCAGTCATTTACATAATAGGCGACGAAACGCCGAAAACATCGCACATTTCAGACGTAGCCTATAAGGTAAAACGAAGCGGCGTTTCTTTGTTGACGGGTGAAGAAATAAGCATTCAAAAGCCCTTCGACCCGCTTATCGAAGCCCTTACTCACGATGCCTACTTCATTCACGTTGGGCGCATCGCTCAGAAATTGTTTAGCTCAGGCTACAAATGCCGCGATTTGTTACAACTATTAAGTTTATTTGAGCAAATAAATTTTGTTGAAGAAAATTTATTAAAAATTCATAATTATCCAATAACCAATAAATACATACAGAATATGCGAAACACATTAGAATACTTAGCCACCGACCCGGTTACAAAAAGATTGATGCAAGAGCAGAGATTTGCAGAAATGGACGTTTTGTCGTGGAAACAAACTGTTAAGGAACAGAATAGAGTAATCAGAAGAAAGGATAATACTATTACTCAACAAGGCAATACTATCAGCGGTCTACAAAGCACCGTTGTTTCCCAAGCCCAAGAACTTCGAGAACTCGCAGAGTACCGTCGCCGTTTCGGAAACCTAACACCATCTCTAAATTGATGACAATCATGACAAACACATTAGAATACTTAGCAACCGAACCGGTTACAAAAAGATTGATGCAAGAGCAGAAATTTGCAGAAATGGACGTTTTGTCATGGAAACAAACTGTTAAGGAACAGAATAGAGTAATTCGAAGAAAAGACAATACCATTACAAAACAAGGCAATACCATTGTTGGTCTTCAATCCCAACTCGCCGAGTACCATCGAATGTACGGAACCTTAACCCCATCACCAAACTGATGACTTATATGCGAAACACATTAGAATACTTAGCAACCGACCCGGTTACAAAAAGATTGATGCAAGAGCAAAGATTTGCAGAAATGGACGTTTTGTCGTGGAAACAAACTGTTAAGGAACAAAGGAACACAAAAAATAACTGAAAACAGAAAACTTTTAACGTTCTTTGCGTTCTCAACTTTGCGTCTTTGCGTTTAAAATATATATTATGAATAATGTAGGATAATAAAAACTTTTCAAAAAATTAAAAAAATTTTATTATTTTTGTTAAAATTAAATAAAAAACAATTATCTTTGCAAAATAATTTGAATATGATTTTTTTTACATTTAAATCGTAAAAGACTATGAATAAAGGAGTTATTATAACGCTTGTAACTATTTTTCTATTATTATTAACCCCACTGAAAATTAATTCACAAGAAGATGAATTGTTGTCGGGTTGTTTAATTTCATTTCGTTCGCCATTTGTAGTGACTGAGCGTTCATTTAAGGCATTGCTAACGGGAAACGAGGTAGCAGAATTTCGTACCACCTTCTTTTCAGGAACGGTTTATCGAATCGTTTCATGCGGTTATGAATCAGAAATTGTAGAATTTTCTGTTTTGGACAACAATCGAAATGTACTGTTTTCCAGCAAAGACCACGCAAATGCGGAGATGTGGGATTTTCGGATGGAAGGTTCCATTGAATGCATTATCGAAGCAAAATTAATTGAAGAAAAAGCAATGTCGGGCATGGTATTTTTGTTATTGGGTTTCAAGAGCAATATGCCCGATGCAAAATAATACGAAATAGTAAATTGTTGATAGCATGAGCGAAACTGTACTTAAAGCGCTAATGCAGCTTTTTGCTTTGGTTTCATCGACGGAACACAATGATGAAACCCGCCGAAATATTGTGCGTAATTATCTAAATCAACACCTTAACAACAAACTTGTTGAAGAATACCTTAAATTATACGATTCATACCAACAAGAACAAGAATCTAAATTAAAGGAAAATAGAAGTTTGCAAAAAAGATTTTCAGTTAGTTCTGTGAAAATTCTGAAAATTGCATCCAAAATTAACGAAGAACTTACATACTATCAAAAATTAATCGTTACGATTCAACTTTTAGAGTTCTTAAATTCAGGCGAAAAAGGTTTTACCAAAATGGAACTCGATTTCGTTAATACTCTCGCAGTTACATTCAACATTAATGCCGAAGAATATCTTTCAATTTATAATTATGTTGCTGACGTTTCCATTGATAATCCTGATATTGAAGATATTAACCTTTATAAAATTACGGGAAATCCTCAAAAAAAATATCTTCCTTACCATATTTTCAAAGAACATCTTCGTTACGAACTTTTTATTTTGAACATTAGTTCAGTAAATTTGTTACTTCTCAAAACGAGGAAAAATTTAGATTTAACCCTTAATGGTCAATTATTACAACCAAATCGCCTCTACTTTTGGAGACCCGGCAGTTCGTTACGAGATTCACGCATCACACCAATCACTTATACCGACATCAACAAACACTTTACGAAAAGTGTTGCAAAATATCATATCACCTTTGAAGTCGACAACATTGCATTTAAATACAATACGGGCAAAGCCGAACTTCATCAAATGAGTTTTGTATCCGAATCGGGTAATATGGTCGGAATAATGGGCGATTCAGGCACAGGAAAAAGTACACTCATAAATCTGCTAACAGGAACACTTCCCGTTCAAAAAGGGCAAATCCTTATTAACGGAATTGATATGAACAAACGACCCGAAAAAATTGAAGGGTTGATTGGTTATGTTACTCAAGATGACCTCCTTATGGAAGACTTGACAGTTTATCAGAATTTATATTACAACGCATTACTCTGTTTTGACCATCTTACAAAACCTCAAATCAAACGAAAAGTTGAAAATCTCCTTAAAACACTCGGACTCTTTGAAATACGACACCTAAAAGTAGGAAATCCTTTAGAAAAAGTGATCAGCGGAGGACAACGAAAACGTCTGAATATCGCATTAGAACTTATAAGAGAACCCGCAGTGATGTTCTTAGACGAACCAACATCAGGGCTATCCTCAAGCGATTCTGAAAATATTATTGACCTTCTAAAGGAACTTACACAAAAAGGAAAACTAATTTTTGTAGTTATTCATCAGCCATCATCCCAAATATTTAAAATGTTCAATCAGTTGTTGGTACTCGACCAAGGCGGCTATTTGATATATGATGGTGATCCAGTTGAATCAATAAATTTTTTCAAAAGTTGTGTAAATCACGTAGATAGGCACGAATCTGAATGTTCTTTGTGCGGAAATGTTAGTCCCGAGCAAATTCTTACAATCGTAAATACCACACTATTAGATGAATACGGAAATCCATCACAAACAAGGAAAATATCTTCTGAAGAATGGCATCAAATATTTAAAGACAAAAACATACAACAGCCCGAGCAAACGATTGAAGATGTTTCTCCATTACCAAAAATAAACTTTACAATCCCCAAACGACTTAAGCAGTTTTTTATATTTTTAACGCGAGACGTACGTGCAAAGTTAGCAAATCGACAATATCTGCTTATAAATCTTTTAGAATCACCATTGTTGGCGATTTTGCTTGCTTCCATAATCTTTTATTTTGAAATAAAACCGGGTGCTGACAATTATATTTTTTATCAAAATCCAAATATTCCTATTTTTACTATAATGTCTGTCGTTATTGCATTTTTCTTAGGGTTGACCGTTAGTGCCGAAGAGATTATCAGCGACAGAAAAATCCGTAGTCGAGAATCTTTCCTGCACCTTAGCCGATTCAGTTACATAACATCAAAAGTCTTTATTATGGCTTGTTTATCGGCAATACAGATGGCATTTTTTGTAATAATTGGAAACTCAATTATTCAAATTAAAGGTATGATGTTTAGTTTTTGGCTAATTCTGTTTTCTGCCGCTGTTAATGCAAACCTTTTAGGATTAATCATTTCTGACACCATGAAAAAAACTGTAAATATTTATATTCTTATACCTTTCCTTATTATTCCGCAACTTATTTTAAGCGGTGTCTTTATTAATTACGACCAACTAAATCCGCGATTATCTTCACCAAAAGTTATTCCTTGGTATGGCGAAATAATTACATCACGCTGGGCTTACGAGGCATTGATTGTACATCAATTCAAAGAAAATGAGTATCAAAAAAACTTTTTTGTTTACGACAAACTAAAAAGTAGGGCAACTTACAAAAAAGATTTTCTTGTGCCCGAACTGAAAAATAGGCTCACACGTTTCGAAAAATCAACTGATGACAACGAAAAAAAGCAAATACTCGCACTATTGCAGAACGAAATTATTAAACATAATAACCGTCAAATCACAGGTTTACACTTTCATAAAACAGATTTTTTAGTTCCTGATAAATTTTCTGCAGCAATCAATGAAGAACTTTCTTTATATTTAGACACTTTGAAGCAATATTATGTTAGTCTTTTTATTAGAGCCGACGACGCATTAGAGGCAAAAAAGAAAGAACTGATAGACGAAAATAGCGCAGAATGGTTTCAACAACTTAAAAATAAACATCATAACGAAAGTTTAGAAAGATTTGTCAAACGTTCTAACGACATTTTTTCTAACAGGATAGTTCAATATAAGAACGAACTTATTCAAAAATTTGACCCCATTTACGAAGACCCAACCTCAAAGTTCCTGAAAGCGCATTTTATGACATCCTCAAAAAAAATTGGAAATACTTCAATTAATACTTTTTATGTAAACCTTGTTATTTTATGGTTTATGAATATCATCATGTTTTTCTGCCTTTATTATGAAGTATTAAAGAAATCATTTAAAATAAGAGATTTTGCTCGGTCAAAATTTAAGGGTTAACCTGCTTTAATTTATCCCTCAAGTTAGTCCATGCATTAAGTTTTTCGAAAAAATGAAAAGCATTGTAGATGTACGACATATTTACTTTGCGGTATCATTTTCGTAATTCTTTGTGATTTAAGTAAATAATCTATCTACTCACTTTCTACCAAGCAAAACATTCCTAACAGAATGCTCTTTTCTCACTGCTCACTACTCACTGCTCATTCTTTCATTCACTCATTCCCTGATAACTGAAACTGAAACTGACAACTGACAACTGACAACTGAAAACTGACAACTGAAAACTGACAACTGAAAACTATTTTTTATATATCATCCTATAAATCAGTGGTATTCCGAGTAAACTGACGATTGTTCCTACTATCATTCCACCGATTAATGCCCATGCAAAGGGTTGTTGCAGTTCGGCGCCCATATCTTTTGTGAATAGTAGAGGTGTAACGGCTAATATTGTTGTGAGGCTTGTTAAAACTATTGCTTTTAGGCGGCGGTCGCCCGTTGTGTGAATTGCCTCATCTAATGTCATTCCTTGACACCGTAAATTATTATATGAATCGATTTTTAGAATGGAATCGTTGATTATAATTCCGCACATAACAATAATTCCTATTGCCGACATTAAGTTAAGTGTATGTCCCGTAATCCAAAGGATAAATAGCGCTGCGCCAATATCTATCGGAAGTTCAATTAGCAAAATAATTGGTTGAATTAGCGATTCAAACTGTGCGGCAAGGATAAAATATATCATCAAAATAGAGATAATAAGAACTAATATTAGTTCGCGCAACATTTGCCGATTTTCAAAAATAGTTCCAAAAAAACGAACTTCAACATCGGAGTTTTGGTCAACCACTTGTTGTATTTTTGTCGCAACGATTGGATATTCTTTGTTTGAAATATTGAAACTTACGGGAACATATTCACCATCTTTGCCCGCTGTTATTGTTTTCATATCATATTCACGATGTAGTTTTGTCAATGCTCTAAAAGGAATTTCAGTGCCATCTGCATTACGAACTTTAAGACTATTAAGCATTTCGCTAATGATTTGTGTTTCACCGCCAATAACTATCGGCACAAATTGTCGATACGAACGTAATAATCCGATATTATTTTCTTGGCATGCAGTTCGAAGTTCTTGAATCAAAGTGTTATAATTTACATTGTAGAGTAGCAATTTTTCGTAGTCAATTTCGATGCGAAGATGTTCACGAAACGACAGTGAATGAGCGTTTGGAGTTTCGAGTGTGTCGTCAATTTGCGCAATAATGTGAGATATTTCATCGGTAGTAAAACCTACTGTTTTTCTCATTGGTGTTAGGGCTGCCACAAACGGAGCATTACCACTTTCAAAAATACGGTCAAACAGCGTTGCAGGAGGATAAAGACGAAAAGTTGCCAAAGGAAAATATTGTTGCATATATTTTGTAATTTCATTTTTTGCTTTTTGCAATTCGTTCGTATTAGAATATTCAAGATATATTTGCGTTTCTGAAAAACCCATGTCCATTCCCTGATTTATAAGAAATTGCTGCTGCCCCACAAACCTATTTTCTTGAAATGCCTTTATGGAAATAGAATCTAACATTCGACCGATACGAAAATTGTTTTCATCGGGGTGAATTTGCTCGTTCCAATCAATGTATATCATCGTATCAACTTGAGTCATTTTGGGAAGCCTTGTTATATCCAACTTTTGAAACAGAAAAAGTGTTGAAACAGAAAATAAAATAGCAATACCCGCAATGATTAACGGTTTCCGTAGAGCAAAATTTAAACTTTTTTTGTATAAATTAACCATAATTCGTACCATCAAAGGTTCACGTTTCATAGACAATCCACTGAGAGGCTTACGCAAATAAAAGACTTTATATAATACGGGAAGCAAAGTGATTGATACAAAAACCGAAACGCCAAGTCCTATTGAAACACCCATTGCTTGGTCAAAAAATAGTGCACCTGCAATCCCGCTAAGGAAAATCAGAGGTACAAAAATAGTAATTGTAGTTAATGCCGATGTAATAAGCGGACGAATAACTTCTGTTGTGCCTGAAACGCACGCATCGCTCAGTGATAATCCTCGCTTTCGAAATTGACCAATATTATCGGAAACAATTATCGAATTGTCGACCATCATTCCAACAGCCATAATTAATCCTGACAAAGAAATTATATTGAACGACATACCCGCAAAATAAAAGAAAATAAGACATATAATCACCGAAATGGGAACAGTTAGCGTAACCAACAAAGGCGCACGAAAACCATTCTCAAATAGAAACAAAATAAGACACATTAAAAGTATGCCGTACGTTAAGTTTTGCTTTAAGTTAGAAATAGAAAAATTTAGAAGTGCTGTTTGGTCTTGCGATATGTCGAATTTCATTTCGGGGTAGTCGTGTTCAAATTGCTTTATTAAAGAATTTAAATTTTTGGTCATATCTCCCATTCGCGCTTCACTTTGTTTAATGATGGCGAGTGCAATGGCAGGTTGTCCGTTACTTACAAACATTCCTTGTTTTTGTTGAGGTTCGATTCGGATTGTTGCAATTTCTTGTAGTGGGATAATTCTGTTTCCGCTTTTAATGGTAACTTTGCTAACATCTTCTCTATTAGTGAGCGATGACGTTAACCGAATATTATACCTAAAATCACCTTCCCGAACCCATAAACTTCCTGCTGAAATATTTTGCATGTTTAACGCACTTTCTATATCGGAGGTTGTAAGGTTTAAACTTTTCATACGTGCGGGGTCAGGTAGAATCATTAGTTGCGGTTCTGTTGCTCCGCTCATATCAACCATTGCAACTTCAGGCAGTTGTTCGATGCGGTGTCGTATAACGGCAGAAACAAAATTACTCAGTTCGAGGAAATCGTTCTCGCTTGGGGCTGTATTAGTTTCAGAAGGACGTAGAGAAACATTCGAATAAAATACAGGTATATCTGTTGCATTTGCTTTAAAAACACGTGGACGTTCCATATCACGCGGCAAACTGTGGATTGCTGCATCAATTTTTTCGTTTACTTCAATAAATGCGTAATGAGTATTTATGCCATATTTGAAACGAAGATGTAACATTCCTGTTCCGTCTCTTGTTTCACTTTTTATGTCTGCCAAATTACCAACCTGAAGGAGTTGCCTACGCAAAGGCGCTGTAACGGCATTTTCCAATTCACGTGCCGAACTGTGCGGATAACTATAATGAACTGTAATTTCGGGAATAGCAATATCGGGCATCAACGAAACGGGCAAAAAAGTATAAGAAACCCATCCGAGTGCAAGCAATGCCACAAAGGTCATTATAACGGCTATTGGTCGGTCGACAAGGAATTTTACCATGGTTAAAACAGAATTGTTCAATTCATTCTACGCTAAGCATACGTAACTAACTGTTTTTCAATAGAATCACGCACAAGAGAGTTAATGCTTATTCCTTGATTTTCAGCATATAATGCCAATCGGCAGTGGACATCAGTAGGTATTCTAATATTCAATTTACCTATAAATGATTTTTTGGGCTTAATTCCTTTGTTTTGACAATATTCTAAATAGTGTTCTATTGCAGATTTAAAATCATCAAATAACTCTTCTTTAGTATTGCCTATATAAGTGATACAAAGTTCTTTGTTTAATCCTAATACTTTACCAAACAGGCAATTATCTTCTTTACTAAATTCAACACTACCCAAATATCCTTTATATTCTAATTTTTCCATATTTTTAACGAATAAAATTGTTATTTTTCAAATAATTTAAAACTTGCTTCATAATACATTTATTAATTATATTTGAGGGATGCGGCTTATGCACGAAATAACACTTATTTTCTTTTTCAAATATTACTCGTGAGCCAGATGTTTTTCCTTTGTTATTCATTGAAAATCCAAAAAATTTAAATAGCCTGACTAACTCTTGCCATGTAAAATCTGTGGGTTGTCTTTTAAAACGTTCCAACAACTTTTCTTTTGTACTCATTTTACAATATTTTGTTACAAAGACAGAATTAATTATTAATTATTTCCACTTCCACGTCGTGTGCTAAATTAAAATTTCCGCTGATAATCACATCTTCGCCCTCTTCTAATTGTTCTTCGATGGTGAATTCGCGGCTATTTTCTAAACCTATTTTTACGTATCGCCACTGTGTGCGTCCATTTTTGTGCACAAACAATACCTGACGGTCGCTACGCATTACTATTGCCGATTTTGGGACGGTTAATTTATTAGGAATTGCCTGTTGGACAAGCACACGCACATTCATACCTTCGTAGAGATTTCCTTGTTTGTTTTCAACAATGGCTTTTGCTTGTACCATACCGTTTTTGTCGACAATAGGATTCATACCACTTATTGTGCCTTTAATTTTTGTACCCTGATATGCAAGTGGCTCTATAACAATTTCTTGTGCGGCTTTTAATAGTTCAATTTCACTTTCAAGGACGGGAAAATCTACTTCAAAGAGGTTATCTCCAATAATTGTGCAAAACGGCTCGGAAATAGATGCCATATTATGTTGTTTTGCATTGATATTTGCAACGATACCCGAAAAAGGTGCTTTTAAAACCGCATTTTGCAGGTTTCGTTTTGCTTGTTCTAAATTTACTTGTGCTGTTAGCAGTTGTGATTTTGAATATCCTGTTTGTAATATTGTTGCAGGAACTGATGCTGTATCTTTAAGTTCATAACGGAAACCTATTAAAAAATCTTCCAAAGTTTTGAGGGCGTTTTCAAATGTTTCGTTGGCGGTGATTACTCTGTTTTGCAATTCAAATTCGTCGATGCGCGCTATTTCCTGACCCGCCAACACACGCTGACCGTTCTTTACAGATATTGAGGTGATAATTTCTGCACTACGAAATATTAAATCTACTTTGTTTGCCGCAACTAATTTTCCATTGCTTTGCAGTTCACGCATAAAAATGCCACGTTCGACTTGCATCACCGTAACTTGAGGCAAATCTTGTGTATATTGGTAAGATTCTTCATATTCTTTTGACTTGGCAGATTTTGGTACGTTTCCGCAGGAAAAAAGAGTGAGGACAAAGACTATGGGTATTATTTTATTATAAGTCATTTTAAACTGATATTGAAAGTAATTCGTGACCTAATCGATGCAGTCCATTTACAATTTTAATTTCTTGTTTTTTCCGTGGCTTGTTTCTTCCGCAAATATAATGCCCTAGTTGTCTCTCATTGATACCCGATATTCGTGAAATAGCTGCTCTGCTCAAAATGCCATCATAACAATAAAGCAAACTTTCGATATCAAATTTGTACTCAAATTTATACTCCCTATCGAAAACAGATGGATATTCGTCCCCATCTTCTTTTGCCCACTCAATATAAGTATCAATACTTTTTTGCAATTCAACTTTAAATTCATCAAATGAGCCCTTCATACCCAATACCCAACCCGGTATTATATCCATAGAGGCAGAATAACCATTTTTTGTTTTTCCAACTTTTACAATTATATTTTCCAAATTGTTTTAAATTAAAATTTTAAACCTGATTGATTTTCTATTGATTTTAATAAATTTCCGCAAAAGTCATCTGATGGTTTTCCATTTACAGTAACACTTCCTTTTTTTTATCGGATGTTTGAACTATCTATGACTCCCCCTTTGTCTAACAAGATACCAACCATCTTCACTTAAATCTCTCAGTATTTTAGCACCTTTAACTACTTTCATAGTATAAAATAAAAAACAAAAATAATAGTATTTTTACTATTATCAAAATTTATGTAAATATTTTTCAATTTATTTTATTTTGCAAACACAGGTTTGCCCCTACAATTGCAAAATTTTTTAGTTTTAAAGTGTATAAAGTAAGTTATTATTTCTGAAAACTGAAAACTGAAAACTGAAAACTACTCTTATATTTCTCCCACATTTCAATATTTCCAATGGGAGAGCCAACAAGTAGCACTTTGTTGTCTTTATCTAACAAAAAAGTACGGTATGGTGCGGGTGGAAAATTGTTGAGTTTATCGAAATCGTTGTTGTAATCGTAGATTATGGGGTAGTCGAAACTGTACATAACAATATCTGCATCAAAACTATTGTAGTTAGAAGAATGTACGGCAAATATAAATCCTACATCAAATTGTTCTTGCTTGCAAAGTTGAATGATTCCTTTCCATCCATATAAATTCATATTACAAGCCGTACAGCCAATTGAATCAATATATGTAAATATTTTGTATGGTTTGTCCCATAAATATGTACATAAGGTATCTTGTCTTAAACTCTTAAAAGTGATATTGTCGGGGATTATTATTTCCCTATCTTTCCACTCGCTTACAATCTTTTCGGAGCGTTTTTGTTGAGATTCTTTGCAGGAACTCAATACAAATATAGCAAGAATAAAAAATAACAGGCAAAATTTATTCATTTTTGGGAGTTTTTGGTATTAAATATGCTCCTATTGAATTATCTGGATTATTGTAGGCGTAAATAATCCCATCATTTTCATCTACACAAAAGGTTGTAAACCATCTTCCCGGTAATTTGAGAACAGACACAGGTTTGATTTCGGGCTTGATTTCAAACTTAATTATCAAGTTTAGATAACTATCGTGAACACTTTTATTTCTAGTATAGATTGAAATATACAAATGATTATTAGTTATACACATATCTTCACTTATACATCTATAAGAGTCTTCACGTTCGATAGGGTTTGTTTTTTCAAATATAATGAGACTCTTAATTTGAGGGATATAAGAATAATCAAATTGATGGATAAGGTCAAGGCTCTTATCATCATAAACTTCAATGATAGGCATATTATCAGAAACCACAATAAAGCTTGAATCAATTTTTCCAACCAAACGTTTGTTTCGCATTTCTGTTTGTATGGGAGATGCAAAAATATAAGGTTTCCCAAATAAAGTTTGCTCGTACGAATAAATGAATATGATGCAGAGCAGTTGCAGGCATTGGGACTTACAACAAATTATATTCAGCAAGCAATTAGCAATTTTTATAGTGTAGAACCCGCAGGAATTGTACAAGAAGTTGATGCCAATGGTAACAAATCGTTAATGCAACTTACCATAGGAAATAGTAATACAAAAAATATAAGTTTAGAAAATATCCCTTTGCATATTATCGATGGTAGAATAATAAAATTGGGTGATATAGCGACTGTGCGGTATATAGAACAAGAACCTACATCATTTTATCGTATCAACGGAATGAACGTAATTAATATAGTTATATATGCAAATTCTCAAGTTAACCATATCTTTCTTGCTAATCAATTAAAAGCAAAAATAGAACAATTAGAGTTACATCTACCAAAAGGATATACTCTTTTAAACAGTTATGATTCAACCGAATACATTTCAAAAGAATTGCACAAAATATACATTAGAACAATAGTTACAATTGTTATTCTGTTACTTTTTATTCTTATAGCCACCCGAAAATTCCGCTATTTAATCATTATTTTAATAAGCATTATTGCTAATATATGTATTTCTATCGGTATCTATTATCTTTTGGGGGTTGAAATACATCTATATTCACTTGCGGGTATAACCATTTCTCTTGGATTAATTATCGACAACACAATTGTTATGGTAGAACATATTCGCAGTCGTGGCAATAGGCGTGTATTTATGGCTATTCTTGCGGCAACGGTAACAACTGCTGTTTCACTATCGGCATTATTTTTCTTAGATGAACAACTAAAACTAAATCTCATAGATTTTGCTATTGTAGTGATTATTAATTTGTTTGTTTCATTGGCAAGTGCATGGTTTTTTACTCCCGCGTTATGTTATACACCAACACTAAATCCTGCAAAATTGACAAAATCAGCAAATACAATCTTTCACAAAAAACGGGTCAAAATATTATGTAAGATTTCACGCTTTTATAACAGTGTTATTTCTTATATATACCGCCGACAGTGGATTGCATGGACAATGTTTGTACTTGGTTTCGGTTTACCACTATTTATGTTACCAAACAAAATTGAAAATGACAGTAGATTTGCTGATATTTATAACAAAACAATCGGAAGTCAGTGGTATTCAGAAAAAGCAAAACCCATTGTAGATAAGATATTTGGCGGAAGTTTGAGATTATTTGTTCAGTTTGTATATGAAGGATCGCAGTGGAATAATACTCGCGAGCGTACCACTCTTTATATGTATGCTTATATGCCACCGGGCGCTACAATTACGCAAATGAACAAAACAATTGAAGATATTGAGAAATATCTAATGCAATTCAATGAAATAGAGCGTTTTCAAACAAGAATAAACAGTGCGCAAAATGCTTCAATAACTATCACTTTTAAAGAAGAACACGAATTTAGTTACTTTCCGCACCTGCTTAAAGGAAATTTAATAACAAAAAGCATTGGTTCAGGTGCGGCAGATTGGAGTGTTTTTGGCGTTGGAGATGGTTTTTCTAACCGAATGTATGAAACAACTGGACAGTACCGTATTCAACTATATGGGTACAATTATGACCAACTTTATAGTTATGCAGAAGATATTCGACTTAAATTATTAGAAAATCAACGAATAAAAGAGGTGAACCTATTGAGTAGAAATACTTGGGAAAAAAGTAAAAACCGCGAATTTGTGCTAATACCCGACATTGAGCGACTTTCTGAAAGTGATATTTCGTTGCCTCAATATTTTAGTATGGTGCAAAATGCCTCAGGAAATGAACGAACGGTAACAGGTATGGTTATTGATGGTAATTACCAATATATTAAATATCGAGCAAAACAATTACACGAAACTGACAAGTGGACGCTGTATAACAACCTGTTACACAATGATGATGTTTTATTGAAACTGTCATCCACCGCAGAAATGACAAAAGATATTGAACAAAACGAAATTTGCAAAGAAAACCGACAATATACCATGTTTATTTCTTATGACTATATTGGTTCGGGGAAATATGGTAATATTCTACAAGATAATTTAGTAAAAGAATATAATGAAATTTTTCCGCTTGGTTACAGAGCAGAAGTTGTAGGAGGTTGGTATTGGTGGCAACAACAAAAAAAACAATATTGGTTAATTATTTTGATTATATTAGTAATGTACCTGTTTTGTTCGATATTGTTTGAATCTTTTTGGAAACCTTTAGCAGTAATTAGTTTAGTTCCTTTTGGTTTTATTGGACTGTTTCTTACTTTTTATATATTTCGTATGAATTTTGACCAGGGTGGCTTTGCCGCAATGGTTCTTCTGTGCGGACTTACCATAAATGCCGCAATTTATATTATAAATGACTATAATAATCTGAAAACATCACGATGTTCATCACGCAGAAAGTATATTCAAGCATTACATGGAAAAATTACTCCCGTTATGTTAACTATTTTATCTACAATTCTTGGATTAATTCCTTTTGTAGTAGGCGAGCATCGCGAACCTTTTTGGTTTGCCCTCGCCGCAGGAACAATGGGCGGATTGTTGTTCTCGCTTGTTGGCATATTGCTCTTTTTGCCGCTCTTTTTCTATAGAAAGAGATAGTAAAATTTTTGTTTATACAAAGTTTTATCAAAAATTATTTATAATATTTATTTAATTTAAAAGCAAAGTCGCAAAGATGAGAACGCAAAAACAGTGATTAGTGGTTCGTGACTAAAAAACTATTCTTTGTGTCCTTCGTGAAACTAACAAACCAAACCTTACCATCTCTATACACCCCACGCAGCAGCACTCGGTACGAGTGCAACGTAGATAACCCCAAATAAGCGTAAGCGCAATTCGGGGTATCCCCCAAAAACACAAACCCCACATATTTCCCGTATTTCACACTGCAGCACTCGGTAGAGTGCAACGTAGATAACCGGTAGGAGTGTACCCTTGCGGTCGACCGTAAGCGCTGCGTATTTCGGACTATACCCACCCACCTAAATCGGAAAAAACCTCGAAAAAACATCTTTAAAAAAGGTGTCAAAATGTCAGTTTTTAGTTAAAATATGTTAAAAAACGTCTAATTTTAAGGATTTTGGGTGCGACGGAAACAACTTTTCGGACTATACCCGTTCACTAAGAAAAAAAAGTGAAAAGCTGGCTTTAGCCTGCGGTTATGCATGTTGCTTTTATTATCTCAAATATCCGTAATCTTTTAGTTTGTTTTTGTCATCAATTTTATAACTCACACAATCTTTAATTATATAAAGATAGTCGCTAATCTTTGTAATATAATTGTACAAATGGTCAGTCAATATGATTCCCTTTTTATCTTTTTCTTGTTTAATTATTTCAATGAAAGTCTTTGCGTTTTTTGGGGATAAATGAGAAAAAGGTTCATCTAAAACACAAAACTTGGTGTCGCTTTTTAGAATCAAATATGTTTCGATTATTCTTACATTTCCTCCTGAAAGTTTTTGAATTTTGAATTGAGCCCACTCAGAAAACTCGCTGAATAAATCAGAAAACTCCGAAAAGTCTAAGTCGAAATACTTGAATGCTTGAATGACTTTTAGGTGTTTGGGCAAAAAGTTGAATTGAGGTAACATCCTCATATCCTTAGGATTTCTATAACCTTCAATTAGCGTATTTCCGTTTATTCTTACTGATTTTTCGTTGGTTTTAATTTCCCCAAAAATCAACTTCAATAAACACGATTTCCCACAGCCATTTCTACCCAGAATGCCCGTTACTTTTCCAGTCTCGGATTTTAGATATATGTTATTCAGGATAGTTTTCTCCCCGAATTTTAATTGAACACTGTCTATTTCAAGCAAATTTTCCATGTAAATTTAATGCAATAATTACAACGATAAAATAGAGTGTAAAATCAAATAGAAAAGAAAATATCCAAAGAGCTTTTTTACTGATTCCAAGATTTTTATAAAAATAGAACTCTTTTGATTTATACTCCCTAATATATAAAAATATCACAGCAGAAGTTAAGATTTTAAACCAAAAAAGAACAGAATAGGCAGAAGCTCCGTACATAATTAAGAAATAAGCACATATAACGGAAATCAAGATTGAGGCAAAACAAAATGACTTGTAAAATGTAAAAAATAAATTAATTTTTGTTTTCATTCCAATTATCGTTAATAATGGTCAACTAATTTCCAAATCTGCATTATTGATAATATTTATTTTAACGCAAAGTCGCAAAGTTGAGAACGCATTAATAATTTTCAGTTTTCAGTTTTCAGTTATTTTTTGTGTTCCTTTGTGGTTAGATTATTTTTAACGCTAAATAAAACTTAAATCATTCATAACTTTCTTTTATGAATAATCTAATAATAACTATTGTTATGTTAATTGTAAAATTGCATATTTTCAGATTCCTCATTTCACTACGTTTCATTCGGAATGACGAATTATACTTTGGGGTAGTTCAGTTTCCGCTGCGGCAGCGCCGCAGCGGAAACATACCACATTAAAGGAATGAAATGGTCATTCCGAGCGTAGCGAGGAATCTTGGTCTGCGTCATTTTACACATAACTTTACACTATGATAAATTTTGATAAATATTTCAAAACACAATATAACATTTTTACAAATCCTTCAATAGCACATTTTCGGGCATTTCTCGTTGTTTTTGGTCGAATGATTTTAAAATTTTTCGTAGTTCTTTTAAATTGTCATTTTCTTCAAAAAGAAAATTTGACGTTCCCGAATTTTCCAACTTGTTTATCACATATTCAACTGTTATTTGGTTGATATCGAAGGCAGGAATATAGAAGTTATCTTTTTTCTCATCGTCAACGGTGGTTTCTTGAATTAGTCCTGCTTTTTTCAGACCATAAATGACTTCTGATGCCAATCTAACGGGCAGTTTTAAATTCAATAATAAATCGTGCATCGTTGGAGGTTCGTCGCCGTTTTTGAATTTGTCAATAATATGTTTTAAGGTCATAAGGCTCACTAACCGTCTGTAAAAGAAACTCATATTTTTGGTATCAATCTCAAATTCGTAACTTTTAACATTTTGAAATGCTGCTGCGAGTTCAGCTCCGAATAAAACAATTAACCACGACGACTGTAACCATATCAAAAACAGAGGTATAGCAGCAAAACTACCGTATATTGCGTTGTATTTCGACACTCCCATCTGAAAATAAATGTATGATAATTGCAAAATTATAAAACCTGTTCCCGACAATATTCCTCCGAAAATGGCAGCAGGAATTGTTACTTTTGTATTAGGCATAATTATAAACATTACTGTAAAAACAGCCCACACCATAATTACAGGAGATAAATATCCGATAACGGGACCAACGATTGTCAAAAGGTCAAAACCATTGATGGTGTTAGAAATAAATACAGTAAAACCTGAATAGACTATCACAAAAAGTGCCGCCACGACCATAAATGAAATATAATCGCTGAATTTTCTCGACCATGGGCGTGAATTTTTTATATCCCAAATATGATTGAACGACCGTTCGATATGTCCTAACACTTTTATCACACTCCAAATAAGCATTATTAAACCAATCCCGGCTATTGCGCCTCCTCTTGCATTGTCCAAATAACCTAAAATAAAGTTATTTATCCAATCTAAAATTTGGTCTTGTTCAACGAAATATGATTCCAATTCTTGCTGTAATGTTTCTCTAAACCCAAAGCCGTGCGCAATTCCAAAAATAAGAGCAAAAATTGGTATTATCGATAAAAGTGTATAATAAGTTAGTGCAGACGCTTTCATATTGCAGTCATCCGACAAATAGTGCCGAATTGCAAGTATAAATATTTTTCCATATTTGATAAGAAAAAATTGACGCCTTGATGTTGTATCTTCGCGTCTCAAACGCCATATATCCTCAAAGAGAAATTTTTGAATTTTATTTATGCTGATATTCAAAATGTTAATATTTAATGGTAAACTTTTTAATTTATACTTTTATTTGTATAGGATAATCCATATTATAGTGCAATCCGCGACTTTCTTTCCTGTTTCGAGCCATTTTAATTATTAAGTATCCTGTTTGAATTGCATTTCGCAGTTCGCATAATTGTTGTGAAACGACTGATTTTTGGTATAGTTCTTCTGTTTCGTGATAAATAATTTCTAATCTGTCAACTGCTCTTTTCAAACGAATATTTGACCTCACAATTCCAACATAATAACTCATAATTTGTTCTAACTCTTTCTTACATTGAGTAATAAGCACCATTTCTTCGGGTTGCGATGTTCCTTCGTCGTTCCATTCGGGGATTTTGTCGCAAAAGTGATAATTTTTCAAATTTTGAATGGCATCATTTGCTGCGATATTTGCAAAAACGATGGATTCTAATAAAGAATTAGAGGCTAATCTGTTTGCGCCGTGCATTCCCGTTGAGGAGCATTCACCGGCGGCATATAAACGTGAAATTGATGTTCTTGAATTTATGTCAACTTTAATTCCACCGCATGAGTAGTGTGCAGCGGGAACAACAGGTATCATTTCTTTTGAAATATCAATTCCCAGCGAAATACATTTATTGTAAATATTTGGAAAGTTGGTTTTTAAATCTTCGGTTTTTTTATGAGAAACATCAAGGAAAACGTAGTCGTCGCCGGTTGCTTTAAGTTCGTTGTCAATTGCTCTTGCTACGATGTCGCGTGGTGCGAGGTTTTCACGTTGGTCATATTTGTGCATAAATGTTTGTCCATCTTTTTTCCGTAAAATTCCGCCGAAGCCGCGCATTGCTTCTGTAATCAGAAAAGAAGGTCGTTCTTGCGGGTTATATAAAGACGTTGGGTGAAATTGAATAAATTCCATATTTTCGATGGCACCTTTTGCTCTATAAATCATTGCAACTCCGTCTCCTGTTGCAATAGCGGGGTTTGTAGTTGTCTGATAAATTGCGCCCACGCCGCCAGTTGCCATCATTGTAACACGTGCTAATATTGTCTCAACGCTGTTTGTATTGCGGTTTAATACATAAGCGCCATAACACTCGATATCTTTGCGCCATTTATTGACTGTTTCACCCAAGTGGTGCTGCGTAATAATTTCAACAGCAAAATGATGTTCTAAAATGGTAATATTCTTGTGTGATTTAGCGGCAGTTGACAATGCGCGCTGTATTTCAAAACCCGTATTGTCTTTATGATGCAAAATTCTGTGTTCTGAATGTCCTCCTTCTCGGTGCAGGTCAAATTTGCCATCGGTAGTTTTATCGAAATTTGTGCCCCATTTTAGTAATTGTTCTATCTGTTCGGGTGCTTTTGTTACAATTTTTTTTACTACTTCTGGATTACAAAGACCAGAACCGGCATTCAGAGTGTCTTTTATATGTTTTTCAAAATTATCGGGGTGATATGTTACCGATGAAATACCTCCTTGAGCGTAACCTGTAATAGATTCGGTCAATCCTTTTTTTGTTATAATACAAACAGAACCGTGTTCGGCGGCTTTCAATGCAAAGCTTAGACCCGCCATCCCAGAACCAATAACAAGAAAATCATATTTTTGACGTTTCGATATATCTGTTTTTCGCATATAGATTGATGAAATTAGCCTACATTATTCATTTTTTAAGAATAATGCAACTTAGATAAATATTTTCACTTTTATCGAGAAATATTTCTCACTTATTCAACAAATTTAATCCAACCATGTTTATCTTCGATGTCTCCGTATTGAATAGCGCGAAGAGTATTATAAAGATTTGTGGTAATAGGACCGGGAACGTCACCTCTTGTAACTTGATAAGATGTTCCTGTGTCCAAATCGTCTACCCATCCAATAGGCGTGATAACTGCTGCTGTTCCGCATGCGCCTGCTTCGGACAGTTCGGCGAGTTCTTCTATTGGAATTGGGCGTCTTTCGGCTTTAATACCCAAATCTTGTGCTAATTGTATCAAACTCATGTTGGTAATTGAAGGCAAAATTGATTTTGATTCGGGAGTAATGTAAACGCCGTTCTTGATACCAAAAAAGTTAGCGGGTCCGCACTCGTCAATATATTTTTTCTCTTTACTGTCCAAATATAGGGTTGTTGAATACCCTTTTTCTTTGGAAATTGCGCCGGCTTTAAGGCTTGCGGCATAGTTTCCGCCTACTTTAATATGTCCTGTTCCGTTTGGTGCGGCTCGGTCAAAATTGTGCATAACTGCAACATTTGTAAGCCTAAAACCTTCTTTAAAATAGGGTCCAACGGGTGTAACGAACACTAACAAAAGGTATTCGTCAGCGGGTGCTACTCCCACTTTGGGACCTGTTCCGATAAGTAGCGGACGAATATAGAGTGACGCACCAGATTCGTATGGAGGAACCCATTCTAAATTCATTTTTACTGCTTTGATAACCGCTGCTTCAAAAATTTCAACAGGGATAGGCTGCATCATAATTCCTTCGGCAGAACGTACCATTCGTTTGGCATTTTCATCTAATCTAAAAATTCTGATTTTGCCGTCTTTACCCTTAAATGCTTTTAATCCTTCAAATGCTTCTTGTCCATAATGTAGGCAAGTTGCAGCAATATGGAGGTCAATATTTTCAGACGAACTGACTTCCAATTCGCCCCATTTACCATCGCGATAATAACATCTTATGTTATAATCTGTTTTTGTGTAGGAAAACGAAAGATTTTTCCAATCTATACTTTTACTCATAATACTTAATATTTTTGTTATAATTGATACTGATTTTTTTATCTACTAAGGTTGTTTTGTTTAACAAATAAGGTAAAAATAAGGTTTCCTCTCTTTTATTCACTTACTTACTTACTCATTTACTCATTTACTCATTTACTCATTCCCTCATTCACTAACCACTAACCACTAACCACTAACCACTAACCACTAACCACTAACCACTATTTAACGTAAATATTGTTTTTATATTGTAAAAAAGATTTTAACATGCATTATTAATAATATTTTATTTTAATGCAAAGGGGCAAAGTTGGGAACGCAAAGAACGCAAAAATAGTAGTGTTTAGTGATTAAAAAACAAAACTCCAGACAGGCGCAATTTAATATTTAAGTCTATATCCTACTCCGAACTCAATAAATTCGGCAACAAAAAAGTTTGCTTTAATTCCGAAATGTCCCCAAAAGTTGCCATAAATTATTTGCCTAATTCCTAATCTTGCATATAGGGGTTGTCGGGGGGTTGTTTTATAATGCAAATATACTCCGGGGGCAAGATATATTGCTGTTTTTCCAAAGTGGTTTTCGAAATTAAGGGTTGATCCGAGATAAAAAAAGTCTTTAAACTCGAATTGAGCATTTTCGTCAATTTCATCAGAAGAATTAAAAACGTATGGCGCTCCACCAATGTTTATAAGATCTAATCCAATGCCGAGGGACATATTTTTTTTCAGATATCTAGAATGAATAGCTGTCACACTTCCTGACCAATATTTGTTGTAAAAATAGTGCGATGGTTGATTTCTTCCCGCACTAATAGTTGTGAGCAATTCGTTCTTTTTAAAATTTTTATCATCATGTTTTTTTAGTGCAAATTGTTTTGGTTCTGTTAAATTATATCTTGCGCCAAAAGAAATAGCAACTGTGTTCATTCCGTGATTTGGCTTACTCGATGCACCATTGCTAATATGATTGATAGATAGTCCGCCTTGTAGTGCAAAATTATTAAAAACAGGGTAATACATCATAAAACCGAGTCCAATATATGCGTTAAAATGGGAGCTAAAAATAGAATTAAAAGGATTTTTGTACCGTTCAAAAGGTTTGGTCGCAAATCCTAATCCTAAGGCAACCCTCGTTTTGAAGTCGAGTTTTCCAATACTAACGAGATGCAGATTTACAAAAGGAAAAAGCGACATGGCATGACCATATATTTCGTCTCTTCCTAAGGAACTGCACCAAAAGCCAATTCCTGTTTCTAACCTTTTGTAGTCGCTTTCCCAAAAATCTGTTTTATAACGTCTCCTAATAAAATTTATTTCGAACCCTTGAACGTAATCTTTTACAAAATACACAATTTCAGGATGATGTGGCACCAAAACACCATATTGATATTTTACTTCAATGGCAAAATAAGTGCTATCATTGTTGTTTGATGCATTAATTGAGTGCGAAAGTATTGCAAAAATGCTGATAATAAAAATTTTTCGAGGATTCACTTCAAAAATTTAATTATTTCTTGTTGAGATTCATGTCGCAAAAGTAATAAAAATTGTTATTCAAAAAATATTTTAAAAAAATATTCAAAATAATTTCAGAAAAAACGTGATAATACATTTTGTTAACTTGTTTGATTTATTTATTTGAAAAGTCTTATTTTCACGGAGATACATCGCCTGAATGTTGTTAAGGTTATTACTTTTTTTCAACAATAGAATTTTGTAAAAAAAATATCTATTTTTGCATTTTTTTTTTATTAATTATTTATTTTCAGTGATGGTGACAAAAGAAGAAACATCAGGAATATTGGAAGATATGGAGTCATTTTTTTTATAAGAAAAACTAAAAACACACAGACAACACCGATGTAAAAGATTTTCACAGATTTTACTTTTCAGAAAGATCCTTAAAAAACTTTGTATATTTGTTTTGTCGGTGTTTAAGATAGAACTATACTGAAACACAAAGGATCAACCCTGCTACAAAACATTAACTTAAACAAAATAATGGTTGTATTTGTAACAAATGTGCTAAATGATTAATTATCAACCATTAATATAAGGTCACGCAAGCGCAGGACATTCTGTTTCGACGTAAGTGTATGCAGGACAATCTTTGCTCTTACAACTTGATAATGAAAGTATTACAAGCAGCAAAACAGCAACTATCAAAATAACTTTTTTCATCTTATATATTTTTATTGTTATTGATGCGTTCAAAAAATAATTTGCAAAGATAACGAAAAAGAATCAATTTTCGTTTCTTTTTTTATAAAAATTTTTATTTTTTTGATGAAATACATTTTTTTTTATGTAAAAATTTTCATAAATCATTTATTAATACTCAATAATATTTATCTTTGCATAAAATTTTATAAAATAAATATTCGAATATGAAAATTGCATTAATTGGATATGGAAAAATGGGAAAAGAGATAGAAAAAATCGCTGTTTCAAGAGAACATGAAATTGTGGCAAGAATTGACCCACTTTTAAACGAAGATTTTAATTCACAACAATTTAAATGTGCCGATATTGCCATTGAATTTACGACTCCCGATTCTGCGCTACATAATTACAAGGAATGTTTCAAACATAATATTCCTGTTGTTTCCGGGACAACGGGGTGGTTTCAAAACATTGTCGAAGCAAAGGAATGGTGTGAAAAAAGAGGACAAACACTCTTTTATGCCTCTAATTTCAGCATCGGAGTTAATTTATTCTTTGAATTGAACGATACTTTGGCACAACTAATGAACGACTTCCCCCAATATGAAGTAAGCATCGCTGAAACGCATCATACAGAAAAAAAAGATGCACCAAGCGGAACGGCGATTACGCTATCCGAAGGGATTATCAAAAACCTTGATCGTAAAACCGATTGGAATTTGAACCAAGCATCATCATCTCAAACTATTGAAATTAAAGCATTTAGGGAAGGAGATGTACCGGGTATTCACATCGTTAAATACCAATCACTTGTTGATGAAATAGAAATTCGGCATAGCGCAAAATCAAGACTGGGATTTGCATTGGGAGCCGTACTCGCAGCAGAATATACTATAAACAAAAAAGGGTTTCTTACTATGAAAAACCTTTTAAAAGATTATTTCGTGACATAAACTTCAGATTACTTGACCTCCGAGGAAATCAAAATGTCACCTTTTTATGAAATATTTATCAACCTCAGTTTTCCACATTCCATTGGGAATGTGACGCTTGGTAGAAAATAATTTCAAAGCATTTGTATGGCTATTTTTCTACCAAGCGATGCATTCATTTTCGACA
>WRMI01000047.1 GCA_009777175.1 Marinilabiliaceae bacterium
TAAATATCGGCTTTAAAACCTACTTCGGGCTTATGGTCAAAGTCCCACGAATAAAATTCTACTTCTGTTTCGCTTTTGGCAGTGGCATTCAGTGCATATTTGTTGTTTTCTAATTCATTTGCTGTTAATTTCACTATGGGCTTTTTGCCGTATGGAACAATATCTCCAACTTTTATCAGTTCTATTACTATTTTTTCTTTGTTTTTTAGCCTTGCGACCTCTTCGATGGCTCCCCTACTAAATGAAAAAGCTATTATAAAACCAACAGCCTTCTTTTGTTTGACGTTGTTTTCAAAAAGAGTTTTGTCATATTGTTTTGCCGATACAGAAAAATTTTTGACTACATTAACGCCAACGTTATCAGAACGTTTTACTTGAATTGGCGCACCGTTTGGGTCGTGTCCGTCAATGCCTTTATCTGCACCCTTTTGGGAGTGAGGAGTTCCTCCAAATTTTTGAATTATCCAAATTTCAAATTCAAATGCATCTTTGTTTCGTAAAGAATCATAATCATATTTACGAAGTAGTAACTCGTATGGTTTTGAATATAAACTATGTTGGTTTCGGAGGCGCAAATCAGAAACTCTGATTGCGGCTACTGATTGGTCAATCCCTATCCACTTGCGGTTAAGTTTGTCAGCAACAACAACTGTTGTTCCGCCGCCAACAAATGGGTCTAAAACGATGTCTCCTTCTTTGCTTGCACATTTTATTATACGTTCTAATAGGGTTTCGGGCTTTTGAGTAGGGTAGCCAATTCGTTCTTTATCTTCTCTATTTAATGTTTCAATATCAGTCCAATAATCTTCCGCTATCTTTCCTTCGTCTTCATAATATATATATCGTTTTCCTGTTTTTTTAACGATTTTTTCTTGATAAATCCTACCCTCTTTATCAA
Source organism: Marinilabiliaceae bacterium (assembly GCA_009777175.1). Taxonomy (GTDB): domain Bacteria; phylum Bacteroidota; class Bacteroidia; order Bacteroidales; family Marinilabiliaceae; genus WRMI01. Next base: position 899 of record WRMI01000047.1, read on the forward strand.
CACTTTTTTTCATGTGAGTATTCTGTTTTCGTGCAATAATAGCACCTTTTTCGTTGAAAGTGTATTTATTACTTTTGCTATAGAAAAAAATAGAATCATGTTTTTTACCAAATGTGCGTTTACTTTTTCCACCTATTGAATAACACCATATAAGGTGATTAACCATATTTTTTGTTCCAAACACACTATCTAAAATTTCACATCGGATATATGCATCGGCGTGCCAATCACAATGCAAAAAAATAGAACCTGTTGGTTTTAAAATTCGGTGCATTTGCAAAACTCTCTCTTTTAACCACGCAAGATAATGCTCGATACCTCCCGCCCATCTATCTTGAAACGAACGTACCTCACCCTCATCACCCCAAATTACCTCATAATTACGATTACTGAAAAATGGAGGATCTAAATAGATTAAATCTATTGAGTTATCATCGAAAGTTTTTAATATTTCGAGGTTGTCGCCGAGTATTAACTTGTTTGTAAACATAAATATTTTTTTCTTTGCCCCCCGAATTGCGCTTATGCTTATTCGGGGTTATCTACGTGTAACTCATTTCAATAAATTCAATGCATCGCCTTACGGAGTTAGTCAGCAGAATTTTTTTCTGTTTATATTTCTTATTTATTAATTTTTTTTCTTATTTTTTTTTCTCTGTGTCTCTGTGCTCCTCTGTGTTTCTCTGTGTAATTTTCTTTTGGTTACACAGAGGGCAAACACGTGGGTTGCCACTACACTCATTTACTCACTACTCATTACTCACTACTCACTACTCACTACTCACTAACCACTAATCACTAATCACTAACCACTAACCACTAATCACTAACCACTATCCACCCATCATCCCTAATAGTAATTTTCTGCTCGGGGAAATCAGTTTTGGTGAGGTTTTGAATTACTTTAATCACCCTATTTTCTTTGTCCAATCTGGGTGTTCTGTCTTCGCTGGGCTGCCAAGTGGGTGTGATATGTGCCTTAATAAATTCACCTTTTGGAGTTGTATAAATCCTAAAAATAGGCGCTATCCCGTTGACTCCTTGCACATTCACACGACTATACGTGCTAAAATTTCCCATACTGTAGGCAATAAATCTGTTTTTGTAAATTTCAACTGCCCGCGTAACATGCGGACCGTGTCCAAGTAAAAGATCTGCGCCAGCATCAATCATTTTATGGGTGAATTCGTAAACATTTCCGCGATTTTCGCCGATATATGTTTCGGACTGCCGCGTTACGTTCTGGGCTCCCCTACCCTCCCCGCCTGCATGGAAGGAAATAATGACAATGTCGCAACGCTGTTTCAAACTTTTGACAATTGCCTCAGCAGCAGGTATATTCCGCACATCAATGGTGCCTATATTAGGCGCAAAAGCACAAAATCCATATTTTATGCCATCTATTTCTAACTCTGCCGTAGGACAGTCGGTAAGTCCCGCATAATTAATTCCCGCTTTTTGCAATGTTTGAATAGTTGATTTTCGACCTTGTTCGCCAAAATCACCCGAATGATTGTTTGCCAAACTTAATAAATTAAATCCTGCATCAACCAAACATTCCACAAATTTGGTAGGCATTCCAAAAACATAACAGACATCAGGATTATTGCACCTTTTAGCATTATCCCTCGAATCTGTTAATGCGCCTTCTAAATTTCCGAAAACGATGTCCGCACCCGCAAAATATTTCTTAACCATACTAAAAGAGCGGCTACAATCGTTGTTTTTGGGCAAATATTCACCGTTAGGATAAATAGTGCCCATCATAATATCACCCACCGCAACAATTTCTACGGTGTCTTTCAATGACCCTTTCTTTTCTGTTAAAAATTCGTCATTGAGTAAATCTTCATTAACTGTCTGTTCTATTGATACATCGCTACTAACCGTTTCTTTTGCATGACAAATATAAGAAACAGTCAAATACAACGCCAATAATATGACAATCAATACAATAACATATAAAAATCGTTTCATATAAAAAAAATTTTTTGCAAAAATAGGTAGTTTTTTTAAGAAAACCAAAAAAAGAGGAGAAAAAAATAAAATAGATGAGAAAAAATGGACGAAGGAGTGAGATGATAAAAAGGAAGTTCCTATTGACTTTAAAATATCCTCTATTCATCCCACACTGCAGCACTCTGCACCCTTGCGGTCGACCGTAATGGCAATTCTGAGTATATCCAGAACAAAAAAAAATCCCCATTAAAAAAAATAGGGATTTAATTTTCCTCATGGATTTGAGATGAACTCGCTTTTAGAGCAGTGCACCCTGAAGAAAAACATTCAATTTGCTTACTTCGGCAGTCATTTCGTTGATAGATCCGAAAACAGAATCTAATTCCGAATCACTTACTTGGTCAAGCCCGACTTCTCCAAGTTGGTTAACGGCTTCAACCATTACGTTGTACTCGTCAATGTCTTCTTGAGTAATTAGATTTTGTGCACTCGCTGCATCTACTAACTCAGTGGTCTCATTAACTAAATTCACAAGATTTGCATAAGCGTTTTGAACAAACGTAATAAAAAGAACGCTTTTCAACTGGCTCACTTCGGCTTTCATTTCGTTGATAGATGCTAAAGTAGCATCTAACTCCGCATTACTTGACTTTTGCAAATCAACTTCTCCAAGTTCGTTAACTGCATCAACCATTTGGTTGTACTCGTCAATCTCCTCTTGAGTAATTAGATTTTGCGCACTCGCTCCATCTACAAACTCAGTGGTCTCATTTATTAATTCGACAAGACTTGCATACGCGTCTTGTACTGCTTTTATCTTCTCGGCACTAGGTCCGCAAGACACAAACGCAGCCGATAATACGACTGCAACTAAAATACTACATAATTTACGCATTCTCGTTAGTTTTTTGAAAAAATGAACAAAATATTATATTTAAATATCTGCTTAAACGTAAAAAAATTTTTTTTGTTGTATTTTGTTGTATTTTTTTTTATTTTTTTTTAAAAAAAATCCCTATTTTTTAAAAATAGGGATTAAATATCCTCAAGAATATGAGATTAAGCCGCTTTTTATAGCAGCACTCCCTGATAAACGCCCTTCAAAGCGCTAACATCAGTTTTCATTTGGTTAATAGATTCTAAAACAGAATCTAATTCCGCATTACTCGCCTTGTCCAATTCAATTTCGCCAAGTTCGTTAACAACATCAACCAATGTGTTGTACTCGTCAATGACATCATTGTCAATTATATCGAGATCTCTCGCTGCTTCTATTAAAACAGTGGTCTCATTTACTAAATTGACAAGCCCAGCGTAAGCGTCTTGTACAGCTTTTACCTTTGCAGGACTAGGTCCGCAAGATATCAAAGCAGCCGATAATACGACCGCAACTACTAAAAAACTACAAATTTTTCGCATTCTTATTAGTTTTGAAAAAATGAACAAAATTATATATTTAATATTCGCTTAAACGTAAAAAAATTTTTTTTGTTGTATTTTTTTTTATTTTTTTTTATTTTTTTTATTAAACCTGAATTCAGAACACCTAATTTGTCGCATCCTTTTTTGGATATCCCCCGAGTTGCGCTTGCATTTCAATAAATTCAATGCACCACTTTTTCGACAAGCACAAAGCATCGCCTAACCGAATGAAATAAACTCAAAAATAGGACATTTTGAATGGGTCGCATTTTCTACAACATTACGCTTTTGTAATACATTAATAAGCCTTATATTTGTTGTATATAACGAATGTCGGGAGTACAATAATTATTAGTACAATTAAAGATTTTATTGTGGTGAAATAGCTACAATCGATTTTGCGTTCTCCTCTCTTTTTCACATTCCGCTAGGAATGTGACGCTCGGTAGAAAATAATTTCAAAGCATAAAAACGCATTCCGTTAGGAATGCGACCACATTACAATTAAAATGAAATAGGGATGCATTCCTAACGGAATGCCGGTTGCTTGCCATGCTATTTTTCTACCGAGCGATGCATTCATTTTCGACAAGCTCAATGCATCGCCTAACGGAATGCAAAAAACCAAAATGTAGGACAATTTGGTTTCCTCTACGAAGGAACGCAAAAAAAACTGAAAACTGAAAACTTTTAACGTTCCTTGCGTTCTCAACGTTGCGACTTTGCGTTAAAATAATTATTATGAATAATGCTGATTAGAAAAACACCCTGACCCCAAAAATCGGCATAAAACCATATTGGGTTTCGTAATAATACTCATTATAACGGCGGTCGTAGGCTCGTGCCCAAATATTTTCGTGGTCAGTAAGATTCACAATTTCGATAAACCATTCAAGTGAATGACGTTTGTAATTGGTTTTCATATTGACGTTCAAGTCAAGACGAAAATAGGCAGGCAATTGTCGCTTGTAAGCCAACGTATAATCAAATTCCCAATCATCTGTGACAGGATTGTAATTCATAGGTACTTCTCGCTTACCGCCAATGGTTGCCAACTTTGTATTTACCGAAAATAGACTTCTTTTGCCTGTTTTCCACTCGTAACCAAAAAGTGCATTGAAAGCGTATAAACCCGCAAATCGCGTAGGACGTTCTATTTTATCTAATGGCGTATACTTTGAATCATATAGCGAGCCAGTCAGAAGAAAATAATAATTCCTTTGGAAAAATTTCTCAAAAGTTAGTTCAATTCCGTAGTTGCGTCCCGTTCCTTTGTTGACGAACGTAAAATCACCCTCAGAAAATCTGTCTTCCTGTGCATAATTTAGATATGATTCTTCGGGAACAGTATTTAATACCGCAATATCAAAAAGTCCTTGATAATAGATTTCAGTTTTTAAGTGCATTCCTTCACCTATTTTTTGATGATAACCTGCAACGGCTTGCCAACTTTTGTTCATTTTCAGGTTTTTATTAGGCATAACTCCGTCTGGGGTTTTATACATTTGTACCATACAATGCTGCAATTGTGAATGTAAACCACCGCCCAATGTGAACGCCGTTTTAGGCGACATATCCCATTTGAAACCTAGTCGAGGCTCAATAAAATAATCATCGTTAAGCGTCAAATAGTGAGCGTAAACTCCCGGAATAACGCTGAATGAATTATTAAAACGATATTGCCACTGAACAAACGCCTTCAATAACGCTGAATTACCTTTATTGACATATAAAAAATCTTGAAACTTAAGAAAGTCCCTATAAATATCTAAATAATAAAAATCTGCGCCGATACCGCTTTTGAGCAAATTTTTTGTGTTGAATCGATGATTAAGGACAGACTGCCACGTAAATCTTCTCTCGCTATAGTCTTCGGCTTCATAATCTTTGTGCAACATCTTTTCGGATGGATACTCAAGATAGCTATGAAATTCGTCAGCAAAAGTATATTGAAACGAAAAACGATTTTCCAGACGTGTAGACGAGTTGAAACGATGTGTGTAGTTTAATCCTGTGAAAATCAAACCGAAATGGTTTATCTCATATTCAGCCCAATCGCCATCTGACCATTCGGAAGGGTCGTCAAAATCGGGATTATACTCAATGGAACTCGAACCGAGCATTGTAATCCAAGATAAATTTCCGTTTTTCAAAGGTATATTGATTTTTGAACTAACATCTTGATATACAGGTATTCCACCAAAACCGAGGTCAACACCCATTGCTTTTAATACACCAAAAAAAGCATAACGTCCATTAATTATGTACGATGCACCGGTTTTCTTGGATAGTGGTCCTTCTGCTGCGACTTCAATTCCCAACAATCCTACGGAACCCATAAATTCGTTCTTTTGGTTATTTCCATTTCGTAAACGTAGATCGAACACTCCCGATGTAGCATTTCCATATTCTGCCGGAAAAGCACCTGTAAAAAAATCGGAATTAGCAAGCATATTGTTGTTTATCATACCGATAGCACCTCCTGCTGCGCCCATTGCCCCGAAATGATTAGGATTTGGAATTTCAAATCCATCTAACCGCCAAAGAAGCCCTGCTGGCGTATTACCGCGAACAACAATATCGTTTCGTTCGTCGTTATTGGCAATCACACCCGCAAAACCTGCAACCATTCGCGCGGGATCGCCGGCAAATGTTCCTGCATAGCGATTTGCCTCCTCGCTACTCATCATTCGGGAACTAACAACTGCCATCCTGTTCAAAGGCAACTCTTTATCTATTTTGGGCGTAACAACTACTTCTTCCAAGACAAGAATATTCTCTTCCAAAGCAATTTCTAAAACCGTTTGTTTTCCCGAATATACCAAAACATTATTCGATATATATGATGTAAATCCCACCATGGAAACCGAAATATTGCATCGCCCTACAGGGATGTCTGAAAGAACAAACTCACCTTTATCATTGGTTGCTGTTCCAAATTCTCTTCCGCCCGCAGAAACAATTACAGTTGCACCGGGCAGAGTTTCTTGAGTGTTTTTTTCTATTACAACTCCTCTAACTGTTTGTTCAATGCCTGTTTGCGCTGATGACAAAACGGGGAAAATAGGGAGTATCAGTAAAATAAATGGAAAAAATTTTTTCATATTTATTTATTTTTTTTATATTTTTATATATTTTATTAGCCTACATTATTCATATTATTTATTTTAACGCAAAGGCGCAAAGTTGAATTAATAGTTTTCAGTTATCAGTTATCAGTTTTCAGTTATTTTTTGTGTTCTTTTGTGGTTAAAAGATATTTTCATTTCTTATGAATAATGCAAATTAGGTACCTTTAATTATTATCTTTCACTCTACCTTAAAAAATATAGTCGCATTAATAAATTCTCCTTCCTTGGTAATTCCTTGTAATGTTGCTTGGAATTCTCCTGTGAGGTCAGATGTGTCAAAAGGAACAATTATACTATGTTTTCCATCTGTTTTTATATCTGGTTTCCAAAGAAGAGTATGTCTGCCATCAGGTATTCTGCTTTTTCGGTTTGTTTCAATTGAATAATCGGGCGTTTCTTTGTTGAATTGAGTCTGTGGTCCGTCATAGGCTAAAATTTGCGTGGCTCTGTTAAAATTCAGGTCTTCGTGTTTTCTGTTATATGTTGTCAGTTCAACTACTCCGTCAAACATATAACCTCCCAATGCGAATGGCCCCATATAAATATTGATTTTCTCGATGTTATGTGGGTCATAATTGAAAATATCATTATGGTCTTTAATGGGCACTCCGTCTAACATAACAAGGGGCATTGATCCATATTCAAAGCTTCCTCCTATATTTGTTAATACAGATATCTCCCACTTTCCATCTTTTCTACGAAATCTTGCGCCGTCAACAAATTCGGTAAACACTTCTCTCATTGTTGTAAAACGAGTGTATTCTTCTAAAATAAAACTAAAATCTGGTTCAGCTTTGAAATAAGAATCAGAAATAATTTGATTTTCAGAGAAATCATCGGAAAAATATCTAAGTAGTTGTAATGCAACGCTTCGGGCAAGTAATGTTTCATAATATACGGTATCTATTCTAAATTCGTCAAGAGGTTTGTGGTTAAATTTTGAAATAAATGGCGATTTAATATCAATTCTATACTTTTCGCCTGCATTGAAAATAACTGTAGCAATCTCTTTTGTACCCGATATACCGGATGTAACGAAAAGAACTTCACCATTTTCTCTATTTTTTCCTGCATAAAATCTGATTCCCTCAGCGGGAAAACCGATGGCTGATTCTAATAATGGTTCGTACTGTTCTTTTTCTGTTTTATTGTCGACAACTAACCCTGTAACAATATGTCCCTCGAATTCAGGTAAAAATGTTCCTGAAAATTCTATTAATCCTTCAGTGTGATTTTTTAAAAATAGTGATTCACACGATTCTATACATGGAAAAATTTCTTTGCCCGTTATTGATACAGAAAGAGTGTGGATATTTTCAGGTAAACCGCTTATAGTAAACTCTCCGCGTGTGCGTTGCGGATATGTAGATTTATCTAAATGTAAGGTTGGTGCTACTTCTTTCTTCTTTGTATTTTGGAGGGGGATGTTAGTTGGATTTATTTCGTCCGTAATATAATAACCCCATTGAAAAGTATTTATCACCCCAATATTTTTCTCGAAAAAAACATTTTCTCCTTCATTTCTCATAAATTGAGTGTAGGCAATTAAACGATAGTATCCCGTAGGAAAATCTACGGGAAGAATAATTTCCCCTGTACCTATGCCATTTTTTAATTCAACTATTATTTGTAACTTATAATCAGTATCGCTCACTAATTCTACGTATGCTATCTTGCTAAAAATAAGTGGTTTAAGGCTTTGGTCGGTTGTAATTAATTTAAGAAGTATTGTTTCTCCCGATAGATAAAGCTCTTTGTCTGTTTGTACATAGATTCTCTCTCGTAACTGAGGTACTTCAGCGGCAGTAAAAAATCCGAGTGCCAAATAGAAGGCAATACTTGTCATTAATAATATGTTATGTGATAATTTTTTCATCATGTAATTATTCTGGCCAATTCTCAGGTCTTCGTCTTGTACCTTCAAAAGTGCAGTCGACACATCTGTGAAGTATGTATGCGTTATATCCGCTTGAGGTTACTAATATGTATGTCGCGGGTGGAAACCATGGTCTTCCTGGGTCTCCCGGATACATACCTCTCAACTCTTCTTCACTAATAATTCTGCAATCCAAAGTTACGGCAGATTCATACACTTCTTCACCAGAAATGTAGAGCTCACCATAAGATGTTGTTCCTACTTCAACGAATCCTATTACAATTTTTGACGGATTTGTGATACATTTAATATTACTTTGTAATTCTGATGGAACGGGAGCAAAAATGCTGCCAATTTCTTTTGCGTTCTTTTTTATGTTCGAAAAATAATTGTAAGCATCTTTACTGATAGCATTTTGTTCTATATTAATTCGGTATAGTACGGACAATTTTAAGTTAGACGGATTAATTTCAATCATCTTTTCAGTAATTTGACCCAAAACTGTATTGTCAGCAGAACCAAGCATAATTTCGGTGTTGGTGTCCGTATTCCAACAATAATAAGGATAACCATATATAAAATAATCGGCATTAATTTCCCAATCTTCCTTAAACGACCAACGAAAATATTGCGTTTCAATGTCCGAGGCACGAGTAGAAATATGTATTGTAACAGGTTGCCCAAGTCCTCTTTTCATATAAAAAACACTATCGATTTGGGGTGTAATAATCGGAGAGGAAAAATCAGTACAATATTCATGTATTTTGAGAGGACATGGAGTTTCTGATACGCAATCACTGTCGGGCTCTTCGATTAGTATTCTCAAACGATATTTCCTATCAGGATCTAAATCTCCTATTCTGAGAGTGTACCGACCAAATAAATTATTTGTCGCCTCCCAGATAAGGTCGTCATCTCGTTCCACGTAAACAATGGCATCATTAACATTTGTTGAATTTCTCTGTTCGTTGCTCAAACTTACGCTTCTTGTAACTTTTATTGTGGATAAACTATCAGTGATAAAACCTTCTACAACAAGAATATCTGAGAATTCATCTATATCTTTTGCTTCATACTCAGTTATACAGCCATATAATATCAATGTTGCTAATAAACAATATGACAGATACAATCTCAAAATCGACAATTTTTTAAGTTTCATAAAATAAATAGTTATGTAATTTTTCATTTTTTAAAATCTTATGTTATAGGATACGTAAGGAACAGGAACTCCAAAAATTGAGAGTTGATAACCTCTAATTTGTCCATCTTCAACGGTATAATAAATTGAATAAGCATTTTTACGACCTGTCAAATTATATACCCCGATTGTAAAATAGCCGTGCGTCAATTTGGTAAGTCGGTGTCCCGATTCGATGTTGAATGATGCATCCATCCTAAAAAAATCGGGAATCCTAAATTTGTTTCTCTCAGAATAAAAAAGGTATTGGTTTCCGGATATTTCATATTTTGAAATGGGAAGAGTAATGGGACGTCCTGTACTATAGTCACAATTGAGCGAAAAACTGTAACGATGTGTAATTTTAAAGTTACCTACAAATTTTATTTCGTGAGGTTTGTCGAAATCTGCTGGATACCAATCACTTGTATTCATCATAGATTTCATTTCTTCGTGCCTTTTCAGCAATGTTCGTGAATAAGTATAACTTACCCACCCGTTTAATTTACCATGATTTTTTTTTAACATCAATTCTACACCGTAGGCTTCTCCTTTGACTCCGGCTACTTCAGTTTCTATATGCGAGTTCATGATTAGTTCGGCACCTCCTCGATAATCTAAATAATTGTTCATCGTTTTGTAATATGTTTCGACCGACGTTTCTATTTTATTTTGTGCGAAATTTCGAAACAATCCTACCGTATATTGAATTCCCGTTTGTGGACGAATGTTTACATCGCTCAATTTCCACGTATCGGTCGGAGACATGACCAATGTATTAGAAATTTTGTGGATATACTGCCTCATGGAATTAACTCCTCCTTTTATAGATGTTTTTTCATTTATAATATAGCGCAACGAGAAACGAAATTCAGGCCCGTGCCATGTTTTTAAAAGTCCTCCTCCAACAGAATCGGTTTGTAATACTGTTGTTGTCGAAGGTAGGAATTCTGTGGAATAAATGTTGTAAGTGCGGGGTCCAAAGGCATTGAACATAGAATATCTAATTCCTGCACTGACCATCCATAAAGGGTTAATTTCCCATTGGTCAGAGATATAAAACGCAGATTCTAATGCTTTTTCTGTTTGGAGACTCCGCTTTTGTATTAAAGATGCTGAATGTGAGGGCTCAATATTGCCGGGGTTTAAATTATATAATATTGTGTTAATACCGATATTGATAGTGTGATTATTGTCAAAATAATAGTTAAAATCTGCTTTTCCAAAGGTTTGGTTAATCGCAAAATCAAGTGTATAAGCATTAAATATATCGTTTGTATCTTTGTTGGCATAACTATAGTGGTCATGTCCAACCACAAATGAACTTGTTATTTTTTGATTTATAATGTGTCGCCATTTTGCAGAAACATTTAGGTTTTGATAGGAATATCTGTCGGAAGGGCTAAAATTGAATCTGTCAAAACTATAATAACCGCTTAAATAAATGGTGTTATTATCGTCAATTTTATAATTCATTGAGCCGTTCAAATCGTAAAAAGCTGCGCTACCGTTGCTATATCCACTTTTTTCGGGGACTAATCTTAACATCCAATCGGAATAAGTTGTCCTTCCGCCTACTATAAAGGAGCCTTTCCCTTTAAAAAGAGGGGCTTCCAACGTTAGTCGGCTGGTGAGTAATCCAATGCTTGCAACTCCCTTGAATTCTTTTTTGTTTCCTTCTCTTGTATTAATTTCTAAAACAGATGATATCCTACCGCCGTACTTTGCAGGAATGTTGCTTTTATACAATTCCATATTATCAACAATATCTGGGTTGAAAATTGAAAACAATCCGAACATATGCGTAGGAGCGTAAATTGTTCCTTCGTTAAAAAGAATTAAGTTTTGGTCAGTTGCGCCACCTCTAACGTTGAAACCGCTTGAGATTTCACCCGCAGATTTCACGCCGGGAAGTGCCATTACAATCCTTATTACGTCTGCTTCACCCATAATTGTCGGTATATTTTTTATATTTCTCATTTGGAGTCGCTCTAATCCGCCGCTGACCGACCTTATATTGTCAACTTTATCAGAAAAAACTGTAACTTCGGACAGCGTCAAGACTTGTTCCACTAATTCAATATCTAATTTTCCATCTGAAAAGAGCATCAATTGGCGCTTTGATTCTTTTAAACCCATGCCTCGAATTATTATTTCTTGTCGTCCGGGCGGAAGTCGTATTGAATAGAAACCATAAGCATCCGTAGTTGTTCCCGTAAGGGGATTTTCCAACAAAAGGGTAACTCCTGGCACGGGCTCTCCCGTTTTAGAATTGGTTACGGTTCCGGTCATAATCACGTTTGTTGTCGATTGAAGTGCGGAATTACCGATAGCATAAATCAAAGTTTCAGACACCGCTTTTGTTTCTCTGTCAAATTCGGGTAAAGTATCATCCTCGGCACTGTCCTGAGAACTCATGTAAAAACTTCCGGGTAATTTTGTGATTAAAGTCCGATTTTTTATAATATACACATTGTTTTGAAATAGAGAAAACTGAAAATCGGTATTATGCAAAGCTTTTTGAATAACCAGCAAAGGGTCTATATTAGTTTCATTTATAGTAACGGTCAATGAATCAGAAACTTCAGGAGTACAATAGATACGATAATCACTATATTTCTCAATAAATTCAAAAAGTTCTAACATCGGTCTGTTTTCCAAAGCAATAGTTACGGGCTTTTGAGAATATCCAGCATGTATTAAACAAGTGAAAATAAATAATATGTATAAATATTTTTTCATTGTACTCCCAATAAATTTTCGTATTCTTTAACAGTTTTTGTAATAAGTTCTTCTGCGTCTCGTCTAAACCTCCAATTGTTTGAAGAAATAAACTTTCTCAGTTCTTTTTTGTGTGGCTTCAATTGTCTCAACAATCCTCTTTTATTCAGTATAGGATAATAAATCTCATTTTTATTTAGGTAAAATCTGATTTTTTTATCAAAATCTACCTCTGATGAAGAATATTTTCCGGGGACTGCTGCTCCAATAATTAATCTTGCTGTTTGTTTTTCTAAAACCGTATGTTTCCCCGAATGTAATAAAATATAGTATCCTTCCAACATATTCTCTGGTAAACTCTCTTTCTGTAAATAAATGATTTTATATCCGTGGAGTTCGGCATACTCTAAATTTTCTGGGAACAAAACAACATTATTATAGTCGGGTGTCAGAATAATCAACTCGTTTTTGTTCCAATCTAACAACAATAACTCTTCGGGATAAAAAATCTCACAATATAAAAGAGTTGATTTGGCATATTTTGAGTCTTTCAGATAAGGATGAGTTTCTGTTCGTGGTTGTCCGTCATACAATCTACCGTAATAAAGCGCAGACTGCGAACTTACTATTTTCAAATATTTATCAACTGAGTTCGAAATAGATTTTTGCTGGTCTATATCTTGCCCAAAAATATGATGAGCAAAAAAAACAACACATACCAAAATGCTTATTTTGACTATAATCTTTATCATTTTTTTAAAATTATTTGTTTATTTTAAAATACAAAAGTATAAAAATTTTATAAATAATATACTTTTTTTAATTTTTTTTTAACTTGCATTTTTCATTATTCATAAGAAATGAAAATATCTTTTAACCACAAAGGAACACAAAAAATAACTGAAAACTGAAAACTGAAAACTATTTTTGTGTTCTCAACTTTGCGACTTTTCGTTAATTTTAGGAAATAAATTTCTTTTCAATCCCAATTCCAGGCAAATCGTTCAAAGTAATTTTGCCATCTATAATTTTCATTCCATCAAATAAATCATTTTTAATGAGCAGGTTACCGTCAAGGTCAGCCCAATGGCATAGTGGCGAAAGTTGTGCGGCTGCCGAAACGGCGCATGATGTTTCGGTCATACAACCTATCATCACTTTGAGACCTAATTCTTTAGCTAAATAAATCATTTCGCGAGCGGTACGTAATCCACCACATTTCATCAATTTTATATTAATTCCGTGATATAAATCTCTTATTTTCAATATATCAGATGAGGTTTGAACGGCTTCGTCAGCAATTATCGGGAGTGGCGATTTTTCTTTCAACCATGCCGATTCTTTCATTAATTCTTTTGGAAGTGGCTGTTCTACAAATAATATATTTTTATCTGACAGCCAATTAATCATATCTAATGCAAAATCTTTATTATTCCATCCTTGATTAACATCAACGCAAATAGGAACGTCTGTTATTTCACGAATAGTTTCAATAATTTTTTTGTCGTTTTCGCTTCCAAGTTTGATTTTCAATATTTTAAACGAAGATGCCTCGTCAATTTTTTGTTTTATAATATCGGGTGTATCAATTCCAATGGTAAAAGAGGTATTAGGTGCATTAAATTTATTTAATCCCCACATTTTATATAGCGGCAGTGCGGTTAATTTCCCTATCAAATCGTGCAAAGCAATATCAACAGATGCTTTAACGGCAAAGTTTCCTTTGTCAATAGAATCAAAATATTCAAGAATATCTTCTGTTAGGAATGGGTCTTTGAATTGTGATAAATTAATTTTCGATAAAAATTTTATCGCGGTTTCGTAATTTTCATTAAGATATGGCGGCATAGAAGCCTCTCCGTATCCTGTAACGCCTTCGTGAGTGATTTCTGTCATCACTGCGGGTGTCGATTTTCTACTCGAAGATGACAGGGTAAATTGATGTTTTAATTGAAGTTCGTATTGATAGAAAAATAATTGCATAAATTTTTAAAATTTAAAAAATAAGTAGCAAAAGTATATGAAATTTTTGGAATTCCAAACGAATTCAATAAAAAAAGTTAAAAAGAGAAACCCACACAACTTTTATGGCTTATCGCACCACGCTTTTTGGAGACATACACTTAAAAATATTTTTCCAAAACTGAAAATTCGATATAATTATCCTTTTTTAGGAAAACCAGACGGACATGTTGCGCCATTACGAAAACAATTTTACATCACCGACAATTATTTTTGAACGTTTTGCGAGTCAGTCCCCTTATGACCTACTACTTGCGCCCGGATGGAAATTAAAAAATTTTGAATTTGTTCGCAAAGTAGAAAAAAGACTGCAAGAACGAGATAGCTGGCAAGGAAAAAGTTATAGAAGAATTAATTAATATTTTCCGCCGCAAAATAAATATTTTTTTGCATAAAATAACATTTTTTTTTTAATTATTTGCAAAAAAAAGATTACTTTTGCCGTCTAAAAATTATCCAAAATTTTTGGAATAGTAAAAATAATAAAACCAAACAAGATGAAAAAGAACTATTTTTTTTCAGGATTAATAGCTATTCTGTTAGTAACAACGCAATCATTTGCGCAAATAAACTCAGGCGGAACTCCGCCAAGTTTTGAATTTGAAACAAGGGGTTTAACAGTAAATACTGAAATAAACATGCCTATTAATTTTGACGTAATTGAATTACGTCTCGAAGATGCAGAATTAGAAAATGCGGGGCATCCGCCACGAGTGGGAAAAATTATCCCCGCTAATTTGACTACAGACAATTCAGGCGAATGGACTACACTGCCAAACGGAATAGATATTTGGCGAGTGAGCATTATTGCCAACGAAGCATTAGCGATAATGCTAACATACGATAAGTTTGAAATACCTGACGGTGGAAAATTGTTTATCTATAACATCGACAGGTCGCGCGTTCTTGGGGCATATACCGAAGAAAATAACCCAAAGCGTGCTGAATATGCGACAGAATTTATTTGGGGAGACTATATTATCCTTGAATATGTGCCACCCATAAATCATGAATTTGAGTCGCCAATTACTATTTCAGGAGTTGTTTATGGGTATAATCATTTATATACCGTAACAAAAGAGGGACATACGAGGATTGATTTTGGTGGTTCAGGCTCTTGCATGGTAAACGTTAATTGCCCCGAAGGAAATGAGTGGCTCGACCAAAAAAGAGGAGTAACAAGAATTGTAACTCCTACGGGCACCGGTTATTACTCGCTCTGCAGCGGAACGCTTATAAATAACACTGCATTTGACCTCGACCCGCTTCTATTAAGCGCATATCACTGTTTTGCAAATATTTCATCACTATTAAATCAAACAATTTATTATTTTCATTATGAACATCCTACTTGTATAGGTCGTTCCGACCCGACCGTTCCAACCGTTACGGGTGCAACAATGTTAGTAAACATACCGGTTCAAGATGGTTCTGACGGCAGTTTATTGCGTCTTAATGAAAATATCCCTGAATCTTATAACGTTTATTACAATGGCTGGGACAGGAGGGATCAAAGTTCGCCAAGTGGTGTTGGTATTCACCATCCGAGAGGGGATATTCAGAAAATATCCACTTATTCATACCCTGCCGAATCGAGTGGTGGCATTACTTTTGTAGGTGGAGATACAACTGACGAAAATTCTAATTGGATTATTTTTTATGATGAGACCCAAAACGGACATTCAGTCACCGAAGGCGGTTCATCGGGGTCTCCATTGTTTGATAATAATAAACGCGTTATTGGCACACTTACAGGAGGAAATTCGAGTTGCGATTATGTTGATGGAATTCACGTTTATGGCAAATTGTGGTATCATTGGGATCAATACAACTCCACGCAACAAATGCTTACCTATTTAGACCCAATTAACAGCGGCGACCTCTTTATTGACGGAACATATTTGATTTTGAACGACCCTACAATTACCACATATTTGTTGCCAAAAGGAATTGTTGGAATTGAATACAACCATACATTTCATGCTGCAGGAACTTCACCATTTTCGTGGAGTGTTTTAAGTGGCAATTTACCCGACAATTTTACTCTGACATCAACTGGAGTTATTTCAGGAATACCCGAAGCAGCCGGGACATTTAACTTTACTCTGCAAGTTACAAACAGCGAAGGCAGCGATACCAAAGAACTGTCTATTACGATAATAGATTGTCTAATTGATACTTTTCCTTATGAACAGGGCTTTGAAGAAAATGGAACATTATTACCTGATTGTTGGACACAAGAGTTTGTTACAAACACAAGGGCTTGGACTATTGTTAGCAATAATTATTATGTAGGTCCCCATAGCGGTACATATATGGCAGAATTTAGGAACAATTCATATTATCCTGATGTTACCAAGTTGGTTACTCCGCCAATCAATCTTACAGAATTACCAAACCCAGGGTTAAAATTTTGGCATGCACAAGCAAGTTGGGCTGGCGACCAGGATGAGTTAAGGGTCTATTATAAGACTTCTGAAAATGCTTCGTGGAATTTATTGGCAACATATACAAACAATATTACAATATGGACCAAAGAAACAATTAGTTTGCCAAATCCTTCTGCAACTTATTACATTGCCTTTGAAGGAACGGCAAAATACGGATACGGAGTTGTTTTAGATGATATTCAGATTATTAGTTTGGACGCACCGGTTATTACAACAACTTCATTACCAAGTGGAAAGGTAGATAATGTTTATAATCAAACTGTTACCGCTGTGGGTATTGAACCATTCACATGGAACATCGAAACGGGTGCCTTGCCCGCAGGTTTATCCATTTCAGGAACAACAGGTACAATATCAGGAACACCAACAACAGCAGGTGCTTTTTATTTCACTGTAAAGGCAACCAACGATTTTGGATACGATACAAAAGAGTTTTCTATTGAAGTATCGCCAAATATGGCAGGAGAAGGCTCCGAAAGCGATCCATACATAATAA
This sequence comes from Marinilabiliaceae bacterium, assembly GCA_009777175.1. Taxonomy (GTDB): domain Bacteria; phylum Bacteroidota; class Bacteroidia; order Bacteroidales; family Marinilabiliaceae; genus WRMI01. The sequence goes on from WRMI01000047.1 coordinate 18,156, forward strand.
CTACCCCCGATGAACTTGCTTGGCTTGCCACTGTCGTAAATGATAATAATGCCACATATAACAACAAATATTATAAACTTGGAAATGACATCGACCTTTCCGGTTACCAATCAGGAGAAGGGTGGACACCAATTGGAAAATATATTGATTATGATAGCAGTCACCCATTTAAAGGAGTTTTTGATGGAAATAATCATAAAATTACAGGTTTGAAAATTAACACAACTACTTTAGATTTCATAGGATTGTTCGGTTATGTTGAGGGAGGAACAATTAAAAATCTTGGCATTGAAGATGCTGATATTGTTAAAGGCACTGTTTCAAATTACTCTTGTGCGGGTATTGTAGCAGGATATATCAATTCCATCACTTTAATATCAAACTGCTATTCAACTGGAACGGTAATATCAAATTCTAATAATGTAGCTTATGCTGGCGGAATAGCGGGATGCATTTTTTTTAGTTCAATATCATACTGCTATTCAATGGGAACTATTACTGCTGCTTCTGATTATGCTTATACTGGCGGAATAGTGGGATATTGTTCTTATGTTAACTCAATAATATCAAACTGCTATTCAATAGGAACGGTAGCGGCTAATTCTAATAATAATAATAATGCTTATTCAGGTGGTATAGCGGGCTACAATTCCGTCACCAACGCATTATCAAACTGTGCTGCACTAAATCCAAATATTAACTGCACTGGTGATACTCCCTATTTTGGTCGTATTGTCGGATATAACGAAGGTACACTTACCTCTAATATTGCTTTTTCTCTTATGTTAAATCCTTCAAACAACATTATATGGAACAATAAAGGAGACTCAAACCTTGATGGCGATGATATTAGCAAAGCACAAATTAATTCAGACGAAACGCTTGGCGGTCGTTTTACAGCAACAAACGGATGGACAACCCAACAAGGCAAACTTCCCGGTCTTTTTGGCGAAGTGGTTGATATGCCTGCACATTTGCAATTTACACCCGGTGCTCCAGAAATAACAACAGAGTCATTACCAATTGCAAGAGCAAATATTGAATATAACCATACCCTTACAGCAAATGGTAATTCGCCTTTTATTTGGACAATTGTAGAGGCGACTAATTATTCCCTACCTGTTGGACTTACACTTTCACAGTCAGGAGTAATTTCAGGAAGTGCCACAATTTTTGGGCAATATAATTTTATCATAAAAGCCGAAAACTCACTTGGTTACGATATGAAAGAATTATCAATTGAAGTATTACCAGATATTGAAGGAGATGGAAGTGAAACCAATCCCTACATAATAACTACTCCCGATGAACTTGCATGGATGGCTACAGTAGTAAATGAACATAATACCACTTACAGCAACAAACATTACAAACTTGGCAATAACATAGACCTTTCTGACTACCAATCAGGTGAAGGGTGGACACCAATTGGAAGATATGTTAATAATGACAATTATCAATCCTTTAAAGGGGTTTTTGACGGAAATAATCATAAAATTACAGGATTGAAAATTAACACAACATCTTTTTCATGCGTGGGACTATTCGGTTATGTAGAAGGTGGCACAATTAAAAATCTTGGCATAGAAAATGCGGATATATTTAGAGGCAACGATTACAATAATGCTCATGCTGGTATTGTAGTAGGATACATCAACTCCAATAGTATAATATCAAACTGTTATACAGCAGGAACTATAACTGCTAATACTTCTAGTTCTTATGCTTTTTCAGGCGGAGTGGTAGGATATATGGGAAGCAACTGCATAGTATCAAACAGCTATTCTACAGGAACAATATACGCTAATTGTAATTATAATGCTTACGCTGGCGGAATAGCGGGTTACATCTCTTCAAGTTGCACTATATTAAACTGTTATTCTATAGGAACCATAAGTGCCAATACTAATGATAACGCTTATGTCGGCGGAGTAATAGGAAACCAAAGTTGGGGCACAATATCAAACTGTGCAGCCCTAAATCCGGGCATTTTTTGTACCGGTTATTATCAAAACTTTGGTCGCATCGTAGGGTATTATTATACCGGCGGAACCCATACCTCAAACATTGCTTTTGCAGATATGATAAATCCGTACGGGGGTACAATATGGCACAATATTGGCTCTTCAAATCTTGACGGCGAGAGTTTCTCAAAAGAAGAAATCAATGCAGATGGCACTCTCGGCGGTCGATTTTCTGCTGCAAACGGATGGACAACGCAAAACGGTAAATTGCCCGGACTATTCGGCGAAACAGTTGATATGCCTCCACATTTAACTATTTATGACAATCTTATTATCACAACAACTTCTCTTCCATACGGAGAAGTTGGCATAGATTATAATCAAACTCTCACTGCAAATGGCGATCCACCTATTATATGGTCGCTGGAAGGCGGCAACTTGCCGCCAGGGCTAAATCTCTATGGAAACGGAACAATATCAGGCATTCCAATATTGACAGGAACTTATACTTTCACAGTGAGAGCAACCAACAATATAGATACCGATACAAAAACTTTATCAATAAACATTAGAAACGTAGGTATTGATGGCAACTCGCAACCCCAAACTTTAACCGCTTGGTTCCAAAACAACGAATTACATATTAACGGATTGATAATCAACGAAAAATGGAGTATTTATAATATTTCTGGAGTTCTAATCTATGAAGAAATTGCAGAAAAGTCAATTACGAATCATAAACTTCAAATTACGACGGGAATTTACATTATAAGGCAGGGGAATAGGGTTGTTAAAGTAGTGAATAAGTAAATATTAGAGTGTAGAGTGTAGAGTGTAGATATTAGAGTGTAGATATTAGAGTGTAGAGTGTAGATATTAGAGTTTAGAATGTAGATATTAGGTGAGAATATTGAAGAGACAAACCTGCGTATTAAGGGGGACCTTCAAAAAATAAGGGTTTACAAAAAAAATGAGCGAATATTTTTTTTGTAAATCAAAAAATGATGCCAGTTAAATTCCAAGAGTAAAAGAACTCTGTACCTTTTTATTTTTTTTAATAACGGCATATATGCCAAAGAATATCAATCTATTCTTTTTCAAACTCTTTAATTTTTACATTCAAAAGAGAATCAGACATGTATAAATTTATTTTTTTTGAAAACTCACTTATATCTGCCTGGTGATTAGATTTAGCAACCGATAGCCTTTCAAAATACCATTTGAGACCTCCCGGATTTTGAGTACTTGTCTTAGTGGTAATAGTTCCTGTTACATCATTTCCACGTTTGTTTAAATTAATTTCGGTGGTAAAATAAATGATATTCCACCCTTTTTTCATTGAAATATCGGCACTTTGATTAATCTTAACATTATAATTTAGATTATAGTATTTGTAAATGGAATCCTTTGAAAATGATCCTTTTATTGTTACATCTTTATTGACATAAAAATATTCAGTGGAGGCGTGTGAATAGGAGTTTTGAAAATGATCGCCTTCTTCAGACCCCTTTTCATGATAAAACCTACCTTTTAATTCATTATTAGAATCATGCCCCAACAATAAAAGAGATCTTGTGGCCAAAGTGGTTTTATCGCTTATTTTTATCCAATCCTCTGTCTCTTTTTCATCCCAAATAGGATATAAAAATAGATTATCTACACTCTCTGGCAAATCAATTGTAAACCCATCGGCGAAATATTCACTCTCGGCAACTTTTTCTAAAAACCAATTGTCGTTTCCATCATCTTTACCTATTGAAGCATATACCCAATCGATAAACTCATCCCAATATGTTCCATTTTCTAATGAAATGGTTATTGAACTTATTGAACTGTAATATTGATTTTCATCTTTTTTACAGCCCATTACAATGCATACTGCAATAAAACAGGCAGTTACACTTCTTACAAAATTTTTTCTCATATTTATTATTTTTTAGTCTATATTTATTCCCCTAAATTAAAGTTTAACGGTATGGTAACAATAGTATTAACAGCATTACCATCTTTCGTTCCGGGTTTCCATTTACCCTCTGTAAGTTTGATGACGCGAATAGCTTCGTCGCTCAGTAACGGATGTGGACTTCTTACCGCTTTAATTTCCTGTAAACTACCATCATGAGCAACACAAAATTGTATCCATACTCTGCCTTCTATTTTTGCTCTGTATGCTAGCGGAGGATAACCTATTTTTTTAGTTATAAATCTCAGTAGTTTCTTTTCACCGCCTTCAAATTCAGCTGGTTGCTCATTTTCATCTAAAGGAGTTGCTAATAGTAATTTTTTATAATTTTCTTTTGTTTCCAATACAAAATTAATGGGAATTATCATTACCACATTTACCGGATTACCTTCATGAAAACCGGGGTTCCACTTTCCGTTTGTACGTTTTATAACCCGCTCGGCTTCTTGGTCCAAAAGTGGATGTACTCCACGATAAGTTCTAATATTGCATAATTTACCCTCTTCTGTAACAATAAATCGTACATGAACTTTTCCTTGAATGCCATCTATTTCTGCCTCTAAGGGGTACCTGGTTTGTGATGAGAGAAATTTTGTCAATTCCGTAATGCCTCCCTGAAATTCTGGCATTTCTTCAGCAAATAATAATGCACTTTCTTCCAATTCTTCGCAATTGTATTTTTTATCGCTTACTTTTATGATGTCCTGCTCATCAGAATCAATCTTTTTTGTTCCTTTATCAGAATCAGAAATACCTGTTGGAACTGAATCGTTTACAGCTACACTCAAAATCATTGTTAATTTTTCATTAGCTAATATGTTGGAACTAAATGATATAGTTATTGATAATATAGCCAAAATTTTAATCGTTGGAAATTTTATTCTTAACAACTCATTATTTTTCATAATCATTTTATTATTCATTAGTTAACCATTATATCAATTTTATTGATTTTTTAAAGTTTTCAAATTCTGTGTCGGCATACTGATTCTGTGTCTTTGACTGGTGAAAATTAAAATCATAATAAAATCCATTATGTTCTGCTCTCAATACTTTGAGTTCAACTTTTAATGGTTCATTAATTTCAACATGCTCAAATAAATATTCAGCGTCATATTCAAAGAATTTACAGTTACTCATTAAAAAAGGCTCGTATCTTTTGATAACCTTAAATTCTTTCAGAATTTCAGAAATTCCATATTCAGATATTTCTATAAGTTCTTCAAAAGTTTCATATCCCAAGCACTCAAGTTCTTCTTTAGGAGTAATATTAAGTGTAATAGTCGGTGAAAAGACGCCTTTATATTCAGGTTTGTCTTGATAGTATTTTGTTGCGATGCAAATCGGGTTTCCTAATTCTTCCCATATTTCATCTATTGTTTCATCAAGTCCTTCTCCAATAATTTGTGCGCGCTTTAATTTTTCAAAGTCTTTGACTTCAATGAAACCCCAATCTTGAGGTATATGAAATAAGATGCCAAATTTTTTATTTACATATACATTTTCGTTAATAGCCACTGCTTTTAAAGGATCTATTAGAAGTCCTGCCAATGCTAGACTTGTTAATCTCAAAAATTCTCTCCTGCCAATACCCATTTTTCTATGTTATTTACTAATTGTTAATAATGATGTAATTTATTTGCAAAATGTTAGGTTGCGAAGTCAAAATCCTCTGAATTATACAATTTAATTCTTTTTGCAAAATATTTACCACAGTGAAAGATTTAACCTCTTCCACTGTGGTTATCATTGTGAAAATGATAAATAATATTTTCAGAAATAACTTCATCCAATTTTTCTTGTTACTCCTTATTTTGTAAAAATTACGACACCCTCGTCTTTTCAAAAGATGCACCAGTACATTTCTCTTTTGTTTTGAATACTAATCATTTATAACGACACCATATAGTTTTTTAGAGTGCAAAAATACAAAATAAAATTAATTAAAAAACAATTCCACTCAACAAATATTAAACCTGCATTATTTATAAAGAAAACATGTCGTATCGTGTAAGGGTTTCTGTATGGGCGACCCTTGCGGTCGCATTGAATGATATAGAGATAGAGATTGTAGGGGCAACCCTTGCGGTTGCCTAAAATAAAAAAGGGGAGGGCAAGCCTCGCCCCTACAATACTACGGGATAATAATTGTGCGACCGCAAGGGTCGCACACACAACGAAACCCAGATATGCAGCGAGACTATGAATAGTTTTTGTGAATAATACAGGTTAACTAAACCAAAATATGCAGAAATTAGTGCAAAAACCGTGCTAATTACTAATTATCAGAATGTAAACAACGAAAATACCAAAATATATAAAACTAAATTTATGCAAATCATTAAAAATCAAATAATAAGGCATTTTTTTCTTTTTTGCGTTAAAGAAAAAAAACAACTCCTAGCCGATGAACAAGCCCGATGAACAGACCAACCAACGATAAAAACAAAAACTCCCGCTATGGAGGTGAAAAAACTGAAAAAAAAACTATCCCGACAACCTCTGCAGACTATCGAGATAGTTAGTAAGTATTCCTAATATCAAAATGATATTTTTTTAACTCTTTCTTTCAGTAGTTTTACCCGCTCCCGCAATTTGGGCGGGAGCGGGAACTACTATTTTATTCTATGACATAAAATCCTTTTATACTATATACAATAAAACTATTTCCACCAACCTTTATTTGGTTTCTGGTTCGAATAAGAATCCCATCCTTTTTGATAATAGGTAGGATTTGGGCTGAACTCTCCTATTCCAATATCTAAATTGCCCGAAAAAGGAATTCTGAAATCACCCCAATTACAAATTTTAGATTTACCTGTAGCATAACTTGTCCATACACCAACATATTGATTATTGTTGAATTTATCACTCATTTCAATCCTAAAATCATTGTAATACACATTATCGTTATGTATATAGAAATTAGTTTTTAAAATGCCGTTAAATTTACCGGTGCTTTTTTCTTTTTGGTCTTCAAAAAAAGAGTATTGTGCCAATAAAACATATTCTGGTGCTAAATATCGATTTGATTTTTCACTCTCATCTTGATGCTCTTCGAATAAAATTTGTTTTACATCATCATCAAATATTATTTGTTTGATATGTAGTAATTTTATTTCTCCAATAAAAATACAAATGTTATTTTTTACCATACTTTTACCATAAACATAATATTTAGTAAAATCATCAGAACATTTTATAACTGATATTAACCTAATATTAAGTCGTTGATAATCATCTCCTATAAAACCCAATACGTCATTGTCTTTTTCTAACCAAATAGAACTAAAATCATACTTAGTCATTTTTTGCACTAACTCTTCTGAAGACAATTTTCCACCATCAAACTCATTTTTATTTTTTTTAGACAAAATGTTTTGGGAAAAATTAACACTATTCTCAGGAAGCTGTGCTTTAGCTATTGCTGAATTTACCATAACTAATATAAAAAAAATTATTATACATTTCATTTTATTAACTTTTTGAAATTACAAAATTATTTTACTTAATAATCATTACAGCTTTGTTGTTACCCAAAAGTCTTCTAAGTGCTTTAAGGGTACTTGAACTGTTACTGACATAATAATCACCATTTGATATTCCATAACCGGATCCAGGAAGCAGACAGCCTAATGTGTGATAATGATAATTACCTGAATGAATTAGAATTCTCCTATCGGTTGATACATTTTCATTGGAAACTATATACACATTTTTGTATTTTGCACTACTATATGGTTTTATCTCGTAAGTACCTGTGGGAATTCGTCTGTTTTGCCCTGATTGAGTAGTTGCTGGTCCTTTTGGCTCTAAAAAATATCCTTCTACAGATCGTAAAGGAATTGGACCTTCAGCATAAAATTTACTTAATGTTGAATTTTCAGATTCCAAAATTCTCTCTACTTCTATTCTAAACTCACCCATATTCCTCTCATTCTGCAAACCAAAACCAGTACTTCCATTTGAATTCAACACACCCCCTTCACCTGTTTTATATAGATAAATTTTCCAACCAAAGATACTAAGCATTCTATGATACACAAACGGTAGACTTCTAGTGATTCCAATTCTAAGTCCAAAAATTCCTCCACCGCCGCCGCTTGCACCGATGCCACTACCGCCTCCGCCAAAGCCGCCATTGCTACCATTGCCATAAACACCACTACTAAATCCACCAAGACCGCCAAAGCCTCCTCCAATATCACCATCATTGTCTTGACCGTTTATCCAATTTAAAACATCATTCCAATCTGCTTCATTTCCATCTTCATCTTCATATTGCCCTGTATCCCAATTATATGTATATTGCATCCCAGTAATATCAACATATTTCAGCGGATTGTTAAGTGCATAACTATATCTGTTAAAATCTTTCGAAAACTCTGGATTAGATACCAAAGGATCCGGCGCCAAAAACCTACCCACCACAGGATCATATAATCTCTGGTTCATATTAATCACCCCAAACCACGGCAAATGTTCATGCCCCGTATATCCTCTCCCCAGAAACAATGCAGGATCATCACCTGCAGCATAAGGTGTTTGGTTTTCAGGATTACGCATTCTAC
>WRMI01000048.1 GCA_009777175.1 Marinilabiliaceae bacterium
TTTTTGCATCAAATACAAACCATTCGTATAAATTGGTAATAATCAAATGTCTAAGTGATTTATTTTTGTTAATTGTGCGTTCCGACATATAATAAAGCAATAGTTCGTGCAATGCTTTTTTGTTGATATTATCTTTTGTAGGCATATCAACGAGGTTTGCGCTTGGTCGTTTAATTTCTTCGATAACTTCGGGAGTGGTTTTTTCTTTCTGTTTTATTGCAAGGTCTGCTCGGATTTTATTAATGGTATCGTTGTAAACATTAATATCATAATCATCTCTATAATAGATATTTAACATAAATGTTCTCAAGAGATTTTTATTAAACTCTTCTGTTTCGTTTTCATCGATTTTTTGCAAAAGCAGGAGTAACTCTTTTTTGAAGTTTTCGATTTTTTCCTTGTTAGGAGTTTGTTTCAGGAATGCTGGATTAATCGCTTGATTAGGAGTTTTAATATTGTATAACATAAATTATTGTTTTGGAATTATTTTGCAAAAATAGATAAAATTTTTGGAATTCCAATACACTTTTTTGAATTTTGAAAGCGGTTTATAAAAAGCAAAAAATTCGTTCAATGCTGTGCCTGTCAATTCCTGTTTTACGCTTCATCTACTGAAATAATATCTGCCACGCAGGGAAATCGGCACGTGTGCTCATCGCTTCTGCTAATTTCATATTCTTTTTTGTTTATTATTATAATGTAAAACAATTTAATACAACTATTTTTTGAGTTTTAGCCGACACCTTTCGGCTGAAACGATTTTTTCCTTTTATTTAGCGTAAATCAATATGTCAAAAAACTTTTGGAAAATTTTTGTGGTAAAAATTTTCTGCAAAGGTAGCGGGGCGATGTGCCGAATGGCAGCACAGAGTGAAAATAATTTTGAAATATTCTTCTCACTCGCATATTTCAGACACTATCTACTCGCATATTTTTGTTATTAAAACTCAATTAAGGTCTGTACTGTTTCAGACAGCAAATCATACATAACATCATATCCTCGTGTTTTAGGACGAGCAAAATATTGTCCACCATAAGAAGGTGAAAAACGTTTCAATTTTTCTGCAATATCATGAGGCAAATCTTGTTTTCCTTCTTCCAAATGCCATCTATCAACATTGCAGTATTGGTCATTATAATCCACTGATACTCTTACCGTTGTGTCTTTTACAGGAATTTTCAACTCTAAAGCCATTTTTGTTGGCTCTAATTGCTGACAATCCGGACAAATCTCCTTGATTTTTGTTACCCATATCTGAAATAATTCTTTTTCGAAACTATTCTTAAGCGTTTCAAAAAGATTATTGATTTCAGTTTGTTTTTTCAACAGTTCAGCAATATTGTTTTGTGGGTCGTCATCCTTCAAGCCCCATTCATTTTTAAGAAATTCATGTAATTCCATATACTTTTTATTATTTCGCAAATTAAACATTCCATTCAAAAGGTCAATGTATTGTACCAATGCAGAAGAAAGAAGTGTATCTTTTTGATTTACGTTGGGCAAAACCCAGTCGTTAAGCCAAGGTAATACATCATCTCTAAAAGAAAAATTTACAAATCTTTCCTTAAAACTTTCTTTGTAGCCGCCCCAAGTTTGGTTACTTGGTGTCATATCGAAAGTTGGTGAAAGATAGATAATGTATATCTGGTCTTCGTTGAAACCATCATCTAGGGTGTTTTCAATGTATCGTCCTAATTGTTCATCCATTTCAGGTGCATTATGTACCTTGTTTTCAAGAATGATAGAATATTTTCGTGCTTCGCTGACTCGCAAATCAATATTTTTCTTTTGGTACTCAAAGTCAGGGGTTTCCACAAGAATATTCCAAAAAGAATTGTACTTTTCTTGTATGTAACGGATTAGACTTTCCAAAACTTCAAACTTCCCTGCGCCCGTTTTTTGTTGCAAAAAGTGTAATAATATACGACTATGCGCATTTTCGTTGGCTCCGCCCAATATGTCAATCAGGTTAATTTGATAAGAGTATTTTTCTTCTTCCTCCCGATATCTGTTTGCCAAACTTTGAATTAGTAACAAAATTTCGGGAGCAACCAAATTGTCATTATCGAATATGTCTTTAATTTCAGCCATTTTTATACTTTTTTAAAATTTATTCTAAAAATAAAGCCGCAAAATTACAAAAAAAATTCAACATTCTAAACTTTTTTCGCATTACCACCACAAATTCTCAAAATATTTACGTAACAACTCAAAAACTTCGTTTTTCAAATTTTCGCGACATGCTGTTTCTTTCTCATCCCATGTATCTGAAAGCCGCTTTATTTCAGAAAAACAAAATATCATACGTTCGAGAATAACGTCCCATTCTTCGGTGGTTAGATTTTCAGGATGGCTTGTTTTCGCCTTTTTAAATTCCTGCAACATGCAAACCATTGTTTCTGAAAACCAACCATATAAATCCCATGTATCCGTTTCTGAAAAGCCGTGAAAAACGCCATCAATCGGACAACTTCCGTTGAATGTAACCGAAGAGAGATTTGTAAAGCCCGAAAACGTCGTTAATCCCTTTAGTCCCATGTAGCGAAACTCCCCGTACTTAAAAACAATTGATTTGACATCTTTACAGAAACTAAACCACGGCGAGCGTTGTACGTCAGCGTCTTCGCTATCCAAATCATCGTTATAATCGGGTATGTCGCCTTCGCCACTAATGATTAAAACGCCGTCTTTGGTAAAAGTCCATTCAATTGTGCCAATCTTTCCCGCAGCGACTTGCGTTTTTAATTGCAGTTTGCCGCGTTTGCTTGTGTACACGGGGTTGTCGGGATGTACTCTGATGTAGGCAGGGCAACGTCTGAAAGCGTTACATCCAATCTCCGTAACCGATGCGGGAATCATCAACGATTTTAAACTACGACAACGGGAAAATGCATATTCTCCTATTTCAACCACCGAATCGGGAATAATTACCGAGTTTAATTCGCTACATCCCTGAAAAGCGGCATTTGCAATTTTTTGAACAGATTCGGGAATGATTACGGAAGCCAAGTTTTTACAATCCTTAAAAGTTCCTTGAGCAATCTCATTCACCGAATTGAGTATGCTTACGGAGGTTAAATCTGTACATTCGCAAAAGGCGAGTTCCCCGATTTTGACAACCGAAGCAGGAATGGTAACATGCGCCAAACTGCGGCAGCGAAAAAATGCCCTTATTCCTATTTCAACAACCGAATCGGGAATAACAACAGAGGTCAAACCACTTAAGCCACAAAACGCAAAACTGTTAATTTCAACAACAGTCGCAGGAATAACAATGGTATTCAAACCAACCAATGTATTATCATTATAAATACTGTATAAACTGATTGTGTTGCCGTCAATAGAGGCATTACCCATATCCAACTCCTGCAAGGTTTTAGCCATATTTTTGTGGATGTACCACAAATCATCACGGCTAACGATGCCTGATATGGTTAGTTTTTTTACCGTTTTTGGCTTTTTTACTCCAGCCTTTTTTAAAGCCTCTTTTATACCGAGTTCGGGCATCAAATGTACTGATATATTTATGCTTGTTGTCATCTTTTATTATTATTTTTATTATTTTTTACCACCATAAACCCCAAAAATTTACTTTCATCAATTCAAAACCTTCATTTTTTAGATTTTCACGTACTTTTATTTCGTAGTCGCTTGTCGGGAATGGTTTCTGCATTTCTGAAAAACAGAAGGTTATACGGTCAAGTATGGCATCCCATTCTTGCGAGGTCATGTGCCCCGGATGCCCCATTGCTTTCTGCTTAAACTCCTGTATAACAAAAGGTATCTTATATGAAAACCAATTTTTGAAATTACGAACGTCAGTGAGCGTACAACCTTTAAAGGCTTGAACTATAATATCATTGACGTTGAGAGAGCGATTGGAAAAATGTGGAATGGTACAGTCGTTGAAAGTTACTGAGTGGCAATTTTCACAACCATTAAAGGCAAATAGACCTTTTAGTCGGATGTCGCCCTTGAAGACAATCTTTTTTACGTGTTTACTATAGGGATACCATGGCGAACGACCTTCCTCGGTGTAATGACCCACCTCCGACGGATTATTACAATCGTCATAATCGGGTATTTCGCCGTTGCCGCTGATGGTCAGCACTCCGTCGGCAAGCGTCCATTGCATGTCGCCTATATTTCCGGTAACGCTTTTTATTTCTTTCAGCGCTAATTTACCGTTCACGCTTGTGTAGGTGGGATTGTCGGGATGTACTGTAATGAAACTGCCGTCAAAAACGTAACTTCCAATCTTCGTGACCGAAGCGGGAATAAAGATTGATTGCAACCAATCACAGTACTTAAAAGCCCAATCTTCAATTTCTGTAACAGTATCAGGAATAACGTAATCGCCCTGCTTTTGTCGGGGATAGAAAATAAGTTTTGTCTTTCCCTTGTTGAACAAAACGCCGTCGTCACTTTCGAAGACAGAATTGTCGGGGTGTACCCCAATTTTGCATAGATTTCTATGACTTATTAAAAACTTGCGGTCAATTTTTTCCACCGTTTTGGGAAAGCAAATTGAAATCAAACCGGAGCACCCTAAGTAATCCCAATCAGGAAAGATGTTATCTTTAATTGTAGCATCGCTCATATCCAACTCTATCAAGGTTTTATCCATATTTTTATGAATAAACCTGAAATCGTTTTTAGCAATAATACCCGAAACGGTTAATTTGCCTATTGATGCAGGGTTTACAACGCCCGCTTCCTTCAACGCCTGTTTTAATCGCATTTTAGGCATCAGGCATACTGATATTGATATTTTTGTATTTGTCATATTTTTATTTGTTTTTATATTTCAATTATTTAATATTGCATTTTCAATTTTCAACTTTCAATTATTCTCACCCCGCACATCTTTTTGTCGCAAAGGCGTGTAAATATCTTGATTGTATTTTTTTGTTTTACGTTTGTGTTTGATTTCTCCGTTTTCGCTTTCGTACACGGGGTTGTCGGGATGCACTGTGATATATGCCCCACATCTTGTGAAAGCATGCTCAAGACATGATGAATAACCAATATCTGTAACCGATGCGGGAATTGAAATGGCAGTCAAATTTATACAACTATCAAAAGCCCATACGCCAATTTCTTTAACCGAATTTGGAACAGTGATGCAAGTCAGACTTTCACAGTAACTAAATACGCTTGAACCTATTTTCTTAACCGAATCGGGAAGGTTAATAGACGTCAGATTTATGCACTTACCAAACGCCGAGTTGTCAATTTCTTCAATCGAATCGGGAAGTATAATGGATGTCAATCCGACACACCCCAAAAAAGCATATTCACCTATTTTTTTAACCGAATCGGGAATAACGTATTCGCCTTTCAACCCTTTCGGAAATCTTATCAATTCTGTCTTCTCTTTGTTGAACAACACGCCGTTTTCGCTTGCATAAACAGTATTGTCGGGATGCACCGTAATTGAAATAAAAGCGTACCATGAAAAATAAGCAGATTTTCCTATTTTCTTTACCGAAGCAGGAATTGTAATATTGATTAACCTTTCACAATTGTTGAAAGCATCGTCTTTAATCTCAATAACCGTATCGGGAATAGCGTAGTGTTCAACGGGGTCATTTATGCTATCGTCCGCCTCTTCCCTACTAAAACATATAAGTTTGGTCTTGTCGCCGTTGAATAATACGCCGTTTTCGAGCGTGAAAACTGGATTATCAGGATGTACAGTGATGGAGGTTAAAGCGTTACAATCACTCAAAAAAGATAGATTTTCAATTGTGGGAACATGAACAAATGTCATGTCGGCGCAGTTGGAAAAATCATTTATATCAATTTCAACAAGCGAATCGGGGACTGTTACCGACGTTAATCCGCTACAACCGTCAAAAGCGTTGTAACAAATTTCAGTAACCGAATTTGGAATGTTTATTGATGTTAATCCTTTACAGTCGTTAAAAGTCATAAACTTAATTGTATCAACCGAATCAGGAATATTTATTGAGGTCAAACATTCACAGGAAGAAAAAGCGCCATTGCCAATTTTTGTAACCGAATTGGGAATTATAATTGACGTCAAACCAGTACAGCCGCTAAAAGCCCATTTTCCAATTACGTCAACCGAAGTGGGTATAACAATAGAAGTCAAACCACTACATTCTGAAAAAGCATCTTCTTCAATTTCCACTACTGAATCGGGAATGACGTAATCGCCCTGCCAATCTTCCGGACAGAACAATAATTTGCTCTTGTTTTTGTTGAACAGTATGCCGTTTTCGCTTGTAAAAACAAAATTTTCGGGATGTACTGCGATGGAAGTCAAGACTGTACAGCCATTGAAAACGTTGTTGTCAAATTCAAGTACCGAAGCGGGAACAAAAACTGAAGTTAAACCGGCGCAGTTTTTAAAAGCGTAATCATCAATCGTAACGACTGAATCGGGAATGATGTAATCGCCCTGTCTGCCTTGCGGATATATAAGCAGTTCGGTCTTGTCTTTGTTAAACAATACGCCGTTTTCACTTGCATAGTCAGAATTATTTGGATGTACGGTGATGTTATTCAAATTAATACAGTCAGAAAAAATCCAAAAGTCAAATCCTGCTTCGTGTATTCCAATATGTTCAATCGAAGCGGGAATAGTAATTGAAATCAAGTACGAAAACCTCTCAAAATCCCAATTGTTAATTTCGCGTTTATAAAAAGAAACATCACCCATATCCAATTCCTGCAATGTTTCAGCCATTTTTGCACGGATATACTTGAAATCATCATAGTCAAGCGTACCCGAAACGGTAAGTTTGCTAACGGTTGCAGGGTCTTTTACACCCGCTTCCTTCAACGCCTGTTTTAATCGCATTTTAGGCGTCAGGCATACTGATATTGATATTTTTGTATTTTTCATATTTTTATTTGTTTTTATATTTCAATTATTTAATATTTTATTTTTAATTTTCAATTTTCAATTAATTTAACGACTTCCCAACAGCAACAAACTCACTTCCGTACCCAAATTTTCATCAATTCCATACCCAAACCTAACGTTTGCAGTCTTGGGAAGAATTTCTATGAAAAAGTTTTGCATAATATCTGTTTCTTCTTGTGTTAAAGGATATTCTGATGACGTTCTAAACATCAAAAGGAAATGGGTAAGTTCAGAAAAATCTCTCGAAACGTAATTTTCAAACAGTTCAATCAGGTAGTCAATACGTTGATTAATATCGTATGCGCGTGATTGATACCTGTTTTCAGTAATCAGAGCGGTATCAAACAGATACTTCAATTCTTCTCTTGTGAATGAATTTGTATTGGCGATTAATCGGCGAATGGCGTCTTCAACTTTTGACATTCGCTCAAGTTTTTTTATACGCTTTTCCATGCGATGGTCGCGCATACGTTTTATGCGATTTCTACATGTTCGCGGCTCTATATCCTCCGGCAAATATTTTGCATCGTGATAGTTCCTCCATCGTTTTTCGCCCATTTCTTTCCTTCTTTGCAGCCATTCTTCCGAAGTTACGGAAATTGTGCCTGCAACCGCTTCTTTGTACTGCTTGGATAAATAATTGGAACGTAATTTATTATCCAATTTTTCGGCAGCCACAGTATATGGATTTGAAGTATCTGTTTCTCCCAACAGTCTGCGGGTGCTTTTTTCGTATTCATCAACGTTATACGGGTTTCCGTAAGACGTTATTTCCCAAAGGCAATGAGCGGCTATTTCAGCGTCTGTAAGCGATAAATCATCAGCAATAACTATTTCTTTGGCTAAATCAGATACCCAATAATCGCCCCCGCATGTGACACGAATATAATAGTCACGGTCGCCGTCTATATTCTCATTTTCAGCATAATAATAACGGGTAAGTTTTATATCCTGATAACTCGGATAGTCGGGGTTAAGTTCCGGTTCCAAATGTCGAAGCACGTCGAAGGCTTCCTTAAAACGATGCATCACCGTTGCCTCCTCGAGATAAAAGTGCTTAAAGTGTGGCGCAATGTCCTTAAAATCACAACGGTCTAATAATTCTTTTAGTGTCATAACAATTTTTGATTTTTAATTTAACATTTTTGATTGTATTTTCAATTTTCAATTTCAATAAAAAAAGACCCTCCTCCCACCCTCGTCTTTTTATAGTTAGCGCAATGGTAATACAAAATGCTGTTTGAAATGTTCTCAATAAATCAATGCTGAACATTGCGCAATAAATACCTGCTATTAGTTCCGTAAGCTCATAAGGATTTTAATACTCATTGAACGGTTTCCCGGCAATGAAAAACGCTACCACTATAAATCAACTACTTTCTTTTTTTACTCTAACTCTACAGCCCAATTCAGACTTTGAATTTTCAAATCTAAAACTCTTAACTGTCGCGAATAAGTATCAACTTCTCGCCTCAATACCGTTACATCAATCATGCGGACGTACTTTATTTCTTGTCTGCCGTATCGGTCTTCCCGCTCTACTGCATTGTTCAGGACTTCCCGTAATGCCGATACACGCAATGTTAACGCATCTTTTTGGGCAATCATTTTGGTTAAAGTTACTCCGTTATGCACTGTGTGCATGTTCGTTACGTTAATCCGATATATCATGTCTTCCAACTCTATCAGATTACTGTCTAATTCTCTGAACAGTTCCGCAGGTTCTTCGGCAGGCTCATCGCCTTCCTGAATTTTTGAACTGTTTTTTAACCGCTCTTTTAATTGAGCAATTCTCTTTTGCAAGTCGGCACGTGTGTTCAACGCTTCTGCTAATTTCATATTCTTTTTTGTTTATTATTATAATGTAAAACAATTAAATACAACTGTATTTTGAATTTCAGCCGACACCTTTCGGCTGAAACGATTTTATCCTTTTATCAAGCGTAAATCAATATGTCAAAGAACTTTTGAAAAAATTTTGTGGTAAAAATTTTCTGCAAAGATAGTGGTGTGATGTGCCAAATGACAGCACAGGGTAAAATATTTTTGAGATATTATTCTCACTCACATATTTCAGTCAATATATGCTCGAATATTTTTTTGTACTTATTAGAAATGTTAGACTTATAGAAACTATATATAAGGTTTTCAAGTTCTTCCTTCAAAAGAACGTCTTGAAACTGAATATTCAATCCTGCCATTTTTTCTTTTGTAAAGCAATGAATATTAAACCGATGAGAAACAATCGTATTTTTATTGAAAGAAAAGCCATCCCTGCCGATGATACGACCTTGTTCGAAACAGTATAGCGACATTTCTCTATCTTTTATAACTCCATGTTTTATTAACGCAGGGTCGAAATATATCTGTGACGTGGTCATTGACAACAAGTTATATTCATCTTTGTTCTCGCCAACGATGATGAAAAATTTATCTTTAACTATTGTCGGAAGTTGGTAGTCCAAAATCAACAGGATACTGCCCAAGGGATAGGTCATAACGATGCTTGCAATTCGATGTTTTCCAAGGTTGTATAGTACACAGTTTTTTTAAAACCGTCGTTTTCAATCAGTTCGGCAAAATTTAGAGACACGTCGCTTGTTCTGTTGCTTTCAGAAAAATGTATGTTTGCGCGTTGCACGGTTTTTTGCCAAAGAGAACCTTCTGCATGGGTAATTCCTACTAAATCTCTTGTGCTCTTGCGTCCATATTTTTCTATAACCTCGTTTGCAATTCTCAAATCGGTATCAGAAAATTCGGCATCGCTAAACTCAACAACGGGTTTTACGATATACTTGTTTCCGCCGGCATGATTAAAAATAACATATTGGCTAAACTTGTTGTGTCCAGCGTTCTTTGAATAGTAAATATCCTCGGCAACGGGACCATATTGCCACGCATTGTAGTTAAGCCAAGTGATTGGGGTGCCAGTGCGCAATGTTGCCTCTTCGTCTATTACGTACAGCAACTTGAGTAATTTAGTATGATACAGCGGTTTACATCGACTCGATATCAAAACCATCAGTTGCCCGATTAATTCTTTATTTGCTTTCAATCCTATAGACATATATGCTGCAAATCAACTTGTTATGATATAATTAAAGAGTAAAATATTTCCACAAAGATAATATTTTTTTTCAAAATTTTCAAAAAAAATATTTTATTTCGGTAAACAATTCCAACAAAGACTTAAATTCATTTCCTCTACAATCAATTTGAATTAAGTTAACACTTTTACTTAAATCCAAAGTTTTCAATTGGTTGTTTCCACAACGAAGGCTACTTAATTCGATATTATTCGTAACATTTAAACTTGTAAGTTTATTTTCCTCACAAGCGAGAAATTTTAAATTCACATTTTTGCTTACATCTAACTCTTCCAATTGATTGTCCCAACAACAAAGAGTTTCCAATGCAATATTTTTACTTACATCTATTTTCTGTAATTTTTGATGAGGGCAATAGAGTTTTTTTAATGCTACATTTTTGCTAATATCTAACTTTTCCAACATTCTTTGTGTGTGTACCCCGCTCACATCAAGTTCTTCTAAATCAATATTATTGCTCAAATCCAATTCATTGAATAAGTTGTCTCCACATTTAATATCCTTTAATTGAAGATTTTTGCCTAAATCTAAATTTGTTAGTTTGTTATGGTGGCAATCAAGTTCTTCTAAATCAATATTCTGACCAAGATACAAATCATTTATATCACAACTCCAACAGATTAATTTTTTCAGGGCAATATTGTGGCTTACGTCCAATTCCGACAATTCAGAGCAAAAATTGATATAAAGAAATTGTAAGACAGTATTTTTGCTTAAATCTAAATTTTTAAGACTTGAAAATTGGCAACTTAATTCTACTAAATCGGGAGCAGAAGTAATATCTAACTCAACCCATTTGTCGTGATTTTGTTGGTCGTTTGCAAAAGAAATAAAGTCCCCATTTTCTACCAAAATAGTTACTTGAAACCCTCCATCAGAATCGTATGAATGACTAATTTCATTCATTTGGTTTTCATCAAAGGTATAACATGCACGAGAATATTCATTGAAACGAGGATGCGATGAATTAAATTTATCACATTCAAAAACCTCAATTTGTCCATCACCCCAATCAACCATAATATCACATTTTTGAGAAATTCCAATGAAAAAAGTTGCATGTTTTTCTCTCTCCACCAACCACTTTAATACGATTTTATTCTGTGCCATATCAGTTATATTTAGTTACATATCATTTACTACAACAAACATTTCAAAAATGATTTTATTTAATTGACTTTCGTCATATAATTCAATTATTATCATGTTCACAATTTAATATTTTTGCATTTTTCATTTATTTCTTTAAAAATCGCAGTCATTTCAGGTGTTTGAAATTTTCTAACTTTTGCTATAATTTGGTCGGCAAATTCTTTTGTTCGGTTGCCCGCATACCACGCCAATGAAGCAATATCAGGGAAATGACCATCATTTTCGCAGCCAAACGAAAAATTGCCATTTTCTCTGCCGATTGTATTATCCTCACTTTCATCTAATCTGTCAAAACAGGATTTTATCGCATCAACTGTTGATTTGCAGATTTTTTCGACTTTGCTTGCGCTCAAACAGACATCACCGTAATACACTCGCAAATAGACAAAACCTTGTGCCCTTAATTGAACCGAAAGAGAATGTTTACTTTCGCCTTTTATGTGCCATATAATAATATTTTCGGATGAAACAACTTCCCAATCGGATATTTCGTTTTTTTGCTCTCTATTAACTATTTCATTATGCAATTTTGTCCACCAAATGTCAATGATTTCATTGTGACTGAACGCTAATCTGTTAAATGTATCCCACTTTTCAGGAGTATCTAAAAATTTGATCATGTTTACTATTATTTATTTTATTACTATTGATATATTATTATTTCTGAAAACTATTAAAAATCAAGCATAACAAACTCATTTACAATATCTTAATCGCAATCGCCGCACACGCTTCCGCATCTGCCAATGCGTGGTGGTGATTATCAAGTTTAAATCCCAAATGTTCTGAAACAGTTTGTAATTGGTGATTTAGTAAATTTGGAAATTCTTCTCTCGCTTTTTGCAAAGTACAATAGAATTGATAATCTGGATATTCCATATCGTACAGTGCGTAATTAACTCTCAAACAGCCTTCATCGAACGGGCTGTTGTGTGCCACCAACGGCAAATCTTTTATTTTTTCGGTTATCGCTTCCCAAACTTCGGGAAATATTTTTGCTTTTTGTGTGTCTGATTTTGTCAAACCGTGGCAATCAGTCGCCCAACCGCAGAAAAAATTAGGTTCGGGCTTTACCAATTCGTAAAATTTGTCGATAATCACTCCGTTTTCTACAATCACAACCCCAATGCTACAAATACTGCGGTGCTGATTAGCAGTTTCAAAATCTATGGCAGCAAAATTTTTCATTTTTGATTTACAATTTTCTACTTACTTATAATACTAAAATTTTCTGCAAAGATAGGGGGGTGGTGTGCCGAATTGCAGCATATGGTAAAAATTGTTTGGATTTTTAAATTTTTGCATCATTAATACATATTTTTATGTATCTTTGCCGAAATTTTAAAGTAGATATAATGCACGGCTGTTTTCAACTTACCGCAAACATTTTGTGTATTAAAAAAAAGTTATACCTTTGCAGTAAATTATTTTTTATATTTTGAAAAATGGAAAATAAAAGATTAAAATTGCCTGCCGGTCTCCCTACTTTCGAGGAGATTCGTACAAATGGCTATATATATGTTGACAAAACAAAGTATCTTGTCAATATGATTGATACGGGTAAGATATATTTTCTTGCTCGTCCGCGACGTTTTGGTAAATCGCTCACTATCTCTACCTTTTATGCTTTGTTTTCGGGTAGAAAAGACCTTTTTAAGGGACTTTATGCTGAGGAATTTTTAAATAGACCTGAGTTTGTACCAAGTCCGGTCATTTGGTTAGATATGGGCGGAGTAGAAACCTACTATGGTATTGAAGGGATAAAAGAGTCTATCAAGTCGAAAACTTTAATGATTGCCGATGAATTAAAAATTGATATTGAAAAAAATGCATTAATTGGCGATATTCTATCCAAATTGATAGTTAAAACAGCCGAAAAATACAACTCAAAGGTAGTCTTTCTACTCGACGAATATGACAAGCCATATACCGATTTCGTAAACGACCCCGATATGGCAAATGAAGTTCGTAAACTTTTAAGAGGCTATTACTCACAATTAAAAGCCAACGATAAATATTTATCCTTTATTTTTATCACAGGAATTTCAAAATACACGAAAATGGGTGTTTTTTCTACATTGAATAACCTCGTTGATATTTCGCTGAACGAAGAATATGGAAATATTTGCGGACTTTCAGAAGAGGAAATTATTAATTATTTTCCCGATTATATTGACGAAACGGCTAAAAAAATGAAATTATCTACCGACGATTTGCTCAAAAAAATGAAAAAATATTACAATGGCTTTTGTTTTGATAAGGGCGGACAACATCGCTTGTATAATCCATTTTCTACTTTAAACTTTTTTTTCAGCAAATACTTCTCTAATTATTGGATAGAAAGCGGGACATCGGCAATGTTTGTTGAATTTTTAAAATCAAACAGATTATCGGTTGAACAGTTTCGTAATTTCCCCGCGACAGACAATTTTCTGTATCATTCCACCGAAATAGAAAAGGCAGAACCCGAAAGTTTTCTTTTTCAAACCGGATATTTGAGTTTACGAAAAAACGCAGAAGATAAACTTGTTTTGGACTATCCTAATACTGAAGTGCTGAATGCCTTGTCCGCATTGGTATCGGAATATATTATGGAAAACCAACCCGACGATTTTACTTATTGCAGAAACGACTTTTTAATTGCGTTGGAAAGAAGAATGGTCGAATTAGTTATATCTGTTTTCAATCGTCTGTTAGCAAGTATTCCTTTCGATGATTTCAATAAAGCCGCACAACAAGCAGTTCTCTTTAACAATTATAATTTTTCTGTTCAGGAATGGCTTTACCGTTCCAATATCCTTTCTTTTTTGCGAGGCTGCGGCGTTGTAGTTATTGCCGAGATGCACACCAATTTGGGATGTCCCGATATTGTTGTGAATTACATGAAAAAAACATGGGTAATGGAACTGAAAGTAGCATACAAAGGCGAAAGTGTTACAGATAAAGTCGAAGAAGCGTGCAAGCAAATAACTGATAATAATTATGCAAAACCTTATCCCGATGCTATTTGTTTAGCGATGGTTATTGACGATGAGGTTAGGCAGATAACGGAGTATAAGGTTTTTTGAGTAGTGAGTAGTGAGTAATGAGTAGTGAGTAATAAGTAATGAGTAATGAGTGGTGAGATATTCGTGTTTTTCGTGGTGAATATTTTTGTGTTTGTTAAAAAAGTTATACCTTTGCAGACAATTTTTTTTAACTTGCATTATTCATAAGAAGTGAATATAAGCAGATTATTAAAAATAATAATTTTTATTCACAAAGTTTTCAAATAATTCAAAATAAAATGATTAAAGTAGCAATAGTTGACGACCACATATTTTTGGTCGAAGCGATGGAAAAACTTATCAACGAATTAGGCGATACTGAAGTTATCGACCATGCTTATTCTGTTGATGAATGTTGGCAGATGCTAAGTATATCGCTGCCCGATGTATTATTGTTAGACGTTGGTTTACCCGACGGTGACGGATGCCAACTATGTCAAGAACTCATGCATAAATATCCTACTTTGAAAATATTAATGCTAACCACTTATGCCGAAATTGCTGTTATATCAAGGGCATTAGAAGGGGGTGCATTAGGATATGTATTAAAAAATTCAACATCAGAAGAAATTCACGAAGGTATTCGCACGGTTGCGGCGGGAGAAAAGTTTTTGTGCGACAAAGTTCAAATTCTGCTTAAAAAACCAACTTACGAGCGCATAACACTCACCACACGAGAGCGCGAATTGCTGAAATTAGTCATTGAAGGCAAAACCAATGCCGAAATTGCCGATAAACTTTGCCTTGCACATCAAACCGTAAAAGGCTATCGGAGTAATTTGATTTTCAAAATGCAGGTAAACAATACTGCCGAAATGGTTAAAATGGCAATTGAAAAGAAGTTGGTATGATAATATTTCAGTTTCGTGGAGACTCTGGTTTGACATTTTTTTTATTTTTTTTAATTTTTTTTAAAAAATGTTTGCATTTAATTTTTTTTGATTACTTTTGCGGAAATTTTTTTTTCATTTTTCATTTTTAATCTTTCATATTTTAAAGTTTTAAATTGTTAATAAGTACGAAAGGATTGTTTTTTTGACAATCCTTTTGTTTTTTCAAAAATAAACCTAACATGCAACAAATAAAATTTGGAATCATTGGAACAAACAGTATATCAGATAAAATCATCGCTGCGGGTGGTGGTGATAAACGTTTTGTTTTAAGTGCTGTTTATTCTCGGACAGAAGAAACGGCAAAGAAATTTGCGGAGAAACATAATATTCCGCATACTTTTACTTCGTTACAAAAAATGGCATCAAGTTCTGTCATTGATGCGGTTTATATTGCTTCTCCCAATTCTTTTCATGCGCAACAATCAATATTGTTTATGGAACATGGAAAGCACGTATTATGCGAGAAACCATTAGCATCAAACGCAAAAGAGGTCAAAAAAATGATAGAAACATCTCAAAAAAAGAGAGTTACATTAATGGAAGCTATGATGCCTACATTGAAACGGGAATTTGACGTGGTACAAGATTCAATCAAAAAAATTGGACAGGTCAGACACTATTTTGCGTCTTATTGTCAATATTCATCCCGTTATGATGACCTCCGAGCAGGAATAGTACATAATGCCTTTAAACCCGAATTTTCAAACGGTGCTGTTGTAGATATTGGAACTTACACAATTTATCCCATGATTGTTCTTTTTGGTAAGCCTAAAAAAGTGAACGCCGCAGGATTAATAACAAAATCGGGCGTTGACGCTAACGGAACAGTACATTTCGAGTACGACAGAATGAACGCAACGGTTATCTATTCTAAAATATCCGATTCTTCACTCCCCTCTGAAATACAGGGTGAAGATGGATATATCATTATTGATAAAATCAACTATATGAAAGAAATTAGTTTGAAATATAGAGATAGAGATAAAAAAGAATATCTATTTCCTATCCAAGACTTTGATGACTATTTTCATGAAATAAAAGAATTTATAGACCTTATCATAGCGGGTAAAATAGAATCTGAAATAAACAGCCATCAAAATTCTTTGGAAACAATTGAAATTATTGATGAAATAAGAAAACAAATTGGTGTTTCGTTTCCTGCGGATTTATAAAAACAATATTTTATTAATTTTTGCGTTTTCCAAAAAAATAATAGACAATGAAAATAGCGTACGTTTATCCCGGTCAGGGAGCACAATTTGTAGGAATGGGCAAAGATTTATACGACAATTCTCCCAAGGCAAAAGAGTTGTTCGAGTTTGCTAATGAAATACTTGGTTTTAGGATTACAGATTTGATGTTTGAAGGCTCAGAAGAAGATTTGAGACAAACAAAAGTTACTCAGCCCGCAATTTTTCTACACTCAGTAATTTTAACAAAAATATTGGATACATTTCAACCATCAATGACTGCGGGTCATTCGTTAGGAGAATTTTCTGCTATAACAGCCGCAGGCGCTCTCGCTTTCGAAGATGGTCTGAAATTGGTTTTTCAAAGAGCATTAGCGATGCAAAAAGCTTGCGAAGCCGAACCATCTACAATGGCTGCAATAGTCGGACTCGACGACAATATTATTGAAGAAGTTTGCGCATCAATTAGTGAAGTTGTTGTTCCTGCAAATTATAACAGTGTTGGTCAATTGGTTATTTCAGGTTCTTTCAAAGGCATTGACGAAGCTTGTGAAAAACTTACCGAAAAAGGTGCTAAAAGAGCACTTAAACTTTCTGTCGGAGGAGCGTTTCATTCTCCGTTAATGGAGCCCGCACGAGCTCAATTGGCAAAAGCAATAGAAAAAACTCCTTTTAAAGAGCCTGTTTGTCCTATATATCAGAATATCAATGCGAAACCTTTTTCTAATCCTATTGATATTAAAGAAAATCTGATAGCACAATTAACTTCTCCGGTTCGTTGGTCACAAACTGTCCAAAATATGATTGCTGACGGCGCAACTAATTTTGTTGAAATAGGACCCGGTAGCGTTCTTAAAGGATTAATAAAGAAAATTGATAAAACCGTTGAGGCAGAGAGCGTTGGGAGAGTGGTTTAGTGGTTAGTGATTAGTGGTTAGTGGTTAGTGGTTAGTAGTGAGATTTGAGTGAATGGGTAAATGTTTTTAAAAAACTCTGCTACCTTTGCGTTCTCAACTTTGCGCCTTTGCGTTTAGTTTTATCTTTAAGTAAATGACGCAAAATAGTGGTTAAAAAACTAACCTTTGTGTACTTTGTGAAACCTTTGTGTACTTTGTGGTTAAAAAATAATGGTTGAACTTTCTAAATAATTATTGTAAATTCGTGAAATTAGTGGCTAAAGAATAAAAACAGATGAAACTAACAGCAAAAACCTTTCATGGCTTGGAAAAAGTTCTTGCCAAAGAACTTGAAGGAGTTGGTGCCACCAACATAAAAATCCTTAAAAGAGCCGTATCTTTTGATGGCAACAAGGAAGTGATGTACCGTTCTAACTTACATTCGAGAAGTGCAGTCAGAATTTTGGAATATGTAACTTCCTTCGATGCTCGAAATGAAGATGAACTTTATAAAAAAGTAAAAAAGCTTGATTGGTCGCATTATATGAGCGTTGATGATACTTTTGCTATCGATGCTGTTGTTAATTCACGTTTTTTTAAACACTCAAAATTCGCTGCTTTACGTGCAAAAGATGCTGTTTGTGATTATTTCCGCGATATGACGGGGAAGCGTCCATCAATTGATTTACTGAGACCTACAATATTGATAAATCTGCATATTTCTGAGGACAAAATCACAATTTCTTTTGACAGTTCCGGTGAAACTCTTAACCGTAGAGGATACCGAACTCACACCCTCGAAGCCCCTATAAATGAGGCATTAGCCGCTGGCATGATTATGATTTCGGGTTGGACTGGAGAAACTAACTTTATGGATATTATGTGTGGCTCAGGTACAATTGTAATGGAAGCAGCAATGATTGCAGCAAATATTCCTCCGAATTTAATACGAAAAGAGTTTGGTTTTATGAGGTGGCGTAATTATGACGAAACATTGTGGCAAAGAATTGTCGAAGAAGCTAAAAACAAAATCATTGTTCCTAAGATTAGAATTTATGGAAGCGATATTTCTATGGATGCCATTGACATCGCACGGCAAGCGGCATTAGATTTTGGACTTAAACAATACATCGATTTTAAACTCGCCTCTTTCAAAGAAACAAGACCAACCGCAAAAACAGGTACTCTTATCATCAACCCGCCTTATAACGAAAGATTGAAAGTTAATCTGGGGAAATTATACGTTGATATCGGAACTAAAATAAAAAGAAGTTTCGAAAATTGGAATGTATGGGTTTTAAGTTCTAGTTTTGATGCCTTAGAACTTATTGACCCCAAACCTGCTAAAAAACACTATTTATTGAACGGTCCTATTGAGTGCGGATTTTGGAATTATCAGACCACTTGTAGTGAATAAAATAATGTAGACAAAAAAAACTGACGGATCAGATTCATAACTCTAACTTCAGAACATCTGACTTGGCGCAAAATCGATTGTCGCAAATTTGCGACAAAAAAAAACCTAATTTTTACCTAATTCACCAAACAAAACAACCTCAGTAGAGAATGGTATAACCCACACATGTCATGCTGAACTTGTTTCAGCATCCCCTGATTATTGAGGGGATTGCGGGTCAAGCCCGCAATGACAGGTTGTATATGATTAACATTATTGGCTACTGAGGTTGTTTTGCTGGGAAAAAATTAGGTTTAAATTTCTGAAAATTAGTGTTATCAAAACTCCAACAATAAAAAAAGCCTGACTGGCGGAATTTGAGATTATATTGTGGTGAAAAATGCGACAATCGATTTTGCGCCAAGGTAATTGTTATGAGAAATATAAAATAAATTCAGTGTGGAAAACTTGAAAAAAATTTTTAATAAAGTAACTATTAAATAAGGGAATACACCAGCACCACACGGAGAGGTATTTCAACAAGTTCAATATATCATTTAGCGCAGGGGGTGGTGTATCACCGCAGAAAGTTTTGTATAAATTTGGTGTGTTTAGCACCACAGCATTCACTTTTAGCCACCGCCTGCGCCAAGCCGCCAACACGTTGGCTGCAAGTGTGGTGAGGACAGTGCGTAAAGCAAAGTTTGATAAACATTTACAACAACGGGGCAAGACCTGTGAAGCCGTCAAAAAAAAACATCAGCCGAGTTGCAGGCAAATTGTGGACGTATAAAAAAAAGAGGCTCACATTTTTTTCTGTAAACCTCTGATTTTCAGGGAGCCGATGGAGGGATTCGAACCCCCGACCCGCTGATTACAAATCAGCTGCTCTGGCCAACTGAGCTACATCGGCAGCTGGGCAAGCTACCTATATCGCACCGCTTCAACCGATTACCCTTGCTACCGTCAAGTCCTGGGGGAATTCACCCGGGAGCAGGTCGCATAGGACTCACCCGGCGACAAAAGTACTTCCTTTTTTTTAAACTGCAAAATAAATTATCTTTTTTTTTAATTTTTTTTTAATTTTTATTTATGTTATTTTTGTATATGATTAATTATTAAGAATTTAATAATTTTTGGCATAAATATTTTTTTAATTTTTTAATTTTTTATAAATCACCTACAAAATGATAATCTTAAAAAGGGGACATTTTGATTTCCCCAGAGGTCAGGTAATCTGAAGTTCAGAACGCAAAGAACGCAAAAAAAGAAAAATTGTGTCCTTTGTGAAACCTTTGTGTTCCTTTGTGGTTAAAAGATATTTTCTTTTTAGGTTTATTTAGCCTACATTATACGTATTATTTATTTTAACGCAAAGTCACAAAGTAGAGAACGCATTAATAGTTTTCAGTTTTCAGTTTTCAGTTTACAGTTATTTTTTGGTAACATTTTTGTAATATCCTGCAATTTAATTTAATTTAATAGCAAATGCCAAGTCAAGAGTTCTGATAGTAAGCAATGTGTTAAATATCAAAATATATCAACTTGTGCATTCTTTGTGCATTCTTTGTGTACTTTGTGGTAGAGAACACTTTTAGAAATGCGCTCAAATTTACTTATTATTAAATAAGTTCATGGTTTTTTCAGTACCTATGGTTAAATAGCTTTTGATAATTTCCACGGCTTGCGTAATGCGTTCGGGTAGTGCTGCGGTTTCGTCGTCTAACCATGGACCAAGAACATAATCCATTTGTCGTCCTTGAGAAAAATTATTACCAATTCCAAAACGAAGTCGTGCAAAGTTATTATGTCCTAAAATTTCTTGAATATTTTTTAAACCATTGTGTCCTGCGGGGCTACCGTTAGGTTTGAGTCGCAATCTTCCGAAGGGCAACGCTAAATCGTCATTGATAATTAAGAGATTATCTTCGCTGATTTTTTCTTTTTTTAACCAATAATTTACCGCTTTTCCACTAAGATTCATATAAGTAGATGGTTTCAAAAGAATTAGAATCTTTCCGTTGAATTTGCATTCAGCAACTGCACCGTAGCGAGCCGCCTCAAAGGTAACTGAATACTCTTTTGCGAAGGCATTTACAATTTCGAAACCAATATTATGTCTTGTGTTGGCATATTCGCTACCAATGTTTCCCAGACCTGTAATGAGATATTTCATTTCGGACTGAATAGTGTTCTTTTTTTTATTGAAAAAAAAATTGAACATTTTAAAAATTATTTTTCTTGTTGTTGCGGGGTAGCAGAACGTGCGGCGCGAGTAAGTTTTACTGAAACTATAACAGAAATTTTTGAGTTAAGTAGCGTTAAATCAGGAAAATCTACGTCGCCAACTAAAATACTTTTACCGAGTCCTAACGATGATACGTCAACGTTAAGTTCGTCGGGTAAATTTTTAGCTAATCCTTTCACTAAAAGTTTTCTTTGTCCAATCTGTAATTTTCCACCTGCTTTAACTCCTTCTGCGAGTCCTTCAATTTTAATTGGTATTTCAATTGTAACGGGTTTTTCCTCAAATATTTGAAGAAAATCTATATGCAGGATGTTGTCGTTTACGGGATGAAATTGAATGTCTTTAATAACAGCGTCATACTTTTTGTCATCAACGTTCAATTCCACAATATAAACGTGAGGCGTATAGATTATTTTTTTCAGTTCATTTTCGGGTGAAAAAAAATGAACATTTTCAGTACCTCCGTAAAGAACTCCGGGTACATTATTTTCTTTTCTAAGCTCTTTTGTAGCTTTTTTTCCTAAGTCTTGGCGTTTAAACGCCTTAATTTCAATTTTTTGCATTTTTACTAAATTAGTGTTACTCAAAATTAAGTGTCGAATGATGTTCTTAATCTCCCATCACACGATTCCCTCAAAAATGGGGGCGCAAAAGTATAACAAATTTTTATATTGTCAAAATTTAATTCTTATTTTAAAAAATAAATGCCATAATCAATTCTTCTAACTTGCTGGGTGAAAATGGTTTAACAATTACATCGGTACATCCATTTTCTATTGCCAAACGCTGGTCATAATAAAAGTCGCTCGTTGTTATTGCAATTATAGGAATTGTTGGGGTTAACGCTTTGATTTTTGTTATGATTTCTTTTTTGCTACTTGCCTCCATACTCATTAAGACAAGATTTGGTTGATTTAATATAAATGTGCTGACAATTTTATCAAAATCAGTAATTTCAATAACATCATATTTTTTTGATAAAATAGTATTAATGTGCTGAATGTCTTCTTTTGATTTTTCTACCACCATAACTTTTTTCCGCTTGTTAGCCATAAGTTCGTGTGTGTCTCCTATTGTTTCTGGGTTTAGAACGTTTCTATAAGGAATAGTAAAAGAAAAAGTGCTTCCTTCGTCAATTTTAGATGTTACCCAAATTTTTCCGCCCAAACGTTCAACGATGGATTTGCAAATTGAAAGCCCTAACCCTGTACCTTGCGTAAGTCGGCTTAATTTTTCAAAACGTTCAAAAATAGTATCTATTTTATCTTCTGGGATACCACTACCTGTATCAATGACTGAAAATGTCAAAAAATCATCTTTTTCTTCAACTTTCAAAGTTACAGACCCTTGTTTTGTGAATTTCAATGCGTTAGTAACGAGGTTATAGATTACTTGTTTCATACGATTGGCATCGGTCATTACACGAATTTCTGTATCGGGTTTTTCTATAAGTAACTGAATTTCAGGTTTCTTAAGCGTTGTATAAAGTTCGGTAACTTCCTTTATCATTGCATCAATATCGACATCCTCAAAAACGAACTCATACAAACTTGAATCAAGCCGAGATAAATCAAGTATATCATTAATAATTTGCAACAACATGGTATTATTTCCACGAATTATTTCTAAATAATTTTTACGTATATCGTAATCCTGTTCGTCAAGTAGTAATTCTGAAAAACCAACAATTCCGTTAAGGGGTGTACGTATTTCATGGCTCATATTGTCAATCAGGATGCTTTTCAGTCGGCTTGATTCTTCGGCTCGATGTCGCTGTGTGAGGAGTTCTTCCATTCGCCTAACTCTATCGCCAATATCTTGAATAAGACAGAACGCTCTCTCGCCATCAATAGGGACAATGCGGGTCTGATAAAAATAGCGTGTTCCGTGCAATTCAATATGATGTTCGACATCTTTAGGTTTGTTGGTTCGCAAAGATTCTTGTATGTTGGCAATTAGTAAATCGCTAACTTCTTTTGTATAATATTGACGTGCATCTTGTCCAATCAGTTCTTCTCTTGTGTGAAACAAGCGTAAACCATCGGGGATAATAACATCCAAATAATAAAAATCTTTGTCCCAAACAAAAATAAAATTAGGAAATAATGCATTAACGAGCGTTCGATACTGTTTTTCCCAATCGTGGTTTTGTTGTTTCTCGCTTATGTTTACGGTACACGCAACAACTCCGTCATTACAATTTAAAAAAGTAGTTTCAAATTTTACTTTTAAGCCATCTTTGTTGAGGCAGCAATAATTAATAGACGCTGTTTTACCTAAAACAGCATTATTAAAGGCATCATCAAAAATTTGCCTATCTTCCTGACTAATAAGGCTTTGGAGTTCCTCAAGAGTAGAAAAATCAAATCCATCTTTTTTTATATCAAGGATATTAAAAAAATCATTTTTGAACTGCAATTTTTTAGTATTTACATCGCAAATCCAAACTCCTGTTTCACTTGTTGTCAAAATAGGCAGCAAATCGTTTATTACAGATAAGTTTTGTTCCATAATAGAGGTTTTTTATGTTAAAAATCCGCCGCAAAAGTAGTAAAATTTTTTATAATAAATACTAAATAAAAAAAATAAAAAACAGCCTGAAAATATTTTTCGGGCGAGACAATTTTTTATTTTACGAAAAATCGCCCTCCCAAAAATCAAATCAATCATATAAAA
Organism: Marinilabiliaceae bacterium; assembly: GCA_009777175.1. Lineage (GTDB taxonomy): Bacteria > Bacteroidota > Bacteroidia > Bacteroidales > Marinilabiliaceae > WRMI01. The sequence goes on from WRMI01000048.1 coordinate 23,502, forward strand.
ACCTCAAATTTTATTAACAATTTTTAACAAAAAAGGCAAAAAAACTGATAAATTAAAAAAAAACAAAGAAATTTTTGCATTTTTTTGTTTTTTATTTTGTGAATAAAAAAAAAAATTCTACTTTTGCACTTTGGTTTTAAAAACTTAAGTTTTAAACTTTAATTAATTTTTTATCATGAACAAAGCACAATTAGTTGATGCAATGGCAGCAGAATCAGGACTTACAAAAGTTGATTCTAAGAAAGCAATAGACGCTTTCATCAAAGTAACTGGCGAAGCTTTAAAAGGCGGCGACCGCCTTGGCTTAGTTGGATTTGGCTCTTTTAGCGTAGTTGAAAGAAGTGCCCGCACGGGACGTAATCCTCAAACAGGTAAAGAAATCAAAATCGAAGCTAAAAAAGTTGTAAAATTCAAAGCTGGTAGCGAATTGAGTGATTCTGTGAAATGATTTTCCTCTAAATTACGGAAAATTTTAATAACAAAGAGAGTACTTAAATGTGCTCTCTTTTTTTATTGGTCTTTTTATTTTTAGCCACGAATTTGTTATGGAATATATTGAAATAGACGGATTAACGCCAATTTCATAACCTCCCATAGGCTTGGCGCAGACTGTAGTTGATGGTCGTTGTCGCAGACCAAAAACACCAAATTTGTACATACTTTATGCGGAGCTACACCAGCGCATGCGCTATAACCGTTTCGTTGGCAACCGGTGGTAATGATATTTTCAATGGCATTTTAGCCTTTGACCGATTGTACTTTGGCTATGCTTTCCAATTTTGTAAAAATCTCTTGAAAATCACGTTTGCGGATTTTGTCAAGTGCTTTCAGTTCGGCAATGCTATTGGTAATGCCAAGCAAATTTGCCGGCAACAAATTAATCCCATATAAATTTAACTTTGCAACTCGGCTGATGTTTGTTTTTTTTATTGAATATTTATTCAAAAATAAATTAATTCAGAAAATATTACTTTTGTTTGATTAACAACCTTAATACTTTTTTTCTACTAAAATTATTTTTTTAAAACATTGAAATTCAATAGTATATATGTTGTATTAAAATTTAATCAGTTAATATTGTTTTTTTTATCTGTTTTTCAGATATTTTTTTCTATTTTTGCACCCCGAAATTTTACCTGAAAACTAAAAACTAAAAAAATTGAACGAGATAATTATTCTAGGAGCTGGCGAGAGCGGAGTAGGTGCTGCCTTATTGGCAAAAGCCAAAAATATTCGCGTGTTTATATCCGATAGCGGAACAATTTCATCCGAAGTCAAAAAAGTTTTGGAAATGAATAATATACCCCTTGAAGAAGGTAAACATTCTGAAGAACGGATTTTAAATGCTGCAGAAATTATCAAAAGCCCCGGTATTTCTGAAAATGTTCCAATTATTAAAAAAATACGTCAAAAAGGTATTCCAATTATTTCCGAAATTGAATTTGCAGGACGTTATTCAAATGCGCTGAAAATAGGCATTACAGGAAGTAACGGAAAAACTACAACAGCTACATGGATATATCATATTTTGAAAAAAGCAGGAAAAGATGTTGTTCTAACGGGAAACATCGGGACAAGTTTTGCACGAGTAGTTTCAGAACGTGACCCCAAAATCGCCGTTATTGAATTGAGTAGTTTTCAATTAGACGATATGTACGATTTTATTTGCGATATTGCTGTTTTGACAAACATTACATCTGACCATTTAGATAGGTATGAAAATGATTTTCAGAAATATACAAATTCAAAATTTAAGATTACCCAAAATCAGAGAGATAAAGATTCTTTTATTTTTAATTTAGATGACCAAACAATTAAAAACAATTTAACGAAATTAATGATTAAACGTGGTTATCCTGTGTCTTTCAGCGTTAAAAATTCTGCATGGATAGATGAAAATAAAATCGTTTTTTGGTTTAAAAATAAGAGGTTTGAAATTGATTTCGATTCTTTATCTTTAAAAGGTAAACACAATAATTACAATGCTATGTGTGCGGGATTGGCAGCATTGTTGGCCGATGTTCCTGGAGAGGATGTCATTAAAGGATTATCTGATTTTCAGGGAGTTGAAAATAGATTGGAATTTGTTGATAAAATTAATGGTGTAACATTCATCAACGATTCAAAAGCAACAAATATCGATTCCGTTTGGTATGCATTGGATAGCATTATCGAGCCTATTATTTGGATTGCAGGCGGTACCGATAAAGGAAATGACTACAGCTCTCTTTTCGATTTGGCTAAAAACAAAGTAAAAGCCTTAATTTGTCTCGGAATTGACAACTCAAAACTTTTGAACTCATTTACAGGAATTGTGCCAATTATAAAAGAAACTAAAAGTATGGAAGAAACAATTGATATAGCATTTAAAATAGCAGAAATTGGAGAAACAGTACTACTTTCACCCGCCTGTGCAAGCTTCGACCTTTTTAAAAATTATGAACACCGAGGAGATTTATTTAAATATTTTATTAAAAAAATGAGATTTCAGATTTGAGTAGCGAGTAGTGAGTAGTGAGTTGCGAGTAGTGAGTAGTGAGTAGTGAGTAGCGAGTAGCGAGTAGTGAGTAGCGAGTAGTGGGTAATGAGTAGTGAGATTCGAGTAGTGAGATACCAAATACTGAATACTGAATACTGAATACTGAATACTAAATACTGAATACTGAATACTAAATACTGAATACTCAATACTAAATACTGAATACTGAATACTGAATACTGAATACTGAATACTAAATACTGAATACTAAATACTAAATACTGAATACTGAATACTGAATACTTAATACTGAA
>WRMI01000049.1 GCA_009777175.1 Marinilabiliaceae bacterium
AGTTTTTACTTCTGTCGGCGATTGTGCCAACAAAGTTTGCATAAATATGCAAACCATTGATATTAAGATTATTCGCTTCATCATTATTTATTATAATTTTAATTAGAAAACAAAATTAGTAATTATTTTTGATTTATCCTATTGTTTCTTCCGAAAGGTCATTTTGCTTTACCACAAAGGTCACAAAGTGATTTCACAAAGTACGCAAAGCGTAAAATATGAACATATCAACTTGTTACTTTGTGTACTTTGGGGTTGAGAAATTTTAGTGGTGAGCTCATTGTTGAAATCTATTTATTTTTGCCATATAGCGTATTAATTATTTTTTATTTTTTTGCGGCGCAAAGTTAATAATATTTTTAATATTTTTAATAATTCTATCAATAAAAAAATTTTCAATGGAAAAATAGAAACAATTATAGTGAACTGTTAGGAATTTATTTATTTTCTAACTGCTATTTACCACTATTTTTTTACCACGAAGGAACACAATGGTTTTTTCACAAAGTCGCACAAAGTTATTTTTCAGCCACGAATTTGTTATTGAATTTATTGAAATACACGAAAACACGAATTATTGCTTCTTTGCGTTTAGATTCTTTTTTACCACAAAGGCACACAAAAGGTTAGTTTTAAACCACTAACCACTAATCACTAACCACTATTTTTGCCTCTTTGCGTTTAGATTCTTTTTTACCACAAGGGCACAGCAAAGGTTTTGGTAATTGAATTTATTAAAATATAAAGTTTTTGAAAACAAAGGTTTTTTAGCCACAAATTACACAAAGATGCACTAATTACTTGATACTAACCACTAATCACTAACCACTAACCACTAACCACTAACCACTAATCACTAACCACTATTTACCGTACAACTTTACTCCTCGCCCCACATTATGATATATATCTCGTTGAATATCTACATCGGGCTCAAGCAAAGGTTTTGAAAAATCGGGAATAAAACGACAATATTTAATAAGGACTCCATGTCCAATAAAACGCTCTTCGTAATATGTTTTGATTTTCAATATGTTGTCCGATGAAATTTGGCTATGGACATCATCATACTTTTCGATAATTTTAAAGTTGTTCTCTTGAATAAGCGCCATTGTATAAGAAAATTGGAAATTACTATCTGTTTTGAGATGAATTTCACCATTTTGCTTGAGAAATTTAGAATAAAGGGTTAGAAAATTTGTAGATGTTAATCTTTTTCTTGTTTTACTCATTTGTGGGTCGGGGAAGGTGAGCCAAATTTCGTCAATTTCATTTTGCGAAAAAAATGAGTCAGCCATTTCGATATGCGTTCTGACAAAAGCAACATTTTTTAATCCTTCTTGGTATGATTTCAATGCGCCTGTATATATTCTTGCTCCTTTTATGTCGATTCCGATATAGTTCTTATTTTGATTTACTTTTGCTAATGCAACCGAATATTCCCCTTTTCCGCAACCAAGCTCAAGTACGATTGGATTGTTGTTTTTAAAAAATAGTTCGTTCCATTTTCCTTTCAAGAAATAATTTTTTCTAAAAACATCATCAAACTTAGGCTGAATAACGTGCTGAAAGTTTGACATTTCAGCGAATTTTTGCAACTTGTTCATATTTTCAAAAATTAAATTCTGCTTCTGAAAAGAGAGGTAATGCAAAATCTTTTTCTGAAACTACAGCTTCATTTTTTGATATTTTCCAATCGATATTCAAATAAGTGTCAAAAATGTTTATACCTCTTTCACATTCTTTATTATATTCATTATCACACTTATATAAGAACAATGCTTCTTTACTTAAAACGGAGAAGCCATGAGCAAAACCTTTGGGAATCAACAACTGCCATCTGTTTTGCTCAGATAATTCGACTGAAAACCATTTTCCAAAAGTGGGCGATTTTTTTCGTAAATCAACAACCACATCTAATACCTTGCCTTTGATAACAGTTACTAGTTTTGCTTGCGAGAATGGATTTAACTGATAATGAAGCCCTCTAATAGTTCCTTTTTGCGACAATGAAATATTGTCTTGAACAAAAATATTTTCAAAATTTTCATTAGAAAATCGTTTTTGGTTGTACAATTCATAAAAAAAACCACGACTGTCCTCGTAAACAGTAGGTTTAATTATATACAAATCAGGTATATTGACCGTTTCTATTTTCATTGGTTTCTATTTTTTTAAAGGTACACGGTGTACGGTACAGGGTACACGGTGTACAGTGTTTTTGTTATTATTCTAATTTACTCATTTTTTCTACTAACATGGTGGGAAAACACGCAGGTTTGCCCCTACACTCATTCACTCATTTACTCATTTACTCATTCACTAATTACTGATCACTAACCACTAATCACTAACCACTAATCACTAACCACTAATCACTAACCACTATTTTTTCTCTTTTTTGAAAATGCAAAGGTAATAAAATAAAATAATAAAAAAAAATCAGCTTTATAATTTTTTTTGGGGCTGCATTGGCAGTTCATTTTTTTCAAAAAAAAAGAAAAAGAATTGAGAAAAAATTTGAGAAAAAACAATAAAAAAAATCATAAACAAAATTGTTTTAAAAAAAAATAATTACCTTTGTATAAAATTTGTAAATATCGATTATGGAATATCGTCAATTTAAAACAAAAATAGGTAAATGTTTTTCTTACCCGTTCCGCTGTTACAACAAACAAGGTTACTATTCCGAAGAGATGAGCATCGCAGGAATGCTTGATTTATCTCAAAAAGAAATAATTCAAAATTTGGACAATAAAAATTATAATGCCGCTGTCCTCGAACTATTAGCAATAGTTGAAACAATAGGCAACTTGTACGAAAATTACGATGATTTAGAAGGCATTATTTCCAATGAATGTCAAAAATCTGTCTCACTTTTGTTAGATATTTTTAAGAACGAGCTTGAATGTCCTAAGGATGTTAAAGTTAACGCATTAAACGTAATAAACAGATTAGTTCAAAATAGCATCTACGAAGATTTTGATTTAGGAGATATAAATGGATTATTATTGTTATTATCAATGCAATTGTCATCTTTTGAAGATGGGTTGCATCTTTTAGAAGAAAAAATTTCGAGTTCTGAAAGTTGGAAAAAAACTGTTCATATTCATACAAAAATTGAGTTGTTGATAGAAAATGGAAAAATTTCAGAAGCCGAAAAATGTATTGACGAAAATATCGAAATCCCCGAAATCAGAAAATATAAAATTGGAAGGCTAATTGATAATGGCGAGATTCAGAAAGTTGCCGAGTGTTTAAAAGAAGGACTGATATTAGCGGAAAAAGAGCACTCGCAAAAGCTAGAAAACGAATGGAAAGACCTCTTATTAGACGTTTATGTTGACCAAAATGAAATTGAAAACATAATTTTGCTTGCAGAAGATTTGTTTTACCACGGTTATGACCCCCGAAGATATTTTTTAGTTTTAAAAAGGTATACTCACCCCGATGAATGGGACACAACTTTGAGACGAATTGTTGCCTCGTTCCACGAACCTAAAAGATACGGTGGCATCAACAATATTAAAGCATGGATTTTCATTAATGAAGAAATGTGGGACGCTCTTTGGGAATTAGTTTGTAAAGGAAACATTGACACTATTTTTAAGTACGAGAGAGAATTAATGCCACATTTTGCAGAAAAAATGATAACAGCAATAACTATTAAAGTGAAAGATTTTGCAGAACAAAGCAGTAACACAACACATTACTTGTTTGTTGCAAACGTTTTAAGAAAAATGAGACTTTATCCAGATGGAGATAGCATTGTCGATAAATTATTAATCGAGTTTTTCTTTAAATATGAACAACAAAAAGAATTTTTAGATATTTTGCGAGGAGTTTAAAGATATTAGAGTGTAGAGTGTAGACATTAGAGTTTTGAGTTTAGATATTAGAGGTTAACCCTGATTTTTAATAATATTTGTTTTAACGCAAAGTCGCAAAGTTGAGAACGCATTAATAGTTTTCAGTTTTCAGTTATTAATAGTTTTCAGTTTTAATAGTTTTCAGTTTTCAGTTATTTTTTGTGTTCCTTTGTGGTCAAAAGATAATTTCATGTTCAATGAATTATGCAAATAAAATGAAAAAAGTTTGTTTATAAAATTTTGCGTGTACAAATTAGTGTAAAGTTATGTGTAAAATGACGCAGACCAAGATTCCTCGCTACGCTCGGAATGACCATTTCATTCCTTTAATGTGGCATGTTTCCGCTGCGACGCTGCCGCAGCGGAACCTGAACTACCCCAAAGTATAATTCGTCATTCCGAATGAAACGAAGTGAAATGAGGAATCTGAAAATATGCAATTTTACAATTAACATAACATTAGTAATATTTTTATAAATTCAATATTTAAATACGTTTAATAATAAACAGATTCGTGTCCAAAAAACAGGATAAAAATAATAAAAATAATATATTCACGTTATAAAAAAATTAAAATATTAAAAAATAAAATTTATGAAAAAAAGAACTTTTTTATTAATAGTATGTAGTTTCATCGCTTTATGGGCGTACGCTCAAAATGGTATTTTTACGATAACATCCTCCAATCAAAATTTTTGGCTTTTTATTGACGATGTTTTGCAAAATGAATATTCCACAAACTCTATTCGGATACAAGGTTTAGAATTCAAAACATACAAAGTTAGGGTTGAGATGGATAACGCTGATTATAATTGTGTTGGGCAAACGATACAAATTTATAATCAATCAAATCAAAATAATTATTTGGTTAGCCACGACAGGCAAAATAATTATCAGTTTGGAAAAACTAATGTTCAGTCCAATCATGCATTAGTTCAAAATTTAATTCTGCCGAATTATAGTTATTATTCTGATTATCAACAATTTTTGTATCCCGGTTTTAATCAAAATGCCAACTATGGACAAAATCAAAATCGAGGAAATTCATACCGTGGATATCAAAATCAAGGTGGACGTGGGTATGGAAATAATCAAGGATATGGTGGAAATCAAGGGTACGTTGTTAATCCCGGAAATACGAAGCCTATTCCATGTATGCAAGCGAATGATTTTAATAAGGCATTATCGGTTATCAAAAGCGATTCCTTCGAGAGCTCAAAATTAAGTACGGCAAAGCAAATTTCCAATTCTAATTACCTTTGTGTTTCACAAATTATTCAAATTTGCAAACTTTTTGCTTATGAACAATCAAAATTAGAATATGCAAAATATGCCTACAATTCTTGCGTAGATAAAAGTAATTATTTTCAAATAAATGAAGTTTTTTCATATACCAATTCAAAAGATGAGTTGAGACAATTTATTGAGAGAAGATAGTTTGCGTTAGTTTTTATGAAAAATTATGAAAATTCATTATTCAACAGATAACATAAAATTAGAGACTTCGTTAGATAATAATTCATTTCCGTTAGAGGAAACGATTCGTGATTTACGTGGAATAACACCCGTCGTAACAATTGGCATTTTTGACGGCGTACATACAGGACATGTTGCATTATTAAACAAAACAGCCGAACTTGCCAAATTATACAATAAAGAATCTCTAATATTAACATTTTATCCTCATCCTCGGATAGTGCTTAGTCAAGATAAAGGAAAATTAAAACTTTTAACAACGCAGAGCGAAAAAATGAGACAATTAGCCCGTCTCGAAATCGATAATATTCTAATACTCCCATTTACATTTGAAATAGCCTCTTTGACCGCAGAACAATTTATTGAAGAATTTCTTGTTAAACAATTGAATGTTAGTAGATTAGTTATTGGAAATAATCACAGATTTGGAAAAGGAGGCATATCTTTTGGCAAATTGGAAAAAATTTGTAAAAAATTTAATATTGGATTAGATAAATTCGCATTGATTGATATTTCCAACTTAATTCCAAGTTCCACAAAAATCAGAGACTTACTCTTAAAAGGGAATATTCAACAAGCAAATAAATTACTCGGATACAACTATTCGATAGAAGGAAAAGTTATTGAAGGCGACAAAATTGGGCGAGAATTATCATTTCCAACGGCTAATTTATCGGTTAGCGAACCGAAAAAACTTGTTCCAGCAAATGGAGTTTACGCTTGTTACGTCAAAGTCAGGGATAAAACTTATAAAGGAATGGCTAACATTGGTTTTCGTCCGACAATTGTGAAAAAAAACAGACATAGTTCCATCGAAGTGCATATTTTAGATTTTGATGAAAATATTTATTACGAAAACATTGAAATAGAGTTTGTTGAAAAGATACGGGACGAAATTCATTTTCCAAACCTGAAAGATTTAATAAAACAGATAGAATTAGATAAATTATATTTTCCTCTTCATTCCTCATAGATTGCGGGAGTACGGATAGGAAGTTAAACCATTTAAATTATGGATTATAAAATAAAAGATATTAAAGAAGCCGAATATGGAAGGAAAGAGATTCTTTTGGCTGAAAAAGAGATGCCCGGATTGATGGCACTTCGAGAAAAATATGGAGCCGTAAAGCCCTTAAAAGGAGCAAAAATCACCGGTTCTTTGCACATGACCATTCAAACGGCAGTGCTTATTGAAACATTGGTCGAACTTGGCGCAACGGTACGCTGGGCAAGTTGCAACATCTATTCGACACAGGACCACGCAGCAGCAGCAATAGCAACCGTTGGAGTACCCGTTTTCGCTTGGAAAGGTGAAACATTAGAAGAATATTGGTGGTGTACCGAAAAAGCACTCGACTTTGGAAACGGTACTGGACCCGACATCATTGTTGATGACGGTGGTGACGCTACTCTTATGATACACAAAGGAGTCGAAATTGAAAAGAACCCAAAAATCCTCGAAAATGATTACTCAAACGAAGGCGAAGATTTTATTGAACTAATGAAATTAATGGGACAATTGTATAAAAACAACCCAAATCGCTGGCAAAATGTGGCATCTAAACTAAAAGGAGTTAGCGAAGAAACCACAACGGGAGTTCATCGTCTTTATCAAATGATGGAAAAAGGCGAATTGCTTTTCCCCGCCATTAACGTTAATGATTCGGTTACTAAATCTAAATTTGACAATTTATACGGTTGTCGTGAAAGCCTTGCTGACGGAATTAAGCGCGGAACTGACATTATGGTCGCTGGAAAAACAGTTGTCGTTTGCGGATATGGTGACGTGGGCAAAGGGTGCGCACAAAGTATGCGCGGTTTTGGCGCAAGAGTGATTGTTACCGAAATTGACCCTATTTGTGCATTACAAGCAGCAATGGAAGGTTACAAAGTCGATAAATTAGATAATGTTATTTCTGAAGCCGATATCTTTGTTACTGCAACTGGAAATAAAGACGTTATTACATGCAACCACATGGAAAAAATGAAAGATACTGCTATTGTTTGCAATATCGGACATTTCGACAATGAAATTCAGGTAGAAAAATTGGAAAAATTCCCAGGAATTAAAGAAATTAATATCAAACCACAGGTCGACCAATTTATTTTCCCAGACGGACATTGTATCATTTTGCTTTCACGTGGACGGTTAGTGAATCTTGGCAACGCAACCGGACATCCCAGTTTTGTGATGAGTAATTCGTTCACTAATCAAACTTTGGCACAAATAGAACTTTGGACAAAAAAATATGAACTCGGAGTTTATACATTACCAAAACATTTAGACGAAGAAGTTGCCCGCCTCCATTTAGATAAATTAGGCGCTAAACTTACACAATTAACTCCCGAACAAGCAGACTACATTGGCGTTCCCGTGCAAGGTCCTTATAAATCGGATTTGTATAGATATTAGTGAATGAGTGAATAAGTGAATAAGTAGTGAGTAGTTTTTTATTGATTTTTATATTTCTATTTGGAAAATTTAAAAATAAAATATACTTTTGCCCCAAAATTAAACCGATATGAATTCAAAAATAATTAAACGTTTACCTTACGGAAATGCAAATTTTGAAAGCGTAATGTTAGAAAATTTTGCCTACATTGACAAGACAAAATTTATAGAACAATTAGAAAAAGAGAGCAATAAAGCACAATTTTTCATACGTCCTCGTAAGTTTGGAAAAAGTTTGTTCTTTTCTACTTTGTCGTGTTATTATGATATAAATCGCGAGGTTCAGTTTCAGAAATTATTTGGCGATTTGTATATAGGCAAGAATCCTACGCCTCGAAAAAATTCTTATGCAATGATGGAGTTTGATTTTTCTGGTATTGATACACATACCCCCGACATTTTTAGGAACTCTTTTAAGCAATATATTCAAAGTGTTGTTATACAATTCATTAAAAATTACGCATCAATTTTCGATGATGCCCAAGAGATAATTAACGACCTAAGAAATCACAAAGTTGAAGGCATTGGAGCGTTAAGTGTTGCATTTCAAGCCACAAAGGTCAAAATTTTTGTAATAATTGACGAGTATGACCATTTTGCTAACGACCTTATTGCAATGGGAGTAAATGAGGTATATAAAGAGATGGTACGTTCCAACGGCATTGTACGTGATTTTTATGAAACTCTCAAAAAAGGTGCTAAAACAGTGGTAGATAGGATTTTCATTACAGGTATTTCGCCCGTGATGCTTGACGACCTCACAAGTGGTTTCAATACTGCCGAAAATCTAACACTAAACAAACGTTATAATAATATGCTTGGTTTTACAAAACAAGAAGTAGAACAATTAATGGATGAAACGGGAGTAAACCGAGATTTTATCAATGTAGATATGGAATGGTATTACAACGGTTATCTTTTCAATAAAGATGCAACAGATAGGATTTACAATCCATCAATGATGATTTATTTCTTTAAACAAATTATAGAAGAAGAAAAAATACCTGAAAAAATCATAGACGACAACCTGAAAATCGATTACGGACGCATTCAACGCTTAACCTATAACGAAGCAAATCGCGAAACACTTTTGCAAATAATTAAAGACGAAGGCATTGTTTCACAAATAGTGTCAAAATTTTCTATTGACGCACTCAATCAAAATGAATATTTTGTTTCTCTATTGTTCTATTTAGGATTATTAACAATTGATAAGCCGTCATTTGGGAATGTACATTTACGTATTCCAAACTATTCCATAAAAACAGTGTTTTGGGAATATATAATGAAGTTAGCGAAAGAAAATGCAGGTTTTACAATCAATACTTTCGAACTTGAACGCGCAACGACCGCATTAGCAATGGACGGCAAAGCTCAACCATTCATCGATTATATTGTCCGAAACATTTTTAGCCGCTTATCAAACCAAGATCTGAAAAATTTTGACGAAAAATATATCAAAATAATGCTCTTAAATAGTTTATTTCAAAGTAATGTATATGTACCGGTTAGCGAACAAGAAACAAATAATGGATATATTGATATTTACTTGATGCGTAGTCCTTTGATGCCACAAGTCAAATATGAATGGATTTTCGAACTAAAATATTTTAAAGCAACAAAAAAACTTACCCTTTCGCAGCGAGAGCATGCTAAAAGCCAATTGAAAAATTATAACGGCTCATACCACATGAAAGATAAAAAGGATTTGAAAAAAGCCGTGATATTGTTTGTAGGGAAAAATAAATATGAAATATTTGAGTAGTGAGATTTGAGTAATGAGTAGTGAGTAGTGGGTAATGAGTAATGAGTAGTGAGTAATGAGTAGCGAGTAGTGAGTAGTGAGTAATGAGTAGTGAGTAATGAGTAGTGAGTAATGAGTAATGAGTAGTGAGTAATGAGCAGTGAGATATTAGAGTTTAGAGATTAAATACTGAAATCTTATTACTGAAAACTGACAACTGATTTTCTACTAAGGTTGTTTTGTAGAACAAATGAGCTTAATACTATATTGAATTATTCATAAGAAGTGAAAATATCTTTTTACCACAAAGGAACACAAAAAATAACTGAAAACTGAAAACTATTAATGCGTTCTCAATTTTGCGACTTTGCGTTAAATTAATAATATGAATAATGTAGGATAATTTAAAAAACTTATTTTTCTACCAAGCGATGCATTCCCACGGAATGCTATCATTCACTCATTCACTTCTGAAAACTGATAACTGAAAATTGATAACAAAAATAAGGTACTAAACACTAAAAAACTAAAAAGATTTACGAATTGAAAATACATATTCACTCATTTACTCATTTACTCATTCACTTACTGAAAACTGATAACTATATAACCCAATGAAAAAAGGAAATTTAATAATCAAAAACATCGGTCGTATTTATCAGACCGATAACAATGACCGCAAAATGGTCAAAGGTGAGGGTATGGCACAACTGCCATATTTAGACAATTCTTTTATTCTGATTAAAAATGGAATAATTGAAGATTTGGGAATAATGGATAATTGTCCAATCATAGAAAATATTCCCGAAATAGATGCCCACGGCAAAATGGTACTTCCCGCATGGTGTGATTCGCATACTCATATTGTTTATCCTCAATCGCGTGAAATTGAATATATTGATAAAATTAGAGGATTAAGTTACGAAGAGATAGCCAAACGAGGGGGAGGTATCCTAAATTCTGCAAAAAAAATGAAAGAAACGTCGGAATCGCAATTATTTGATGATGCAATGCAACGTTTAAAAACTATGAAATCATTCGGAACGGGTGCAGTCGAAATAAAAAGCGGCTACGGACTTGACACACAACAAGAACTGAAAATGTTGCGAGTTATAAAACGACTTAAAGAAGAGAGCGATATTACTATCAAATCAACTTTTTTAGGTGCCCACGCTATTCCGCAAGAATATAAGAACGATAGAAAAAAATATATTGATTTGATTCTCAATGAAATGATTCCAGAAATTGAAAAAGAAAATCTTGCCGATTTTATTGATGTGTTTTGTGATAAAGGGTTTTTCACCATTGACGAAACAAAACGAATACTCGAAGCTGGAATAATTGCAGGAATGAGTCCTAAAATTCATGCCAACGAATTGGACTATTCGGGCGGGATTGAAGTAGGAGTAGAATATAAAGCACTCTCGGTTGACCACTTAGAATATACGGGCGACGCACAAATTGAGGTTTTAAAAAACTCGGAAACCATGCCAACAATACTACCCGGTGCGGCATTCTTTCTTGGGATGGTATATGCTCCTGCACGTAAAATGATAGAAAAGGGTCTCCCAATTGCATTGGCAACAGATTATAATCCGGGCAGTTCGCCGTCGGGGAATATGCAATTAATTATTTCAATGGGTAGCATCCTATATCGTATGTTACCCGAAGAAGTAATTAACGCAGTTACTCTCAACGGTGCGTACGCAATGGGCATAGAAAAAGAATTAGGCTCAATTGCCAAAGGTAAAAAAGCCAACATTCTTATTCTGAAAAATATACCCTCTCTTGCGTATCTACCGTACGCATTTGGAGAAAATAAGATAGAAACAGTAATCATTAACGGAATATATCCGTAATGTACCTATTTCTTACGTATTAATCTGCATTGGCATCAGCAGCATCAATTCGTCTTCGTTTTCTTGCTTATCAAAAGGCAAAATCAAAGCGGCTCTTGTCGGGTCGTTCATTTCGACAATGATGTCAGCGGAACTGATGTTGTCCAAAATATCAGAAAGAAAAGCAACTTTAAAGCCAATGTCTAAATCATCATTTTCATATTGGCAGCTAAGTTCTTCTAAACCAGACAGAGATAAGTCTAAGTCTTGAGCAGAGACCACCATTTTATCGGTTGATAAACTGATTTTCACAAGTTTACTGGAACTTGCAAAAGGCGAAACAAGTTTCAGAGCGTTAGACAAATCAACTCTGTCTACAATGATTCTGTAAGTGTTGTTCTGCGGAATAACTGCACTGTACATTGGGTAATTTCCTTCGATAAGTCTACAAACTAATTGATAGTTAGGCATCTGAAAGAATGCATTTTTTTCGTCAAAAGAAATGGTAACATCACCAACTTCTTTTGGTAGAACGCTTTTGAGCAAACCAGCAGGTTTTTTGGGCAAAATAAACGAAACATCAATTTCGTTCTTGATATCTTCGCGCCTATACCTGACTAATTTGTGGGAATCAGAAGCGACAAAAGTGAGGTGGTCGTTCTTAATTTCAATTAAGATGCCGTTCATCACGGGTCTAAGGTCGTCGTCGGCGGTCGCAAACAAAGTTTTGTTTATACCGGTCAACAAAGTTGATGCAGACAGTTCAATTTTGTTCGAGCCTTCTTCGTCAATTTCAGGGACAACGGGAAAATCTTCCGCAGGAAATGCGATAAAGTTTTTGGTTCCTCTCTCTGAAACTACTTCCACAGAAAGCGTATCTTCAGTGATATTGAAAGTTAAAGGCTGCTCCGGAAAATTCCTTAAAGTTTCGAGCAAAATTCTTGACGGTAGTGCTATAACTCCGTCTCCACCAGATGAGTCTACTTCCATTTGGGTTGTCATTGTTACCTCTAAATCGGAAGCAGTCATTTTTAATGTAGTTCCCTGTAAATCTAATAGAAAACATTCGAGAACTTGATACTGACTCTTGTTGGCAATGGCTTTACCTATTGCTGATAAATTGTTCAGTAATTCTAAACTTGATACTACAAATTTCATAAAATTATCTAAATTATTGGATTAATCTACTAATTATCAATGCAAAACAACTGTTTACATTTTTTGCAAAGATACAAAATATATTCATATAAAAATTTTTTTATAATTATTTTTTACAATTATTTTTAACAGTTATTTTTAGCTACAAATTGTCAAAACTAAATTTCTTGGTCCGCCGTAGTTTCTAAATTCACAAAAATAAATACCTTGCCACATACCCAGCGCAATACGTCCATTGGCAATTGGTATTGTTATTGATTGACCAACCAAAGAGGATTTTGCGTGAGCGGGCATATCGTCTAAACCTTCCATATCGTGCAAGTATGCGGTGCGTCCTTCGGGTGCCAATTTGTCCAAAACTAAATTCAAATCTTTGCGAACTAATGGGTCTGCATTTTCATTTAAAGTTATTGCCGCAGAAGTGTGCTGCAGAAAAATATTTAATAAGCCCTCATTAGGCAATTTGCCAAGTTGAGCCTCAATATATGACGTTATCAGGTGGATGCCACGTGCCATCTCAGGTAATTTAATAAATTTTTGTTGTATCATATCAGGTTTTTTGCCACTAATTACACGAATGTTCACTAATATGTTGCAGGCTAAAGCCAGCGGGGGATACACGGATTTGACGGATTTGACGGATTTTCACGGATTTGACGGATTTTCACGGATTTTTTTCTTTTTATTTTTTATATATTTTTCTACAAATTTTATTTCCCTAACGGCTACTAAGAAAGCATTATAACAATAAGGGATAATATGACATCATTTTTTTTATATCATTTTCTCATTCATTTTTTTAACGCAAAGTCGCAAAGTTGAGAACGTAAAGAACGGAATAAATTCAAAAATTTTATTCTCTTCATCACTCATCTTCTCATTCACTCATTTACTCATTCTCTTTTTTACTCATTCTTCTATTAAGGTTTTATTCTAATATCAAAACTCTATACTCAAAACTCTATTCTCAATACTCTATACTCTATACTCTACACTCAATACTCTAATTTCCTTTTGTCCAGCCATCTTTAAGTCCTACGGTTTTGTTAAAAACAGGATGTTCTGGTGTGGAATCATAGTCTACACAAAAATATCCTACCCGCTGAAATTGAAATTTTTCAAGCGGTTTTGCCTCTTTTAAAAATGGTTCTATTTTACAGCCGTTCAAAGTTTTAAGAGAATCGGGGTTTAAAAACTCAAGAAAATCTGTCTCTTTGTGTCCGTCTGGTTCTGGGTCGCAAAATAGTCGGTCATATACTCTGATTTCAGCATCAATTGCATGTCTTGCTGAAAGCCAATGTAACGTTCCTTTTACTTTACGCTGACTTTGTGGCATTCCGCTACGAGTTTCAGGGTCGTAACTACAAATAATTTCGATAACGTTTCCGTCATCATCTTTCTCAAAACTTTCACATTTAATTATATATGCGCTTTTTAACCTGACTTCCTTTCCGGGCGCTAATCTGAAATAATTTTTTGGAGGATTTTCCATAAAATCATCCCTTTCGATATATAATTCTCGACAAAAAGGCAAAAAACGGGTGCCTGATGCTTCATCTTCGGGATTATTTTGTGTTTCTAAAAATTCAATTTTATCTTCAGGATAATTATTAATTGTCAGTTTTACAGGATTAAGAACGGCATTAACGCGATTGGCATTTTTGTTGAGGTCTTCGCGAATACAAAATTCCAATAATGAAACATCAATGACGTTATCTCGTTTGGCAATTCCTACTTTCTGTGCAAACATTTTAATTGCTTCGGGTGTGTAACCTCTTCTGCGCATACCAGAGATTGTAGGAAGTCGAGGGTCATCCCACCCAGAAACAATCTTTTGTTGTACTAATTGCAACAACTTACGTTTGCTCATCACAGTATAGTTGAGATTTAGACGTGCAAACTCGATTTGTCGCGTGCGCACTTCGGGCGGTGGTTCATTTTCAAGTATTTGGTCTAAATACCAATCATATAACGGTCGATGTACTTCAAATTCTAATGTACATAGGGAGTGAGTGATTCCTTCAATAAAATCGGACTGTCCGTGAGTATAATCATACATTGGATAAATACACCACTTGTTTCCTGTGCGGTGGTGCGGTTTATGGATTATCCGATACATAATAGGGTCGCGAAGGTGCATATTTGGAGAAGCCATATCAATTTTAGCGCGTAAAATTTTTTCACCTTCTTTAAATTCACCGTTCTTCATTTTTTGAAACAAAGAAAGATTATCTTCTATGGAACGGTTTCTAAATGGACTTTCTGTTCCGGGCTCGGTCGGTGTGCCTTTTTGAGAGGCTATCTCTTCGGGAGATAATTCGTCAACGTATGCCTTTCCTTGTTTTATAAGCAAAACAGCCCATTCGTATAACTGTTCAAAATAATCTGACGCATATTTTTCGTCGCCCTCCCATTTGAAACCAAGCCAAAGAATATCTTCCTTGATAGAATCAGTATACTCGGTGTCTTCTGTGATTGGATTTGTGTCGTCAAACCTCAAATTGCACCCTGAACTGTAATGTTGAGCAATACCAAAATTCAAACATATTGCTTTTGCATGTCCAATGTGCAAATATCCGTTCGGTTCGGGTGGGAAACGGGTCAAAAGTTTCCCGCCGTTTTTTCCAACAGCTAAATCATTGTCTATTTCTTGATAAATAAAATTTTTTATTTCTAACTCTTTTAGATTCATAAATTTACATTTTTATACGAAAAGACAATTCTTGTGAATAGAGGTTAATTAAACTGCAGCCTCTTTTTTCTTACTGTCAAAATGTTTTTGGTAACGGTTCATAAATTTATCAACACGACCCGCTGTGTCAACTAATTTCATTTTTCCTGTGTAAAATGGGTGTGATGAACTTGAAATTTCAAGTTTTACGACAGGATACTCAACGCCGTCAACCACTTCTTTTTCGCGTGTGTTGGCAGTTGAACGGGTAACAAAAACATCACCGTTCGACATATCTTTAAAAGCAACTAACCGATAATTATCGGGATGTATTCCTTTTTTCATCTTTTTATTATTAATTTTTTACAATAATCAAAAAATCGGTAAATACCGAATTATCAACTCTTTATATAAATTTTTATTACAAAATCGGGTTGCAAAGATATACATTTTTTATAAAACAACAAATTTTTTCTTTAAATTTAAAAATATTAATTTTTTAGATCGCTCCGAAAAGTGTTCTGCACAAAGAACTCTAGTTGATATTTAACACTTTGTGTTCTTTGTGTTCTCAACTTTGCGACTTTGCGTTTAAATAAATATTATGAATAATGAAAGATAGAATTCGTTGTCTTATTCTATCAATTCCACTATTCTCCCGCCGAGGGTTTCTTTATATTTTACTTTTGTGGGGTTTCCTTTATATTCGACTTTTGCGCCGGAGCCGGCTGTTGCGTCTAATAATTTTGTTACCCAAACTGATGCGGATCCGCCGGTATTTGTTTTTACGCTCGCTTCTCTACACTCAAGTTCGCTACCAAAAAATTTTCCACCCGTTGATGTTTTGACATCAATATAATCAGCCGTTCCACTGACTTCAACTCGCGCCGCAGATGCAGAAACTACTAATTTTTTTACCTCTATTTCTAATTCTATTGAGGCATCTAATCCGGCTGTCAGAACTAATTGGTCTGTTTCGAGAATATCATCTGCATCAAGGCTTCCCCCCAAGCCTGCGTGAATTTCCCTAATTTTTTGATAAGTAATGTAGACCTGAACGGCTACATCCTTATATAGTTTGGTTTTCATCTTAATTGCGACCTCTTTTCCTTTTTGTTCTATTAAAACATCTTCAAGTTCGGCGTTTACGATAACAACCTCGGCTTCGGGCATTTCGCCCTCTATCAGAGTAACATTGATGCCTTTACTGATTTTTATCTTATCGAAAGATTTCAAAGGGCGAACTTCTTTTTTTTCAGCACCTTGACCTAAAAGTAAAATCCCACAAAATATAAGTGGAATAAAAATTATTGTTTTTTTCATGTAAATAAAAATTACTTAAAATTATTTTGCAAAGGTAATGAAATTTTTATTAAATTAACAAAATAAAAAAAAAGAATTATCTTTGCGCCAAATTTCGTTTATATTTTTTATAAAAATTAATTTGATTACCATGCAAGAAAACATTGATACAATGAAAGTTAAAGCCGAACCGATTCAAGTACAAGAACGTATTGAAGTTCTCGATGTAATTCGTGGATTTGCATTATTTGGAATATTACTTGTCAATATGGCTTGGTATAGTAGCCCTGTTCTTTATTACGAACTTTTGGGCAAAAGTGTGCAAACAGGAATTTGGGATACTATTTCTTCCTCTTTTGTGAACTTTTTAGTTCAAGGAAAATTTTACTTAATCTTTTCCTTCCTTTTTGGTATGGGCTTTGCAATATTTTTTGAAAGAGCCAAATCTAAAACCTCAAAACCAATCCTTCTTTTTTATCGAAGGCTAATTATCTTATTATTAATAGGATTGGCGCACTTATTTTTTATTTGGTACGGCGATATTCTTGTTACTTATGCCGTACTCGGCTTTTTGCTCCCTCTCTTTTTTAATCGAAAACCAAAAACTTTGATTAAATGGGCAATTTGGCTAATAAGTATTTTAATTATTGTTACGACAATAATGATGGGCTTTATAGAATTAGGGAGAATGTTTGACGAAAACGCTGTGAATCAAAATTTGCAACCATTTTTTACACAATTAGAAAATGGAATAACGAATTCTTATCAAGCTTATGGACAAGGAACTTTTTCCGAAATTATGACTCAAAGAAAATCCGATGCACTTTTCTCACTTAACCAAATTTTTGGAGGAATTTTTGCTATTTTTCCTATTTTTTTGATAGGTCTTTATGCTGGTAAAAAAGGTATTTTTCATAATATTGAAGCAAATATCTCTTTTATAAAAAAAACAATGATATGGAGCCTTATTATTGGTATTACTTTGAGCGTTGTGAAATTTTATTTCAAACACATGATGCAAGCCGAATTTTATTCTTTTAATACTGCAATACATACGGCAGCGGGCGCAATTGGAGACCTTGGACTTTGTCTTTTCTTTATAACTTCAATTGTGATTTTGTATCAAAATAAAAAATGGATACTAAAACTAAAACCGTTAGCAAATATGGGAAGGATGGCATTGAGTAACTATCTGTTACAATCAATTATCTGTACAACAATATTTTACAACTATGGTTTTGGTCTCTATGGAAAACTCGGATATACATTAGGATTTACAATTGCTCTTGCAATTTTAATCATTCAACTCTTTTTAAGCAATTATTGGTTTAAACATTTTCGATTCGGTCCCGTAGAATGGTTGTGGAAAAGTTTGACTTATGGTAAACTGAAACTTTAATATTTTGCCACTTACTGCACGAATTATCACGAATTTCTTTGTGAATCACTTGTGTTCCTTTGTGGTAAAAAATAGTGGTTAGTGATTAGTCGTTAGTAATGACAAAATCGTATGATTTCGTGTAATTCGTGGTCAAAAATCCTTTGTGTATTTCAATAAATTCAACAAGCAAAATCTTTGCATTCCTTTGTGGTTAGTCTTTTTTAACGCAAAGTCGCAAAGTTGGGAACACAAGGTACGCAAAAAAGCGTCAGGTAATCTAAATTTCAAGCGAAACGGTTAACTACCTCCAATTTCTCTTGCAGGATTTCGCATCGCTGCTCTTAATGCTTGATAGCCTACTGCCAACAAGGCAACAAGACAAGAAATTACCAAAGCAGATATAAAAATGTCAATTCCAAGTGAAATTCGATATGCATAGTCTTTTAACAGTTCTTGTGCAAAAAACCATGCTACAGGTAGCGCAATTAAATTAGCAATCAACAGTTGTATTCCTGTTTGTTTGAGCAACATAAATAGTATATCGCCGATTGATGCTCCCATAACTTTTCGTATTCCTATCTCTTTTCTTCGTTGCACAACGGTGTAT
Organism: Marinilabiliaceae bacterium; assembly: GCA_009777175.1. Lineage (GTDB taxonomy): Bacteria > Bacteroidota > Bacteroidia > Bacteroidales > Marinilabiliaceae > WRMI01. The sequence goes on from WRMI01000049.1 coordinate 18,499, forward strand.
GCCATTAATGTGAATATTCCTGATGCCGCAATAATTAATGCTAACAACGAAAAGACAACAAATAATTTACGAAATACCTTTTCTTGATTGTATAAATTGTCATAATATTTGTCTGAAAAATAATACTCAAAAATAACATCGGGGTTTATTTCTTTCCAAATTTTTTCGATTTTTTCAATAAATGCCTCTATATCTGAAGTGTTATATTTTATTGATAATAAGTTGAAACGACCTTGCCACGGATAGTTTGTTATTATAAGAGGTTCAATTTTACTATGAAGTTTTGAAAAATTAAAATCTCTTACTATTCCAATTATTTCGCAAGGGTCGTCTCGTTCTATGGTTTTGCCAATGGCATTGTTTTCCCAGCCGAACTTTTTAACAAACGCTTCATTTACAATGTAATACAAATTTTCGTGTTCGTTTGCCGAAAAGTAACGCCCTTCTTTAAGTTTTATATCATATACATTTAAGAAATCTTCGTCTGTATCAATCACATTAATAATTATGCTATGTCCAATTCCTTCGGGTCGATAACCGTTTGCCGTAAAACCATAGCCAGGTATCGCAGAAGTTGCCGAAATATATGATACTTCTGATAAATGCAAAATTCTCTCTTTTAAAATAGATGCACGTTCAGCGGCTTTCACTCCATTAAAAGGCAAAAATAAAATGTTATCTTTGTTAAAACCTAAATCCATATTTCGCATAAATGATAGTTGTTTTGTTATGGTTATTGTGGATACTATCATGATAACAGAACATACAAATTGTGTGATTATCAGTATGTTTTGCATAGTTTTTTTGTTACCTTTTACAAGAATTGTACTACTTTTATCAACGTATGAAAGTTTTAAGGTCGATAGTCGCATGGCGGGATAACTGCCTCCAATTATGCCTGTTATGACTGTTAATAAAAATACAACAGATATTGCTAAAAAAATCAAACTTGCATCGGGTAGTGTTCCTGCTATTTGTTCGTAGTAGGGTTGAATAATTTTGAACAATAATATTGATAAAACAAAAGCCACCATTGAAATAAATAAAGATTCACCAAGAAATTGTCTTACCAAACCTAATCTGCTTGCACCAAAAGCCCTTCGCATACTTGCTTCTTTAGTTCGTTTTAAAGACCGTACAGTTGTTAGGTTTACGAAATTGATACACGCTATTGTGAGTATAATTAATGCTAAAAAAGAAAAAATAATAAGTGCCATCCTCAAAACATCTGACCCTCTTTCATAAAATAGATATAAATCGGACAAAGGGTGCAAATTGCTCGACATGTGCCACCCTCCTTCTGCATAATTTTTACCCAGATTATCCCAAATAACTTTTTGTATTTTTGTTTTTGCACTCTCTAAATCTGCGTTTTTATTCAGCCTAAAATAGGTAATATAGGCATTCCCTCCATCCCAATCCAACGCAAGATTAGGCAATTTATACAGTGTTGAAAATGAGGTCAAAGCATCAAATTGAAGATGACTATTAATAGGAGGCTCTTTTGCAACACCTGTAACCGTATAGTTATACATATCCAAACTTATTGTCTTTCCTAAAGGATTTTCATTACCAAAAATTTTACGTGCCGATTCCTCTGTAAGTACCACAGAAAATGGAACAGCCAACGCAGTATGCGGATCCCCTTCAATTAATGGAAATGTAAAAATATCGAAAAATGATGTATCAGCATAGCAAACTGCATTTAACATGATAAAAGTATTGTTAAAAGAGGCTATAAATCTGTTGTCGACAGAAATGCGCGTATATTGTTCTACTTCAGGCACTTCTGCTTTTACAGTGGGACCAACAGGAGGGGTAAATTGGCAATTTTCTTCACTAATTCCATCGCCTGAAATGGCTATACTGAGTCGGTAAGTTCGGTCTCCATTTTGGTGAAAACGGTCGTAATTTATTTCACGTACCACATAAAGTGAAATGCACAATACAGCGGTTAAACCTACAGCAAGCCCTAAAATATTAACGTAAGAGAAAACTCTATCTCGTTTTAAATAATTGAATAATTGAGCAATAGAGTATGTAATTGTGTTTATCATTGAGTATAATTTTATTAATTTTATATAGTTTTTAGTTTTTAGTGTCAAAAAACAACTTTTATAATCAAAAGATTAAATTGTATAAATTTTCAAACTTTTCCACTTATTTTCAATTAAATATCTGTATTTTTCTTTTAAATTTTTACTCAAAAAAGAATTTTCAATAAATAATAACCATTTAGGAATTATTTTTTCAAAATTTATTAATAATATTTCGGCAACTTTTTTGTCTAACCCTGAAATTATAAATGCTTTTAGAAAATCGTTGAAGTTTATATTTCTTTTTTTTCCATTCAGTGTCAATGCTAATTCTTCTTTATCTTCGGGCATAGCAATATTTGTAGAAACCATGTCGTATGCGGGTGAAAGCAAAAAGTTATTTTTTGTTGGACAATAAAGTGAGAAATTTTTCAGATGCATATCTGCGTTTCCTGTAAGCCAACAAAAAAGCAGTTGTTGCCAAAAATTTGCCAAGTCTAATTTGGGAGCAGCCGAAAATCGTAAAATTAATTTTGCAATTTGTTCGTATGACCCTTTATATTTGTGTTCTGTAAGCCGTTCTGAAAGTTGGCACATATCTTCCATTGGAAGTTTGTTACCTTTGTTGTCTCTGTCAATGCGTTTCGTGATATAGCAAAGTTCGCCGTCTTTAAACCGAATCAATGAGTGAGGAACGGTATTTATGCCAGCAATATTTGCTAAATGCATTGTGAGGTCTTCGTTTTCGGGCAGTTGTTTAAACATTTCAGTTTGAGGTTTCAGAATGTATTTTCCCCATAAACCAACAATAGTAAATCTTTGAGTGATATTTTTACCATTGTTTTCCAAGTTTAACGACAATTTTGGTTGTGCACCTGTTATTGTAGTTTGACTGCGAATAATCTGATCGGCTAATTCTGTTAAATTTTTACGTTTATATGGCAAAATAGGAGGCTGTTCGGTACCAAAAAATTTTTTTGAACACCCTAGATGAAAATCTTTTTCACCTGACTGCAATGCTTTATAACAAGATAAACATTTTTTCATAACTTTTTTGTTTCTATTGGAATAACACTTACTGCCCCGATACAATCTTTACAACATGCAAGTAACAAAGAAAATCTGTCGCGTTTATCGATTTTCCAACTTCGACCCGCAATATCTAAAAGCCAACCCTCAGGTATCAAGCCGTCAAAAAATGGAAATAAAACATTATTTATAAATGTTTCTTTTTGTAGAGGCAAAGTTAGGGAAATGGCTTCTGCAGAAGTATCATTCAGGTACATTTTATCATAACAAAAAAAATAACCATTTTCATCTTCGGTTAAAATACCAGCAAATGTGTTTCTCATATATATTTTTGCCTGTTTCATTCAAAAAATTTATTTCTATCCATTGGCGCAGGAGATAGTTCCGAACCAAATAGAGATAGGACTTGATTTACTTTATCCATTCTTAAAGTTTTTTTTCCTTGTTCCAAATCACGAACAAATCTCAATCCAACCCCCGATTTTTCAGACAAATCAATCTGTCGCAAACGGTACTGTTTGCGCATTTGCTTGACATATTTTGATAGTGAAATGTAATCCATAATAATTTCAATATTTTTTTTAAAACGCAAAAATATAGATTTTATTATATATTATACCTTTTTGGGTACAAAAATATTAATTATTTAAAATTTATACCTTGTAGGGTATAGTTTTTATTCTTTTTTAGAATTTATACCTTTATGGGTATATAATTAGAACTCATGACTTGGTAGTTCCTATTTTCTTAAATTACAAACGATTATGAAAATGATACCGGAAACTAAAGTATTAGGAGATTCCCCGAATTGCGCTTATTGGGCGACCGCGAGGGTACGCCCCTACCGGGTTATCTACATTGCACTCTACCGAGTGCTGCTGTGTATGATACAGAGAATATGTGGGGTTTGTGTTTTGGGGGATACCCCGAATTGCGTTTACGCTTATTCGGGGGATATCCAAAAAAAGGAATGCATTCATTTCAATAATTTCAATGCACTGCTTTTTCAACATGCTCAAAGCATCCCCAAATGGAAAGAAAAAACTCAAAATAGGACATTTTGATTATGTCGCATTTTCGACAACATTACGCTATTGAAATACATTTATAAGCCTTATATTTGTCAAAGGAGTACAATAATTATGAGCGCAATTAGAGATTCTATTTTGATGAAAAATGCGACAATCCATTTTGCGCCAAGTTAGGAGTTCTGAATTTTCTACTTAGTGGTTAATAACTTATTTTCTCTTTCACTCATTTTCTCATTTCAGATTTCTTTTATTCATTTCCTTAAATATTTGATATTCTGGATTTAACACATTTTCATTTTGGAAAATTGTAATCCCTACAAAATTATTGTTATGAATATAAAGGCCTGATAAAGATTCCTCACTTCGTTCGGAATGACTGTATCAGCCTGGAAATGATGGCAGGAAAAAGGGGGCGGCGATGCCGCACCCTTTTTCCTGCCATTTCCCTAATAACGGACGGTCATTCCGAATGGAACAAAGTGAAATGAGGAATCTAAATATATGCTTTTACAATTTACTAAACAAAAAAATGGTTGTAAGTAAAATTCTAACAATAAAAGAAGTCTGCATTTTCTCATTTTCTCATTCACTCATTCACTCATTCACTCATTAATAAATTATGTCAAAAAATTTGACACTCACTGTCTAATTTTTTGACACATTATAATTTCCCGTAATTGTATCTATCTATATATCAATAATTTATATTTTTGGCACTAAAATTGTAAGTATTTCTAAAAAGTATAAATAATTTGATAAATTGATAAAATAAAACAGATGTATCCAATTTTAAAAAATTTAATAAGTGTAATTCGCCGTTTTCAATTAGCGTCTATCCTGAATGTATTAGGACTTTCGGTTGCTTTTGCTGCTTTTATGGTAATTATGATTCAATTAGAGTATGATTATAATTTCGATAGGTTTCATAAAGATTATGATAAAATTTTTCGGTTAGAATCAGGTTCAAGTTCGACTGAATTTCATGCACTTTTTGTGCGTCCTTTTGCAGAACTATTTATAGAGTCATCCCCTCATATTGTTGCAGGAACAATAGTTGGCGGTTCAGGAAATTACTTTTTTTATGTTGTTGAAATTGACGGCAAAAAAAATTATTACATCGAATGGGCAAAAAATGTATCACCAGAATTTTCTTATGTTTTTGATTTTGATTTTATAGATGGTGATAAAGATGCGCTAAAAACTCCTAATACGGTGATGATTCCTTTGAGTCTTTCTCAAAAAATATTTGGAAGCGAATCTGCCGTAGGAAAACATTTTAATTTCGGACCAAATTTCCATCGTACAGTAGGTGCGGTATATAGAGATTTTCCCAGAAATTCAATCTTACAAAACGCGATATATGCCCCAATCCCTGATGACGAAAATAAGGATAATTGGGGCAATAGTAATTATGAGGTTTATATTCGTGTCAATGAATCATCCAATGCTTCGTTATTGTTTGATAATTTTAAACTAAATTCTTCACATGCATTGAAGGCGGGCTTTGGTGAAGATTTTGAGTGGGATGACCCTGAAATTGAAGATTTTCAACTCCGACTTACATCATTGCCTGATATTCATTTTGCTACGGGAGTTATATGGGATAATACTCCAAAAGCAAGTAAACAAACAATGTTGATTCTCTTTTCCATTGCTATTGTAATAATAGTTATCGCAGGAATTAATTTTACAAATTTCACAACTGCTCTTTCACCTATGAGAATCAAGAATATCAATACACAAAAGGTTTTTGGGGCAAGTCAGACTGCATTACGTTTATCAATCCTTTTTGAAGCGGTATTCTTTTGTTTAATATCGTATCTTATTGCAATAGTGCTAATTTCAGAGTTAAATGAAACTCCTTTGGCAAAATTGGTAGATGCCGACTTGTCAATATCGGCTAATTGGCTGATTGTTATAGGAACTGCACTGATTGCACTACTGACGGGCATTTTTGCAGGAATTTACCCAACCTTTTACATGACTTCGTTCCCTGCGGCATTTGTCCTAAAAGGTAGTTTTGGATTGTCCCCAAAAGGTAAACAATTAAGAAATACATTGCTTTGCATTCAATTTATTTCATCGTTTGCATTGATAATAGGAGCATCTTTTATGTATCTGCAAAATTATTATATGCGGCAATATAATTTGGGTTACGACAAAGATAAATTATTAACGGTTAATGTGGATATAATTCAAGGTAGTAGTGATGCACTTACCGATAAGTTAAAAACACATTCGGGAATAGAGGATGTTACCTACGGTGCGTGGTTATTGTCAAGTGGAGATAGATATATGCTGTGGGGCGGTATTAATTACAAAGGCGAAGAAATTGATTTTCAAGTATTTCCTGTTCATCACACATTTATTAAAGTATTAGGAATTGAGATTATAGGTGGGCGCGAATTCCGATATGAAGATACTCAAACATTGCACGGAGCCTTTATATTTAACGAAACAGCGCAAAAAAAATATAATTTAGAAACCAACACGAACCTTGAGGTTTTTGGCACCTATCCGGGCACTGAAATAGTCGGTTTTATGTCTGATTTAAAATTTGCCTCTTGTAGAACAACGATAGAACCAATGGCATTTATAGTGTATGGTACTGAAAATAAAAGAAATCAACATTATAATGCTTATATTAGGGTAAAAGCAGATACAGATATACGTGAAACAATGTCGTTTATTAAATCAACACTTGCCGAATTTGATGCGAATTATGATTTTAATGTGCGTTTTTATGATGATATATTGCAGCGATTGTACGAACAAGAAACTTCACTTAGTTCGTTGATATTGATTTTCAGTTTTATAGCAATATTTATTTCAATAGTAGGAGTATTTGGTTTGGTAGTTTTCGATAGCCAATGCAGACGTAAAGAGATAGGTATCAGAAAAGTACACGGTGCAAAGTCAAATGAAATAATTTTTATGTTTAATAAAGTATATTTCTTGATTTTGATAATCTGTTTTGTAGTTGCCACACCACTTGCATGGTTTGCCGTTGACCGATGGCTCCAAAATTTTGCCTACAAAACCCCGATGTTTTGGTGGGTATATCTAATTGCTTTTATTTCAGTATCTTTAATAACAATAGGTACGGTAACATTTCAGAATTGGCGGGCAGCTAATGAAAATCCTGTTAGGGCGATAAATAGTAATTAGTAGTTAGTAGTTAGTAGTAAGTAGTTAGTAGTTAGTAGTAAGTAGTTAGTATTTAATGTATTTAATAATATTTTGC
>WRMI01000050.1 GCA_009777175.1 Marinilabiliaceae bacterium
TAAACTTATTCCCGACTATATTCTTAAAGTAGAAGATATTTATGCATGGGTTTTAGACGCAAAATCTCCGAATCAAAGCGTAACTGACTCAGATAATGTAGAGCAGGTTTATGGTTACTCCTCGCATCCCGAAGTTAGAAGCACCTATTTTGCACTTTGTAACGGATTGGAATTTGCACTATATCGTAGAGAATTAACCAACACGCCTATTCTCTATTTTTGGTTAGAGGAGATTGAACATTATTGGGAAAAATTAAAAATGTTTTTGTCGCCGAGCAGTTTTCAGATAGGCAAAAATATCAATTACGACACAACCAATGCAACCGCACGACCAACCACTTTTGATTATGCAACACGACCACTTTTAGAAGAGATTCCTGTAAAAAAGCAAGCAGCAAAGCGGCATTTTGGTGTTCACGGATATTTTACAAGACAATCATGGAATGTGGTGGCAGATTATATTAGGAATTTCAGCAAGCCAGGCGATTTGGTCCTTGACCCATTTGGAGGTAGCGGCGTTACTACTATCGAAGCATTGATGAATAATCGAAAAGGAATAAATATAGACATAAATCCAATGGCAATTTTTCTTGTTAAATCTCTTATTTCACCCGTTAATGAATCAGAATTGGCAGAAACTTTTGAACAAATAAAAAGCGAATATATTAAAAATGAGCCGAAAACAGAAGCCGAAATAGAGAATGCAATTAAAAAATATCCTCAACCAAAACCTTTACAATTACCAAAAGGGTCAGATGTAGATACTGTCGACAAACTATTTAATGACAAACAGTTAGCACAATTAAGTTTTCTGAAACATCTCATTCTGAAACAGAAAAAAGAGAATATTAGAAATTCATTACTACTTATGTTTTCGGGACTTGTAACAAAAATTAACCTTACCTTTCATGGTAGTAAATTAAACCCCAATGGTGGAAATGCTAGTGCTTTCCAATATTATAGATATAGGATTGCGCCTGATCCGCTAAAACTTGATTTGATAAAATTCTTTGAACTTCGTTTTAAAAAAGTTTTGGCAGCAAAAAAAGAGATGGAATATTTTATCAACGATAACACTATTTCCAACGCCCAAATTATAAAAGGTACTGCAACAAACCTTAAATTTTTGCCAAAAGAGAGTGTCGATTATATCTATACCGACCCCCCGTATGGCAAAAAAATTCCATACCTCGATTTATCTACTATGTGGAATGTTTGGTTAGATTTGAACGTTACAGAAGAAGATTTTCAACAAGAGGCAATTGAAGGCGGCGAACACAATAAATCTAAACAGGAATATAATCAACTGATTTCTAAAAGTATAAAAGAAATGTATCGCGTTTTAAAATACGACCGTTGGATGTCATTTGTTTTTGCGCATAAAGATCCTGAATTTTGGCACTTAATTATAGATACTGCCGAAAATTGCGGTTTTGAATATATTGGCGCTGTTCCCCAAAAAAATGGACAAACAAGTTTTAAAAAACGTCAAAATCCTTTTACTGTTTTGAGTGGACAACTTATAATTAATTTCCGTAAAGTGCGTAATCCAAAGGCAATACTGAAAGCAAATCTCGGAATGGACATCGCACAAATTGTTATGCAAACAATAGAAGGAATCATCGCAAAAAACAACGGCGCTACATTAGAACAAATTAATGACGAGTTGATTATCAAAGGTTTAGAACTAGGATTTTTAGACTTACTGAAAAAAGAGTATTCCGATTTGACACCTATTTTAATGTCCGATTTTGATTATGATAATGAAACAGAACTATTTACCATCAAAAAAGATAGAAGTTTTAAAACAAAAATTGATGTAAGGTTACGCATAAAATATTATCTAATCAGTTATTTGCGCCGCATGGAACGTGAAAACACAATTCCAACCTTTGACGAAATATTTTTATATATAGTGCCACTCCTCAAAAACGGTGAAACACCTGAAAATCAGACCATTTTAAATGTACTAAATGATGTTGCTGATAGAATTGAAGAGGATAGTTGGAGAATAAAAAGAGAGGGTGGGGCGACTTTGTTTGAATGAAAAAAGTATAATTGCCATGAATAATAATCAAAATGAAATAATACTTTATCAATCGGATAATTCAGTTACATTAGAGGATTTGCCGGAAAATGAATCTTTTTGGCTTGACTCAGCCGCAGATGAGTATATTGTTTGATAGAGATAGGGCAGTTATTGGCAAACATTTACGAAATATTTTTGTTGAAAGAAAATAAGGTCAAATTTTCGATGCTTATAAATATTGAATAAATATTTGATAGGTCAAGAAATACTTTTTCACGAATAATTTTGAATAATAACAAAATAAAATTCAATTAATTCCGTTCATCAAAAATAAATTTTATTTAATTATTTATTTTTAAATACAAAACAATATGGCACAATCCTTTTCGTTAAGTCCGAATCCTTTGGTACGCTTTCTTCAGAAAGAGCCTCGAGATTTTACAAAATCAGATATAATTGACTATATCTTTGAAAATGATATCGAAATGGTAAATTTTCGTTATGTAGGCTGGGACGGACGTTTAAAAACATTGAACTTTATTATAAATGATGCCGAATATTTAGATAATATTTTAACGTTCGGCGAGCGAGTAGATGGCTCAAGTCTTTTTCCGTTTTTAGATTCGGGTGCGAGCGACTTATATGTAATACCGCGCTATCGGACTGCATTCGTAAATCCTTTCAGCGATATTCCTGCTGTTGATATTCTGTGCAGTTTCTACAATAGAGACGGAGATGCACTCGATAGTTCTCCCGAAAACACTTTGCGTAAAGCGCATAACGAATTTAAAAGAGTTACAGGAATGGAATTTGAAGCAATGGGCGAACTCGAATATTATATTATCAGCGAGGTTGATAACCTTTTTGTTGCTGAAAATCAACGAGGATACCACGAATCGAGTCCATTTTGCAAGTGGGGCGAATTCAGAACAGAATGTTTGCAACTTATCGCTAAAACGGGTGGAAAACTTAAATATGGACACTCAGAAGTCGGTAATTTTATTTTAGACAATATGCAGTACGAACAAAATGAAATTGAATTTTTACCCGTAAATGTAGAAGAAGCAGCCGACCAACTTGTTATTGCTAAATGGATTATGCGAACACTTGCGCATTCTTATGGTGTCGATCTCACTTTTTCGCCGAAAATTACGGCAGGCAAAGCAGGTAGCGGAATGCACGTTCACACTAAAATTGTGAAAAACGGGCAAAATATGTACATGGAAAACGGTCAATTGTCAGAAAATGCCTTAAAAGCAATAGCAGGGCTGCTCGACTTATCGCCGTCACTAACCGCTTTTGGAAATTTGGTGCCTACATCTTATTTTAGGTTAGTTCCGCACCAAGAAGCGCCTACAAATATTTGCTGGGGAGATAGTAATCGTTCAGTGCTTGTGAGAGTGCCGTTAGGTTGGACAAAAGGCGCTAAAAAGATGATTACAGACGCAAACCCGCTCGAAGTTGATATGAAAAACAGCAACCCAGACCAAAAACAAACCGTTGAATTTAGATGCCCAGACGGCTCAGCAGACATATATCTGTTGCTTGCAGGTATCACAACCGCAGTGAAACACGGTTTTGAAATGCAAAACCCTATTGAATATGCAAAAGAAAGATACGTTAGCGTAAATATTTTCCACGAAGAAAATAAAGAAACAGCAAAAAGATTGAGCCATCTTCCTGCATCATGTATAGAATCAGCAGAATGTTTGGATAATCAAAGAGTTTTTTATGAAAAAAATGGTGTCTTTAGCAAAGGACTTATTGACGGGTTGATTAAAAAATTAACAGCCTTCAACGACCGTACGTTAAGAACTGATATTGAGGGAGATAATGAAAAAGTTTTAAATGTTGTTAAAAAATATACAAATGTAGGATAAATTGTCATCGATTAAGTGATGATTAATATAAAACAAATAATAGTGTTATGATAATTGTAAAATGGCATAATTTCAGATTCCTCATTTCACTACGTTTCATTCGGAATGACGAATTAATACATTGGAGTAGTTCAGTTTCCGCTGCGGCAGTGCCACAGCGGAAACTGTCCCCATCAAAAGGAATGATATGGTCATTCCGAGGGTAACGAGGAATCTTTGTCTATTCGTAATTAAAAATTTTCAACTATTTTTGTAAAAACTTTTTACGCAAAACTTATATGTTCTTTATTAAAAAAGTAGTTTCATCGTATAATTCAATTCGTTTAAAAGGGATTGAACGTTTTATGAAACACCCTGAAGAAACTCAATTGTCGCAATTTAGGCACCTTATAAAACAAGGAAAAAATACTTCTTGGGGAAAAGAATTTGATTATTCATCAATAAAAACGTTTTCTGAATATCAACAAAGAGTTCCTTTGATGAACTACGAAAAATTTACTCCTTATATAATACGTCTTCGGCAGGGAGAAAAAAATCTTTTGTGGCCCGGTGAAATAAAATGGTTTGCCAAAAGTTCGGGTACGACCAATTCTAAAAGCAAATTTATTCCAATTTCGAAAGAGAGTCTCGTAAATTGTCATTTTAAGGGAGGACATGATGTATTTGCCATTTACAATAACCGATTTCCAAATACCAAACTTTATTCGGGGCGAACATTGACGCTCGGAGGCAGTCATAAAATAAACAATTTTAATATCAAACATCGCACGTTTTACGGAGATTTATCGGCAATATTAATCGAAAATCTTCCTATTTGGACAAATTTTTATCGTACGCCCAGACGAAAAATAGCACTAATGAGCGAATGGGAACAAAAAATGAACCTCATCACTCAAACTGCTATAAGAAAGAACGTTACAGCATTAATGGGAGTGCCATCGTGGTTTTTAGCCCTTTTAAGACATATTTTAAATCAAACAGGCAAAAAAAATCTGTTAGAAATATGGCCCAACCTCGAACTGTTTATCCACGGAGGAGTTAGTTTTAAGCCATACAGAAGTCAGTATAAAGATTTAATCCCCACAGAAAACATGCATTATATGGAAACATACAATGCATCGGAAGGTTTTTTTGGTATTCAGGATGACTTTGCCACAAAAGATATGCTTTTGATGTTAGATTACGGAATTTTTTATGAATTTTTGCCGCTATCTGCTGTTCATAGTGAAAATCCAAAAACGCTATCTATCAGTGAAGTAGAAGAAGGAATCGATTATGCTATTATAATTTCAACCAACGGCGGACTTTGGCGGTATATGATTGGAGATACAATTCGATTTACATCCCTAAATCCTTATAAAATAATTATTTCAGGTCGGACGCGGCATTATATCAACGCTTTTGGCGAAGAACTGATAATTGACAATGCAGAAATAGCCCTCGAAAAAGCATGCCTCGAAACAGGTGCAGTTATCAAAGAATATACGGCAGCACCCATATATATGACCATAAAAGAAAAAGGTGCGCACCAATGGCTTATCGAGTTCGAAAAAGAACCGAAAATAATGGCAAAATTCACTAAAATACTCGACGAAGCACTGAAAGAACAAAACAGCGACTACGAAGCAAAACGTTATAAATGTATTACATTAGATTTGCCCATTGTTGTTCCTGCACGACAAAACCTCTTTTTTGAATGGTTGAAAAAACGAAATAAACTCGGCGGTCAAAACAAAATACCACGACTCGCTAACGAAAGAGATTTTATGGAAGAACTACTAATACTTAATGAAAAATTATGAAAAATAATAATAAAAATATCACGATATATTGTTCTTCCAGCAATGAGATAGATGATATCTATTTTTCTCAAACCGAAGAACTGATTTTCGAGTTAGCAAAAAAAGGATACAAAATAGTTTATGGCGGCGGAGATAGAGGTTTAATGGGAACTGTGGCTAATACAGCATTGAAACAAAATGCTAAAATTACAGGCATTATTCCACACTTTATGACCGAACGAGAATGGGAACACAAAGGAATTTCTGATATGATACACGTTGATACAATGCATCAGCGCAAAGAACTACTGATTAAAGATACATCCGCAGTTATTGCACTTCCCGGAGGAGTAGGTACTTTGGAAGAATTGTGCGAAATTATTGCATCAAAAAAATTGGGACTTTTCACGAAACCTATAATTATTTATAATATTAATCGATTCTATGATGCTCTATTTGAATTGATAAAAAAAATGAATTCAGAACGTTTCACAGACATGCAACTTGAAGACCTTATAAATATTGCAGTTTCACCACAAGAAGTTATTAATATTATTGAAAATGAAAAGTAGTGATGCTACCAAAAAGCAAATTTATGAAACTGAATAGAATTTTGTCTGGGTAAAAATTTACTTCAATAAATGACGTGGCAGATAAAGAAATAAATACAATAAAGATGAACAAGAGTTCAAGCAGAATTCAGGTTCAAAGTAAGGTGCTTGAAACTGCTTATCCAAATGCAACAAAAAATGTGGTCGCTTTTGAAGAGAGTATCAGAAAAAATAGTTTTGAAACAATAGCAGTTTTTGATAAAGAGGGAAATATTTTATTGCAAAATAGTGGAAATGAAAAAGGAGCAGCGGTGCCTATTACAGTAAATATTGAAAACGGAATATTTACGCATAATCACCCTACTTTACCTGAGGACGGAAGATATGGAAGAATTGGCACTTCTTTTAGTGATATTGATATTTATCATGCAATTAAATTTAATCAAGCCGAAGTTAGAGTAGTAACAGAAACGAGTACATTTTCAATGAAAAGACCCAATAGTGGATGGAATGTATCAGCAAACGAATTTCAAAGTGCATATAATAGTGAAAACAAGATAGTTACGGATGATTTATTAAATAGATTAAGATATAAGAAAACTACTTATGATAAGATAATAGTAACAATAGACCATAAGATTATGAAAAATCTCTCAAAAAAGTATGTCTGGGAATATAGCAAAATGAAAACAAGTTAAATTTTTAAAAAGAATGGAAAGATTATTTAAGAATAAAAAAGAATACAATAATTCGATTATTGTAGATGATATAAGATGGCGAACATTGCGCAGATCTGTATTTGAAAACAAGTCCGATTGTCTCGAATGCAAACATTTTAGAAAATGGGATTATTTTTGCAAAGCATATCCAAAGGGAATTCCCGAAGTGTTATTAAGTGGCGAAAAACAGCACCGAGAAGCGAGGGCTGACCAAAAAGGAACCACAATATTTGAAAAGAAAATAAAACACTCCAACAAAAAAAAGAAAAATAGAAAAAAAATTGAATTATCTCAGGAAGAAATCGAGGCAATTAATCAATATTTAAATGGTGAAATAAGTAAGTTTAGGACAACGGACGAACAAATGAGAATTTTCGGACCCGTCATCCGCAAAGCAATAACTTTAATGTTTGAACTAAACGATTCAAATGAAATAGTGCATTTTATGGAGTGGTTTTGGAATAAATATCAAGAACTGATCAATTTAAAAAAGGTTGCATAAACGTTTATGAATAAAGATGGATTCTTTAAAATTTAATTTAAAAGGAAAAACTGAACCGTTTACAAATTGGAACTTTTCAGTGGACTTTGACCCCGATTTTTTTGATGACACTCTTTTTACTCAAATTGACCTTTCACTGCTAAAACAAACAGAAATTTCAGATACTTTATCTGTTTTTGGAAACACAACGCCCATTGATAGTTTACAGACTAAATTAGAAATTCATAACACAATTACCGAAATCGCCCCAGAAAATATTGAAACAGAGAAAAATAATCTTTTGAGTGACAACAATGCCTTTCTGTTAGTAGTACTTGTTTCAGTTATGATAGTAGGTATTTTAAGGTTTACCCGCAAAGAATTTTTTAACAATATTTTTGCTCAATTTTTTCAACCAAGCACAGATAAAGAAAACACAAGTGGCACTGTTTCAAATATTTATCCAACTTTGATATTAAAAATTCTCTTCTTATTTAATAGTTCCATTTTTGTTTTTGAGATAATAACTTTGACCGATTTTGAATTATTTCATTCGGGATTAATCATTATTCCTATTATTTCAATTTTTTTGGCAATTGTTTTTTGGGTCAAAAATATTGTCTTTTCTTTTATCGGATATATTTTTAGTATACAACCTCTAATTCGGTCGTATATAAATAATTCCTATATGTTATCTGCTGTATATGCGATAGTTATACTTCCTATAATCATAATAATTCCTTTTTTGGAGAGTACTATCCAAATTTTGATGCTCAAAGCAGGAATTTATTTTTTTATTTTACTGTATATCATAATGATATGGAAAGGAATAAAAATTATTTTTAGGGAGACCTATTCATTGTATTATATTATTTTGTATCTTTGCGCCCTGGAAATTTTACCTTTAATGTTCATAGTAAAGTCAATACTTTGACTTTCAGGGAGTTAGTTTCCACATAGTTTAAATAAATTAAAATAGAAATGAAAATCAAAAAAATTTTGGTATCTCAACCAAAGCCAGATACTCCAAAATCGCCTTATTTTGATATTGCTACACAAAACTGCATAAAAGTTGATTTCAGACCCTTTACACAAACTGAGGGAATTACTGCACGAGAGTTTAAAAAACAAAAAATTGATATTTTAGCTTATACGGCAGTAATTTTTACAAGTAGAACCGCTATTGACAACTATTTCCGAATTTGTGAAGAACTAAAAATTAATGTTCCTGAACGAATGAAGTATTTTTGTCTTACCGAAGCCTCAGCGTTTTATCTCCAAAAATATGTTGTTTATAGGAAAAGGAAGGTTTTATTTTCAAAAGGGAGGTTGACCGATTTAATTGACGTGGTCAAAAAGCACAAAGATGAAAAATATCTTGTTCCAATTTCTGATATCAACAAACATGAAATTGTTGATTTGCTGTCCAAAGCCAAAATAAAATTTGGAAAAGCCTCTTTTTATCGTACCGAACTTTGCGATTTAAAAGACCTAAAAATTTCTACCTACGATATTTTAGTTTTTTTTAGTTCCGCAAGTATAAAGTCGCTGTTTCACAATTTCGCTGATTTTAAACAAAAGAACACAATCATTGCTGCATTTGGAGACTCTACTGCCAAAGCCGTTACCGATGCGGGTCTCAGATTGGACATTCAAGCACCAACAACTGAAACTCCATCCATGACCGCCGCATTAGAACTCTTTATTAATAAGCATAATGAAGTTTCTTTAGCCAAAACATAAGATTGGCACTTGGTAGCGCGGTGAAAAATTTAATCACTACCATTTTAAAATTATATCAATCAATGAAATATGAAAAAAATTAGTTTTTTAATAATGCTTTTTGTTCTCCATCACGCATATTCTCAATATGAAGATTTTAAATTTGGAGATATAAATCAGGATGAAATAAATCTTAAAGTTTATGCCAGAGATACTTCTGCAAAAGCGATAGTTTTAAAAGAATTTGGAAATTCTTGGTTTGATAATGAAACAGGTAACCTGATAAGTAAAAAACATGTTCGAATAAAAATTCTTGATAAAGAAGGAGATAAATATGCTAATTTTGAAATACCTTTGTGGAAAAGGGATAATTTGTATAAAGAAAATATCACGGTTGAACAGGCATCAACATTTAATTATGAAAATGGAAAACTTGTTGAAACCGTGCTTGATAGAAAAAATATTTTTTCTGAAAACAAGCATAATTACCTTGATTTGTGCAAATTTGCATTGCCCAATGTAAAAGAAAATAGTATTGTTGAAGTTATTTATAGTATTGAATCGCCATATTTTTTCAATTATAGACAGTGGGATTTTCAATCAACTATTCCAAAATTAGAAAGCATTTTTAAAGCAAGTATACCTGCAAACTATGTTTACAATATAGCACTAAAAGGGGAATTGCCCATAACAATCAAAAACAGTTATATTGAAAAAGAGTGTTTTGGAATAGGAGGAGGCGACTCTTACAGAAGATTTGGTAAGTCTGATTGCAGTGTTAATTTGTGGGGAATGAGAGATATTCCTGCTTTTTATGAGGAAGATTATATGACTGCTCCTTCAAATTTTATTTCTTCAATCCGATTTGAATTATCAGAAATGATATACTTTAATGGTAGCAAAATAAAAATTACTAAATCGTGGAAAGATGTTGAAAAAGAGTTAAAAGGAGGTAAATACTTTGGAAAACAATTTAATCGCGGAAAAGAAGTTTTTGGAAAAAATTTAGATTTTATAGTTAAGGCAGAAACCGATGCGTTAAACAAAGCCAAAATAATTTATGACCATATTAAACATCATTATAAGTGGAACGGTTATTACGGCAAGTATAGCGACAATATAAAAAAAGCATACGAAAATAAAACAGGAGATGTGGGAGATATAAACCTTTCGCTCATTGCTGCTTTGCGACTCTATGGATTTGATGCCGTTCCTGTGATTTGTTCCACACGTGAAAATGGGCTTCCAATCGAAATATTTCCTGTGTTATCAAATTTTAATTACGTTTTTTGCAAGGTTACTATTAACGAAATTGATTATATGCTTGATGCTACCGACCCATACCTTACTTTTGGAATGTTACCAATTAGGTGCATAAATGAAAAAGGACGAGTAATAACTAATAAGGAATCTTATTGGCTCAATATTCCTCAAAAAAATGAAATAAAACAGGATATAGCACTTGTTCTAAAATTGGAAACAAACGGACAACTCACAGGAGAAATGAAAATAAGTTCTTACGATTATGAAGCAATATCAATAAGGAAAAAAATGGTTTCATTTAACAGCGATGACGAATATATTGAAGATGTGGACAGTCGCGTTCAACGAATGAGAATAAAAGATTATAAAATAGAAAACAAAAATGATTTTACAAAGCCTTTAGTTGAATATTACAATGTTATCTTTGAAAATTTTGACACCCTGAATATGGACCGAATTTATTTTAATCCTTTTATTTTTAATAAATGGAACGAAAACCCCTTTAAATCAAAAGAACGTTTGTTTCCTGTAGACTTTGGAGCGCCTATTAATACATCTTTTACATTATCATTAGAGATTCCTTCTGATTATGAAATAGTAGATATTCCTTCCTCAAAATCACTTGCATTACCAAATCAAGGTGGAAATTTTAGTTATGACTATCAAATTAATGGCAATCATATTAGTTTACGTACATCATTCAAAACTAACTATTATTTGTACTCTTCCGATGAGTATCACTATATTAAAGAACTTTTTAATCAAGTAATACAATTACAAAAGAGTGATATTGTTTTGATAAAAAAATCTACATGAAATTATTTCCATACTATTTTTCCATATTGTTTTTAATATCAGTCGTATCAACAAATATTTATTGTCAAGAAAAATATAAGATTGATGATATTAAAAAGGAAATACTTCCTAATGCAGACGCTGTTATACGCTTTTCTGAAAAAAAATATGAAGTAAAATCGCAAACAGAAGTAAGAATAAAATTAAAACATTCAGTATCTGTGATGAATGCAAATGGAGTCAAAGAAGGCGTCATTATTATTCCGTACAATTCATTAACGACAGTGAAAAGTATTCGCGCTACCATTTACGACAAAAATGGAAAAATTATTCGCAAAATAAAAAAGAACGAGTTTGACGATTTGAGCATGATTAACAATTTTTCCCTGTTTGAAGACGACAGAATGAAACGATATATACCTCAGGTCAATATTTTGCCTTATACAGTTGAATATGAATGTGAACTGCTTCAAAAAACAACGATTTTTCTTACATGGTGGCAACCTCAAAATAGGTGGGGATTAGCCATTGAAAATAGTTCTTGTAAACTTATAATACCTTCAGATTTTCTGGTTAGAATGAAAACAAGAGGATTTGAAGATAAAGAAGTATCGCCTATTGTGATGGATAAAAAAATAGAATATGTTTGGAATATAGGTAATTTACCCGCTTTACGAGATGAACCATTTAGTCTGCCTATTGATAGTCTAACTTCGTGGGTTCATATTGCTCCTGTGAACTTTAGAATTGGCAAAATGAATGGAAGTTTATCATCTTGGGAAGATTATGGTAAATGGTGTTTCGATAATCTAATAAAAGGTAATGATAAATTACCAGATGCAACTATCTTTAAAATAAGACAAATGGTAAAAGGAATAGATTCACCCAAAGAACAGGCACGAATTATTTATGAATATGCCCAAAAAAAGAACCGTTATGTGAGTGTACAGAAAAGAAAAACAGGCGGAATCCATCCTATGTCGGCTGAAGAAGTTGATAATTTGTCTTATGGCGATTGCAAAGCATTGTGCAATTATACACGAGCATTGCTTCAATCTGCGGGTATAAAAGCCTATTATTGCGAAGTTTATGCAGGTAATATTCCAAAAAGCCCTCCCGAAGATTTTGTAAATGCCACTTCTACAAATCATATTATTCTTTGTGTACCATTTGAAAATGATACCGTATGGCTTGAATGTACTGATGATAAAATACCTTTTGGATATTTAGGCTCTTTTACAGGAAACAGAAAAGCATTATTATGCTCAGAAGATGGTGGAAAATTAGTAAATACAACTACTTATAAACCTAAAAACAATCGAATGAATTCGATATCGGAATTTGTTATAGATAAAGAAGGAACGCTTACAGGAAATATTAGTATTGAATTAATGGGAACACAGTACGAAAAACGTGAATTAAATTTTAATGGACTTACCAAAAACTATATTGAAATGTTACAAAAACATTATAATCATTTTCCTGAAATACAAATTAACTCATATTCACTAACTTATAATAAAGAGGCAATTATTTCAACCGAAAACATGACTATAACTTCTCCTCGCTTTGCGTCTATTTCAGGCAACAGGTTATATATTCCTATCAATCCTGTCAATCCAATACAATCTCTTCCTCGTGATTTTCGTAGCCGAACTCAAAACTTTTATATTGCTAAAGGTTTTTTTGACTTTGATAGTATTAGTTATAAAATACCTGATGGATACATTATTGAATATGTACCTCAAAACAAGATAATTGAAACTGAATTTGGTAGTTTTAGTTATAAGACCTCATTTGAAGATGATAAAATTATTGTATCACGATATTTTTTGCTTAATGACGGATATTACGATAAAAGCAGTTATTCTCAATTTTTTGATTTTCTTAAAAATATCCATGATTCTGATTATAGCAAAATAGTTCTGATAAAGTAATAACAATTCCACTGAATAACAATATCATAAATGAAGTAATGGAATTAATAATTATCAATTTCATATATAAACTACGCGACATCACACGAATTTGCCCTCACTAACCACTATTTATTTTACCACAATGGACACAAAGGTTTTCACAAAAGGCACAAAGGTTTCTTTTTGCCACAAATTACACTAAATCACTCATCTCTAAGTGCATCAATTGCTTTAATCTGTAAGGCATTTTTAGCAGGAAGGAAACCGGCAAAAAGTCCCGAAACCAGCAAAATAGCAAAAGAAATAAGAGCAAGATTAAACGAAATTTGAGGATTTCCAAACATACTTGTAGGGGAGGCATTTGCAGAAATTATTTCATTGGTAACGGCTAAAATCAAGACTGCAATAAATAGTCCCATAAAACCTGAAATAAAGGTAAGGACAACACTTTCGCCAATAATTTGGTTCATAATTGAGTTAGGTTTAGCACCTATTGCTCTTCTGATGCCAATTTCATTAGTTCTCTCTCTAACAGCAACAAGCATAATATTACTAATACCAACTGCACCCGCAAACAATGTCCCCATTCCGACAATCCAAATTAATATATTAATACCGAGAAATAAATTACGGAATGTATTAAAAATTTCACTCATATTAAAAGAAAAGAATGCGTCGTCATCGTTTGGAGCGATGTGATGTTTCACTTTCAGCAGTGTACGCACTTTTTCGTTCACTTCGTCGGGGTTGGCTTTTTCGTTTGCTGCAAACGCAATCATACCTACCCAATTACCATAATTATAGAGTTGTTGCAGTGTAGGAAACGGAAAAAAGATACTATTGTTCATGTTGCCGTTAATATTGATATTGTCAGAGCCAAGCATCACCCCAATTATTTGATAATAAGCACCATCAATAGAAACTAACTCTCCAACAGCATTTTCATCTTTTTCAAAAAATTGCTCATATATACGGCTACCAATGATGCAAACCTTTCGTTTTTCTTTAATATCAATAGGATTAATGTTGCGTCCTTGTAAAAGGGTATATGATTCGATATTAATATAAGTATCATCAACTCCTCTTGTCCAAAATCCTTCACTTTGATCCTTTCTTGTAAAAACGGAACGGTTCCCATAAACTACTCCTGTTACGTGTTCAATTTCAGGAACATTGTTCCTAATCATTTCAATATCACTTGTTTCTAATGACCATCTTCTTCCTTCATTGAATCCTTTATATTCGATTGTAGTTTCGCCAGCAAAAAGGAAAACAGCGTTACCAGGTACATTTTCAATTTGAGACATCACCCCGTCTTTAAACCCTGTGCCAATTCCCGACATCACAACAAACATAAACAGCCCCCAACCAACTCCAAAGCCCGTAAGAAAACTCCGAACTTTATTGCGGCTAATTGACTGCCATATTTCTTTATATTTATCTATATCAAACATAGTTTTCAGTTTTCAGTTTTCAGTTTCTTCTCACCAACAAACCCCAAAAATAGGGCTTTTTTATTCGTAATTTCGACAAGGCATACCTTGTAGCTACAATTCTTATATCTAAACTCTACACTCTAATATCTAACCACTAACCACAAACCACTAACCACTAACCACTAACCACTAATCACTAACCACTACTCATATCTCAAAGCTTCAATAGGTTTAATTTTCGCTGCTTTTCGTGCGGGCAAATAACCAGCAATAATTCCAGCAATCATCAAAACAATAGTTGCTGATAAAACTATTCCTAAATCTACTGTTGCATTAGTAAATACGACCATTTCGCTGTCGTCTGTTTGTAAGAGCAGGTTATTAATTGTTTCAGAAATAAAAATTCCAATGAACATCCCAATATATCCAAATATTCCAGTAACTATAAGCGATTCTATAACAATCAGACGTGTAATAGAGTTTGGTTTAGCACCAATTGCTTTTCTGATTCCAAATTCTTTTGTCCGTTCTCTGACGGTTATGAGCATAATGTTACTAACACCAACAATTCCAGCAATAAGCGTTCCGATGCCAATTATCCAAATAAAAGTAGAAATTGCATTAAAAACTTGTTGTGTTTGTATATAACTTTGCAGTTGGTTCCAAACTCCAATACCTCTTCTGTCGTCTGGGTGTATTGTTTTTTTTGCTTTAAGTCTATTTTTTAATTTTTCGTTAAACGCTTCGTTTGCTTCCGTGGTTGTTAGCCCTTTGATGATACAGAGTACTTCCTCAATTTCATTTGTATTAGAATAAATTGCTCTCGCCGTTGAATAAGGAATGAAAGCCGAACTTCGCCAGCTGTTATGAGAACTTTTATATTCTCCAACAATCATATAACTAATATCATCGATATTAATATAATTACCAATGGGAGAATCATCATTTGGGAAGAGGAATTTTGCATCTTTTTCTGAAATAACAGCAACTTTTCGGTTCTCAATAAAATCGTTCTGATTAAAAATTCTTCCGTTTTTCATTGTAATATTTTCAACTGCAAAATAATCAGTTGTAACAGCAACAATGTTTGCGTCTCGTGATTTCTTTCCATTACTAAACTTTTTATATCCAACATCATAAGAAACAATAACTTTATCAATTTCGGCAAAACTATTTGCTAACAAAAGAGAATCAGTATTGTCCAAAATAATCCACCTATTAATGGGATAACCTTTGTATGGCAATGTTGTAAGCGACCCCCATACATAGACTTTGTTAATATCTTCACCCGCAAAATTGGAATTAACACCATGTTTTAATCCGTTTCCCGCAGCAAGCAAAACAATGAGCATAAAAATTCCCCAAGCAATTGAAAAGCCCGTTAAAGCAACACGAAACTTATTCTGTTTCAAAGAGTTGCCTATTTCATCAAAAATTCCTAAATTCATTTTAGTTTTCAGTTTTCAGTTTTCAGTGAATGAGTAAATGAGTGAATAAGTGTAGGGGCGCACCCTTGCGGTCGTCCACCTTGTAATTAAATAATAAGTAAATGAGTGAATGAGTATTTTTAATTCGTAAATCTTTTTTGTTTTTAATATTAACCTTATTTTTCTACAACCAATTTTCAGTATTTAGCACTTAGTATTAAATACTGACTACTGACTACTGACTACACTCTAACTATTCAAAAATATTTTTCATTCTACTAAAAAAGCTTTGCTCGTGGTGTTCTTTTCTATTGAAAGTGTCTGATTCTTTGAGTTTTTCGATAATTCTTAATTCGTCTCTTGTGATATCTTTTGGAATGAATACATTAATTTTGACTAAAAGGTCGCCATATCTATATCCGTTAATTTCGGGTAATCCTTTGTTTTTGAGTCTTAAAATTTTTCCGGGTTGTGTTCCGGGTTCAATTTTCACTTTCACTTTTCCTTCTACTGTTGGTATTTCTACGGGTGTTCCCAGAATTGCTTCGGGTATTGTTATTGTGAGGAAGTGAATTAAATCGATGCCGTCTCTAATTAGTTCGGGGTGTTTTTCTTCTTCGATAACTACGAGCAGGTCTCCGTTTACGCCACCTCTTCGGGCAGCATTTCCTTTGCCTGATACTGAAAGTTGCATTCCTTCTTCTACTCCTGCAGGAATTTTTACTAAAACAACGTCCTCGTCACGTAATAAACCTTCGCCGCTACAGTGGGTACATTTTTGTGTGATAATTTTTCCATCTCCCTGACACGTAGGGCAGCCCGTTGTTGTTTGCATCTGTCCCAGAATTGTGTTTGTAATGCGGGTAACATATCCTGTTCCTTTACAAGAGTTACAATTAGTGAATGCTGTACCGTTTGCGGCACCCATGCCGTTGCAGTGGTGGCAGTTGATAAATTTCTTTACTTTTAATTTTTTTTCAACTCCAAATGCAATTTCTTGTAGATTAAGTTTTACTTTAATTCTAAGGTTTGTGCCTCTGTTCACATTTCTTTGGGCTGAGTGCGATGATGCGGAAGAAAATCCTCCGAAGCGTCCGAAACCTCCGAAACCACTGAATACGTCTCCAAAATGAGCAAAAATATCTTCCATGCTCATTCCGCCGCTGCTGAAACCGCCGCCGCCCATTCCGGCATGACCGAAATGGTCATAACGTTGTCGTTTTTCGGGATTACTTAATACTTCGTAAGCCTCGGCTGCTTCTTTAAACTTTTCTTCTGCTGACTTGTCACCAGGATTTTTATCAGGGTGATATTGTATCGCTTTTTGACGATATGCTTTTTTTATCTCGTCGGCAGAAGCGGTTTTGGAAACATCCAAAACTTCGTAATAATCTCTTTTTCTCATATTGGAATATTGTTTTATGGTATTGTGCTATTCGCCAACAACTACTTTCGGATACCTAATTACTTTATCATCAAGCATATAGCCTTTTTCAACACAATCCATTATTTTATTTTTCATTTCGGCGCTCGGTGCAGGAACTTTTGCAACGGCTTCGTATATTTCGGCATCAAACTCTTTTGTAGTGGTCTCAACTTCTTTAACTCCGTGTTGCAATAAAAAATTTATGAACTTATTGTAGATCAACTCAATTCCATCTTTTACGGCTTTTAAGTCAATAGATTTTTCGATGTGTTGTAATGCGCGTTCAAAATCATCAATTAATGGCAAAATGTCGGTAAAAATTTTTTCACCTGCCGTTTTTGACATATCTAATTTTTCTTTTAATGTTCTTTTTCTGTAGTTGTCATACTCGGCAATTAATCGTAAATGTTTGTCATTAAGTGCTTTAAGTTCATTTTCGACTTTTGTTAAATTATCTACGGGAGCTGATTCTTCACATTCAACTGTTTCTTCTGCTGTTTCAGTGGATTTTTCTTCTGAAAGTGGGTCTTGTGTCTGCTCTTTTTCTTCTGAATATTGATTATTTGTGATTTCCTCTTCTTGCTCAACATTTTCGGGCTGAACCATTAAATCTTCTTTTTCTATCATACTCATAACTAATTTTCAAAAAATATGTATATTGGTAATTTTTTTTCTAATAAAATAATTTGTATGCAATTATTTTGCCATTTTTAAAAATATGACAATTTGGCAGAAATATTTTCGATGTATGAAAAAGAGGAAAAAAATAATGAAACCGTTTTTTATTTTTCTACCATTTTCTCTGTTTACCTGTTTTTTTAGATTTACTAGATTTAGGAGAAAAGTATGTGAAATTTTTGAGGAATGTTTGTCTATTGTAACTATAATTGTTTCTAAATTTGCTATCATTGATTAAAAAATTAATACCAAAAGTAGCGGTATAGTAGAAGTCGTTGTTGGCGGTTTGATAAATCTTGTCGGGATTGTTTGAAGAATACCAATCTTTGTGTGCATCTAGTTCATCGCCGAGAGTCCAGGTGCCATAAAATTCGAGGCTTAGTTTTGTTCTTGGATTAAGCCAAATAGTAGTACCTCCACCCGCAGCACCAATAAGGTGTATTCCGGATGCTGTTCGCCAAAGGTCTGTCTCCCAATTCCTTATGTCAGTATCACGTAACCAAAATTCTTTTGCATTATAATAAATTATTCCTCCTTGTAATAAAATGTATGGCTGAAATGTTCGTTCTTTAAAATATCCAAGAAAAAAGTTCAAAGGACGGAATGTTCCTCCTAATGTAAATTCGGTATAAAAATTAGTAAAACTTAAAGCGGGTAGTCCAATAATACTAGCAGCTTGTCCCCTCATTGTGCCTCGCATACTTCCCCCTAGTATTTGCACACGAGCTGATAATAACTCGTGCATTTCTCTGTCAGCACATACTCCTACCGCATAACCTATTCTTGAATCATCCATTAAATCGCCATAAAAAATATTTGGACCTATTTTTGGCGTAATGGACAATCCATCAATAAAATAATTGGATGACTGTCTGCGGTATTGAGAATAACCTGAAACGCCAACCCAAATTATTAATAATAATAATATTAATCGTTTTAAATTTACATTCATCTGTACATCAATATATTATCAGCCTAAATTCATCAAAATTTTACAACAAATTTTAACAAATTAAACGGCAAAATTAGATAAAAGTTTCATTAAAACAATAATTTTTTTAAAAAAAATTGTTTTTTTTTAATTATTACAAAAAAATATCACATTATAATTGTTAAGTTTTCAATGTTTTTTCTATTGTTTACGTCTTTGCCTTCGGTTGTATATAAGTACTCTATCTCTTTTTTCCATTTTTCTTCCACTTTTTTTCTGACTACTTTTAAAGAACTGTTTAACATTTTATTTTCTTCTGTAAATGCCTCGGGTAAAATAATCCAAGTTGCTGGTAGCCATCTTTGCGGAAACATATCCTGAAACTTACCACCACTTTTAAAAAATCCAATTTCAGAGATTATTTCTGATAAAATTATTTTTGCATTTTCTTCTTCACTTTTATTTAGATTTTTCAATTTCTTGATATTGTCGATATTCGGAACAACAAGTCCCACAGTATAAGGACTTTGATTATTATATAACAAAAACTGATCTATCAATGAACAATTGTCAATAATTGCCTCTTCTATTCCTTCGGGGCTATATTTTTCACCATCATGACTGATTAACAAACTTTTAAAACGTCCGAGAACATACAAATAGTTTTCTTTATCAATATATCCTAAATCACCCGTGAAAAGCCAATCTTCGCGAATAGATTCTTTTGTTGCTGTTTCGTTTTTCCAATAACCGAGCATCACATTTTCTCCTTTGACAACAATTTCGCCACTTTGACCTGTTGGCAGGTTGTTTCCTTGTTCATCACAGATACGAATTTCTAAATTTTCTACTATTTTTCCTGATGAGCCCATTTTATGAAATGTTGGAGTATTAGCGGAGATAATTGGTGCTGCTTCGCTAAGTCCGTAACCTTGATACATCGGTATTCCTATTGCATAAAAAAATCTCTGTAAATCAATATCTAACAAGGCGCCGCCACCGATAAAATATTTTAAGTTTCCTCCAAAACCTGCTCTAATGCTTTTGAAAAGAATTTTATCAAAAAGTAATCCTAAGGGGCGTGTCAAAATTTTTAATCCTTTTCCTTTGTTATCGCCAGTTCCGTTGTACCAGTAGGCATATTTCATGGCTGTGTTAAAAAGTGACCATGCAAATTTTCCTTTACTTTGAACTCCTTTTTCTACTTTTTTCTTGAAATTTTTTGCTAATGACGGAACGCTCATCATAACGTATGGCTTAATTTCAACTATATTTGTAGCAAAATTTTTCAATGTTTCGTTTGGTGTCTTTCCGGCTTGAACAGAAGCGATTGAAGCGCCTTTATTCATAAAAGCATATAGTGCCGCTGTGTGTGCAAAGGCGTGATCCCACGGCAAAACAACGAGCGTACGATAATAATAAGGAATATCGATAAAACTGAATGCCTGCTCAACGTTGGCAGTATAGTTGCGATGCGATAGCATTATACCTTTTGGGTCAGCGGTTGTGCCCGATGTGTATGAAATATTTGCTACATCATTGGGTTTGACTGTGTTGCGCCTTTCAATAAGAGTATGCTCGTTGGTATTCAAAAAAAGTTCGCCCTCATTTCTGATATTATCCCATAAAATTTCATTATTTTCGAGGTCTTGGATGGGGTCTAAAACAATAATTTTTTCTACCAAAGGTAATTTTTCTTTTATTTTTCTTATTTTGGGGAGCTGATACTGAGACGTAATGATATAACGGCTTTCAGAATGATGTATTCGAAATACGAGGTCTTGGTCGCCTTCCAATTTGGTTGAAAGAGGTACATTTATTGCTCCCGCATAAAGAATTGATAGTTCGCTTATTAACCAATCTTTTCTACCTTCAGACATCAAAGAAACTCGGTCACCTTTTTCTATGCCAAGTTTTAATAGTCCCGCGGCATAAATTTTTACTAATTCTGCAACATCTTTGTAAGATGCCGATTGATAGGCATCGCCAATTTTTTCCCATATAAGAGGATTATCTGGAAAATTTATAACTTTTTCTTCAAAAAAATCTATTATACTCATAACTTGCCACTAATTACACAAATTTACACTTATTATTTGGACAAACGACAGGTATGTCCCTAAAATATTCACAATTCTGAAATCTAATATTTAATATATTTAATATCTAAAATCTAACCTACATTATTAACAATATCTATTTTAACGCAAAGTCGCAAAGTTGAGAACGCAAAGGTCGCAAATATAGTGGTTAGTGGTTAGCGATTAGTGGTTAATGACTCATTTACAATATTTTTTGGCAAACACACAGGTTTGCTTCTATACTCATTCACCCATTCACCAATTCACTCATTCACTCATTCACCCATTTACCCATTCACTCATTCACTCATTCACCAATTCACTCATTTATAATAATGTGGACGACCGCAAGGGTGCGCCCCTACACTCATTCACTCATTTACTCATTCACCCATTCACTCATTCACCCATTCACCCATTCACTCATTTATAATAATGTGGACGACCGCAAGGGTGCGCCCCTACACTCATTCACTCATTTACTCATTCACTCATTCACTGAAAACTGAAAACTGAAAACTGACAACTGAAAACTCACATCAATTTACTCTTCTTATTAGGTAACTCTAATCCGTACCCTTTTTTACGGTCTTCAATTTTTAGCCAAAAACCAAGAACGAATGCCATAACACCAAACAATGCAAAAATTAACATTGGAATACGGTAATTATAAATAGATCCGCCTTCAATGTTATCTATCTTATTTAAATTAAAGTTAATATCAGTAATAGCAGCATTGGAATATGGCGAGTTCAGTTCTGAATAGAGGCTAACTTGTTCTTTCAGTTTATCAACAACGATGTGTCGTTTTTCTTTGTTTCTGTAAACTAAAGTCAGTTCGTCTAAATTTTCTTTAACTTCTTTGTTTTTTTGGATTGTTTTTCCAATGAATATGTCGCTTGTTATCAGACGTAACGAATCTAACTTTTGAGCATCCTCAAATAGTATGTCGGTATGTTTTTTAATGTTATCAATTCCTGCTTTAATTTCAGTTTGATTTTTTCCAACACCTTCGTTAGTTCTATCTAAGGTAGCGCCAATAATGATCGGCACAGAAAGAAGTCCAATGTTTTGTATCCAAAAAATAACTGCATAAGCTGACCCAAGAACTTTATTATCAACCAATTTAGGAACAGAGGGCCACAAAGCTGCGGGAACCAACGAAAATGAAACGCCGAGCACAATTATCGCGCAAATTGCGACAGGATATGTAAATACCGCAACGGGTGTTAGTGCAAAAATCAGATGGCATGTCATCATAAGAACAGCACCGACAATTAACATTGTAGCACCTTTTCCGCGTGTATCAAGGAAAAATCCTAAAAGGGGCGTTAAAATCATTGCACCTAAAGGGAAAAAAGAAAATAGTGCACTTGCATCTTTCGCTGTTATTTCCAGGCGACTCGATAGCATATCGGATGCAAATTTTTGAAAAGGAAAGATAGCAGAATAATAAAGGACACACAAACCCGCAACTATCAAAAATGTTTTTGAAGTAAATATTGCCTTTAAATCGGAAATTTTGAATTCATCTTCGGGGGCTAATTCAATGTTTTCTTGTTGGTCTAATTTTCTATCTAAGAAGAAGTAAATCAAAAAGGTTAAAAATCCTATTAAAAGCAAAAGCGTACATACCGCAACAGGTAGTGTAATATATTGACCGTCAGACAAATAAGGGGACAATCTGAAAATAGCAAATACTCCTAAACGGGCAATTGCCATTTCTAAACCCATTGCTAATGCTAATTCTTTACCTTTAAACCATTTAACGATTGCTTTTGAGACTGTAATTCCAGCCATTTCAACTCCGCAGCCGAAAATCATAAATCCAATACACGCCATCACTGCCGAGGCGGGTAGGGGATCTATCAGTCCGAATAAACTGAAACCGTCAAATGCTTTATAAAGTGCTAAATCAGAGGAAAAAGCGTCTGAAACGCCATACATTTTAATTGATGCTCCTAAAACCATCAAAGAACTTGAAAGCAGCGCTGTACGTCGGACTCCAATTTTGTCAAGTATTATACCTGCAAAAATCAGGAAAAATACGAAAACATTTAATACAAACTCTGATCCACCAACGGTGCCAAAGTTTTCCGAACTCCAACCTCGTTTAGATTCTAATAAATCTTTTAGAGGTGATAAAACGTCCACAAACATGTATGCAAAAAACATAGTGGACGAAACGAGAATCAACGCAAACCAACGTGCTGTGGGCGATTCTCGTAATGATTTTGTTATTGTTTCTGTCATTTTTTTATATTAATTTTATGCAAAGATAAATATTTTTTTAATACAATAGGTTTTTTTTATTGAATACAATTACGTTATTCAATTTTCACACTATATTTCATTCCTTTATCAGGTTCTACCAAAAAATTTTCTACACTGAATTTGATTTCTCCGCTATTGATTCCGTCTTTCATTTTTACAGTTGTGGTGTGTTTGCCGTGTGGTTCAATGATAAAGTCTCTGAAATATGTTAAGTTATCGTCAAAATCGGTTTTTTTCAAGTGAAAAAAGAGTTGAGAATTGTTTGTAAAAGTGATACGGACTCTTTGTCCTTCTTTTTTCATAGTGATTTCAACTGCTTTTTCGAATAATTCTTTAAGAATAATTTCGTCTCCAATAATATTATCACGATAATAAATTGCTGTACGTCTTTGAGTAAGCGCTTCTTGAATTCCTTCGGCAGTTTTAGTGCGGGCAAATACTAAGGTCATGCTGCGGTGTCCATCTTTTTTAAAAAAATGACTACTTTGCATAGGTGCGTGCACATCCGAGGAGCCAATCAGCGTTAGATTTTTTTCTATTGCCCATTTGTGAGCCTCGCGACAATAATGAACTCCGTTGACTACTTCAATGCCGTGTAACAACCCTTCTTGGTGCAGTTTAGAATGTTCGTCGAACCATTTTACTTCGTTGGGCTGTTGTGCATCCCAGCAGGGGTGATTCCAAAAAATAAAGGCATTTTGTTCTCCTGCTGCACGGAAAGCATCTTGATAATCAGGCTTATCTAACTTGTCAGCATCGTTCAGAAAGAGAGCATTAGAGTGTCCGGGTGGCATATTTCGAGTAATTTCACTGCCCGGAATCACAATAATACCTTTTGAAACAGCCGACTCCTTTGCTATTTCATACGAACGATTGAATGAACCTGCCACATCATTTTTATAAGGACGATATTCGATGTGGTCGGTAATCGAAATTGCGTCAAGACCTTCACGATATGCCTCATCTACGCGTACAGAGGGCCAAACTAAGCCATCCGAAAAAACTGTGTGAATATGAAAATCACACTTCAATGTAACAAAACCATTCAGATCAGGAATGTCGATGTTGCCTCTTACTTGAGTATATAAGGGCAATACAATTAAAATTGTAAAAATAAGTGATGCTAATCTTTTCATTGTTATAATTATTTAAATTAAAAATCGGGTGCAAAAATAAATAATATTTTTAAATATTTATAAAAAAAATAAAATTGGTCTTGTCTATATTATTTGTTAAGAAGTAACTCTTTTTCGAATCCCGTGAGCAATTTTTTCCATTTATCGGGAATAATCATTGAGGTCTCTGTTGCAGTATTAAAGCCTGCTAACACAGATAAACATGTTACGGATGGTTTATTATCACCGTTTTTGATAAGCCATTGTATCATTGATACACTTTTTTCGCCAATTTGAAAAAGTTTTGTGTAAACTTTAAGAGAGTCCCCTAAATGAATCGGTAAAATGAAATCTGTTTTGGTAGAAACAATAACGAGATTTTCATCATCAACTAATTCATAATTCAATTTAAGAATTTCTGATAAATAAGACATTCTTCCCAAATCAAAATATTCGAACATAATTGAATTATTGACGTGTCTAAATCCGTCTACATCGTTAAACCTGATTTGAATATCTAAATGATGATTAAAATCTGATAATTGAAATTCCATTTTTAATAAAAAAAACAAAACAAGGAGGAATCCTCCTTGTTTTGAAATGTATGAAAAAAAAACTAGGTTTTCATTAGTTTGTATCTGAATGTACCCGAATCTGTTTTAACGAGTACAATATAAACACCTTTTGTCCAATCGGATGATTTAATATCTATACTTATGTTATTAATTTCGTTTAATTCAAATATCAAACGACCTTGCAAATCATAAATATTAACAGAATGAATTATTTCATCGCTTTTAATAACAAAATTATTGTTAGTAGGGTTTGGATAAATTGTATTATTATCGGTCTGAATATCCTCTATTGAATAAGTAAAATCGTCGCCGAGATGTGTATAATGCACAACAATGTTTCCGGCAACTTTCCATTCTTTGTCAAATTCCTCGATATCTGACAGCAAAATCCATTCGCCTCTGGCATAACCGTACACTGAGCATATTCCAATTTCGTTTGAGGAGGCAAGAGCAATTTTAGCATAGGAATAACTTAATCCTGATAAAACGACGTAAAAAGTTCCGTTTACACGAATCGGATCATTGTATTCAATAGTTGTATATCCATTTGGATTTATATCACTTCCTAAAATTAATTTATTTGAACCTGAAACCATTTGGCCTGGTTTACCTCCGTCGTCATAATATAGAAAAACAAAATAGCTATTTTCTGACACATCT
>WRMI01000051.1 GCA_009777175.1 Marinilabiliaceae bacterium
ACCGCTGCCATCACCCCATGGATCCAAACTAGTTACTGAAATATTTACCATATCGGGTGCATTGTTCCAACTAAATAGAGCATAACATTCATCAACTTCTACTTCTAACCTTACAGGTTCGTAGATAATTTCTATCAACTCAGCATTATGAGGATTATCATTCCAAATTCCTTCGCCATTAACCTCATAAGGTAGGAATCCATCTAATGTTATGTTTATAGTATAAATTCCTTTCCAAATGAAATCCCAACATACTTCGGGTGTATTTGCTGTTGCATTGTAAACATTGTTACCATCTTCTTGTATCAAAACAACTTGTGCACCATTAACGGGGTCACCCGAATTGGTTGTTATTATAACACAGAACGGAGTTTCCATATCTTTTGGCACATCTTTACTAAATGAAGGCACAGATTCTACATCACCTGTATATACTGATGTTACAGCATATTTATATACCCCTGGGTCAAGTGTTCCAAAATTGTTGTCGAAACACTCAAGTTCTGTTGTGCCTAACAAAATATCTTCCCATAATGCGGGGAAAGTTTCTTCACCTGCTTCAAGTCGATAAACGTTGTAGTGTAATCTAACTCTTGATGTGTAGTTAGGTTCTTTTTCAATTTTATAAACGCCTGGTTCTATTCTTTCAAGAGTTTCGTCTACGGCAGTTGTTCTTAAAATAGAAGAGAGTTCATTAAAATTATCAAGTTGCGATATAGCACTTCTATTATTTTTAGGTGGACCAAAAATCAATGATTTACCGTCGGGTTCGGCGTTAGCGTGTACTCTTACCATTGCAATCGAAGGTGGATATCCAGAGCCTTGGTGCGCGGGTATCCAATTGCCGCCTGCATCTACACTCCAACTGTCTGTTGATGGACTTGTTGCGCTAAATGGAAGGTATGGAGTATAATCACTACTTGAAAATCCTTCCCAGTGAACCATTGCATAGAAAGTACCATCAAATGGTATTGGATTAGCAAATTCAACGGTTGTCCACTCAACTTCATAAAATCCATATTGCCACGTAAAAGGTAAACTTGTACCAACAAGTTGTCGGTTGGCATCAAAAATGTCAATTGTTTGAGGAGCACTTGTGTTCACAGAACCTTCGTGGAGTCCACCAATTTCGATACTTGTAATTTCGCCTAATACACCGACGTTAAACTCGTTTCCTTTCCAACCATCTTCGCCATCAATAAATCGTGAAGCCCAATACCAATCGCCGTCATCCAAAACATAATAAACGGGCTCATAATTTTGTTCTGCTTCCCAAGTAATATGCACTATGGTTTCATCCGAATTTTTTAACGCAGTTACTGGTCCCGGAGGTATTATTTTTTCATCCATTTGGAAGTCGTGCGTTACATTAACATTACCAACAACAAGGTCGTGCGTATATTTAAGCCATCCCTTTGCTGTTGCTTCAAAAGCATAGGTATGACCTCCATAAACATCTATTGTGTAGAATCCTGCTGCATTTGTTGTTGTTTCATAAGGATTATAACCAGAAAGCGTAATAACTACGTCTTCAATAGGACCAGAGCCATCGCTACCTGTAACCGTACCGCTCACAACTACTTTTGGCTCCTCAATAAGAGTAACATCTTCAACTGTTTCAATATCTTCAAAAATAGTAACCGTAACGGGAGTACTATCGTAATGTCCGTGTGCTGATGCCGTTAAAGTATAAGTGCCATCGGGTAAACCTGGGTATAGGTAAACACCATCTTCGTCTGTTTTTGCAATTTTTGGTGCTCCACCATCTGTAATAGATATAGTAGCGCCTTCGAGCAATACTCCACTATCGTTATCAACAATCCCTGTCAAAGAGCCTAATCCTGCTACGTTCCAATTAAAGCAAATATTCGGATAGTATTCTCCTTCATACAAACCTCCTTGTGTACCTGGATTTTCAAAATCTAACTCACCTGAAGATGGGTCAGCATAATTCATTCTTGAACGTATTCCGTCGGTAGGCGTAAGGTAATAATAGTCTTCCCAATCATAATATGGCGAGTTGTAATAGTATATATATAGCACTAAATTTCCGCCATTATATAAGTAAGGAATATCAAATTCCATTTCAACGTCATTATCACCTTGAGGGAAAGATATAACTTTGTCCATTACTTCAAAAAATTCTGAAAATGGAACATAACTACTGAGGTCATTTTGAGTTGTTTCGGCTGCCCAAATCCTTATTCTGTTAGGAGCAATATCAGAAGATACTATACTTGATTTCAGAGTTATTCCGCGTATATCGCCACCATAGATTCCTAAGTCATTTGGATGATACATAAATTGCGCTAAACTTGCGCGATAGTAGTGGTTAATTGGGAATAATTCTTTATGAGTTCCGTCACCAACACAAATATCAATCATATTGGAAATTCCGTCATCAACAAAAATGCGTTTATCGGGCGTTGTATTGTTGTTTGGAAATTCGTCGAGTGGAAGGTCAATTTCTGCGTGTAGGACTCTAAGACCTGCTGTTGCTGCAGTAAATGTGAATGTGAAAGTTTTGGTTTCTTCATACGCTATAGCAACACCGGGTAAGGTTTCTACTAATGTACCGTTTTCAAATAATTTAACAGAATATTCTGATCCTGTTAAAGTAACGTCTCCTTTGCTAAATACATCCGTTGTATAATTAACTATATCTCCTAAATCCATCATTGACGGTCCAACAATAGTTGTTGCTCTTAGTTCGTAGTCTGGAGGCGTGCAGAACCAGTCGTATGTGAAAAGAAGTTGATTTGTAACACCGCCGGGAAGTCCCTCAACACTAAAAATCAAATCATCCAAAATATCATAGACTTCTATTCCGCATTCACCTTCCCAGTATCCACCGTTCCAATATATTTTCAGTTCGCCAGGTGGAATATATGCGAATTCCTCTTTATACGTGAGGCTTTCGCCAGGATAAATAATTCCATACTGACCATAATCAATACCGTCAACTTCAAGAGTGAAGTGAGCGTTTCCGTCCCAACTATCTGAATAAGGACCTGTTGAAACCAATTTTATTTCGCACAAGTCACCTACCAAAACTTTAACAGATGCTGAGCCGCCATCACCGCTATTATTGACTGCAGTAACGATGTAAGTGTATGCACCGTCTGACAAACCTTCGTCATCGTTATAGGTTGTAGATGTATATCCTGTAGCCAATGTGTTATTACCGGGGTTGCGAACGATGGTGTAGGTTAATCCAGCAGTGGTGAAATAAGCACCATTAAGTCCTGTTGTAGGTGCTGTCCACGAAAGATTAACTTCGCCTGGTGCAAATTCATCTTCTTCACCTTGAAGAGCGGTTGGCGCTGCAGGAACGTCATGTCCTATCCAATGAGTTTGTGTTGCAGATATTCCTTCACCAAATGCATTTTCGGGTGTAACTTTATAGGTTTTAAACCCGGCTGTTGCGGTCGTATGGCTATAACTGCCTGCTGAGCCTGGTGCTGGATTTGTTTGAGTATAAATAACACTGTTGTTTTCATACACATTTACTTCAGTGATATTTGTAAGCGGGTCGCCTGAAACCGTAAGTGTTGGGTTTGTCCACGCTAAATCAGCAGTTAAAGCGCCTGCTGCACCGGGAGTAACAGTATAACCTGATGGCGCTGCTGGTGCGCTGGGGTCTGCCAAATAAGGAATAAAGAAACATGAGTACTCATCTTCTGCATATCCCGACCCCTCAATCACGGTCGACATACCCGTTGAAACATCAATGGTCCTAAAAGAGCCACCTGTTTCACCAGAATAATGAAGCCAATAAAGAGTTCCATCAATAAGGTCAAAGCCCATTGTTTGAGCATAACTAGCGTCAATTCCCGTTGAACCTATCAATGTAAGGGCTCCCGTACTTTTATTTACTGAATAAAAATTTGCAGGGTCGGATATCGTAACGGCAAACATATTACCGTCCAAGTCGCAAGCAATGGAAATTACTGTACCCGTGTGACCCGACATCATTCCAAGGGAAGTTGCATCTCCGGTTGCAAGGTCAACTGTAAATAGTTCGTTTTCTGAAATAAGATACATTGTTTCAGTGGTATAGTCGTAGGCAAGACCATTACAAAGTGTTTCATAAAATTGTGGTTTTACTACCTCACTGATAATTGCACCAGTTTCTCTGTCAAGGACAAAAAAGGTAGTGTGTTCTATCCACCATGGAGCAAATGTACCATAAACATAAATGAAATCGCCAACTTGTGCGCCACTGAAGGGCTGCTCCATGAGCCCCCATGGTGCAAAGAAAGCCTGACCATTAATGTTGTCCACGTCAAAAGATACCCAAGCATCTTCAAAAAAATTGTGGGCAAACGCTGTTTCACCTCTATAGGTACGCAGCGTATTAGAACCCTTTCTTTGTTTTTCTTTGTCAGATTTCAAAAAATCGGGTTTTCTCATCATACTTCGCAGTTCAGGGCTGAGTTGCATGTACTTCTCTTGCTTCTGTTGCAAAGTCAATTCGCCGACCTCATGAAGTCGGACTCTTCCTGTTTCAACCGTTTCAGACTTCTTTTTGTCAATCTGAATGGTTTCAGTAGCCTTCGCACTTGGTTTTGTGGAAGGGATTTGGGCGTAAGTCATACTCAAAAACAAGAGCAGTGCGCCCGTTAAAATCAAAAATTTCTTCATTGTAAAGAATTTTAGTTAATAAAAAAAGTTTCAAAATTTTTAAAAATAAAGTACAAAGGTAAAAATGTTTTTTTGATAAAAATAATTTTTTGTAAAAAAAATTTGATATTTAGTCAAAAAAATAGATATTTTTTTTTGTGGATTCGCGGATTTTTTTACCACAAAGTCGCACAAAGGATTTTTCACAAAGTCGCACAAAGGATTTTAGGTTCGAATTGCGCTGGGGTCTGCTGCCCCGAATTGCGTTATCGCTTGCGTTTTGGCGACCGCAAGGGTCGCCCCTACAACGTCTTCGAAGGGTATGTTTTGAAAAAAATCTGTGTATATCTGTTAAATCTGTGTCATCTGTGTGCTATATGGGTGATAAGGAAAAATGCGACAATGGTTTTTGAGCCAAGTCAGGAGTTCTGAGCATATATTTAGATTCCTCATTTCACTTTGTTACATTCGGAATGACAGTTATTCCGAACAAAGTGAGGAATCTTGTTCAAGGCATATATTTAGATTCCTCATTTCACTTTGTTACATTCGGAATGACAGTCATTCCGAACAAAGTGAGGAATCTTGTTCAAGGCATATATTTAGATTCCTCATTTCACTTTGTTACATTCGGAATGACAGTCTTTCCGAACAAAGTGAGGAATCTTGTTCAAGGCATATATTTAGATTCCTCATTTCACTTTGTTACATTCGGAATGACTGTCATTCCGAACAAAGTGAGGAATCTATTTTGCGCCAATAGAAGTCCGATATCCGCGAAAATCCGTCAAATCCGCGTATCATAAAAAAAGTAGAGGCATGATAAATCATACCTCTACAACACAAATTATTTTACAACAAACTTCTAATTAATTTAGATAATAAATTAATTTATAAACAAATAAATAAAACAAAAATTTATTCAAAAAACAAATCTTATATAAAGAAATAAAAATATTCACAAGAAATAAAACTGATTTTCTATAAACCACTAAAATCCACTCCCTCAAACAATAAGGATGGTATTTTCCATCTTGATGGTTTAAAGGGGTCGTTTCCAACTTCTTTCAGGTTGTTCCAAAGTGTTAACAAGTTGCCTGTGATATTCATTTCGTTTACAGGCTGAACACGCTTTCCTTGTTCTATAAGGAAACCTTCAATTCCGAAGGAAAAATCACCCGTTGAACTATTACTATTGCCACCATTGAAACCTGTTACATAAATCCCTTTTTCAATTGTTTCAATAAGTTGGTCAATATTTTTGTTGCCTAACTGCATTGTCAATATTGAAGGAGAATCTATTGTTGGAGCGGTTTCTAATTTGTTGCCGTAGTATGTATCAATGAAATAAGTTTTTAGTACTCCATTTTCAAAAATCGGTTGTTTTTTAGTTGCGATGCCTTCGTCGTCAAAAAAACGTGCGCCGGATGTTTTCGGTTGATGCGGGTCGTCTATTAAAGTGATATTTTCACCCAAAACTTTTTCATTCAGTTTATTGAGTAAAAAAGAGTTTTTTTGTTGGATAGAAGAACCGTATAATGCGCTAATAATAGGGCGTATCACATTTCCTAAAACCATACTATCAACTAACATTGAATATTTACCCGACTTAGTTTTCTTTTGACCTAATTTTTGCATCACTCTTTCAAAGGATTTGGTACCGATGCCTTCTTTAATAAGGTCATCAAAAAAGAGAGCCGAGTCGTACCACCACGATTCTGGTCTTTCGTCTCCATCACCTTTGATGCTAACACTCGAATTTAAGCCAAAAGAAGTTGATGCGGTTTCACCTTCGAAGCCGTTACTGGAAAGTTGATATGAAAAATATTCACGGTCGTCGTAAGAACCTGTTGCAGAAATAATTCGCTCGTCTTTATTCATCATTTCGGCGCAAACTTGCATGGCAAGTTCTATCTTTTTGTCTGTTCCTATTGAGTGAAATTTTGAATCATATAATTGCAAATCTTCATTTCCATTATAATAAAGAGATTTGTCGGGTAATGTACGAGCTTTGTCTTCGGCAAGATACCTACTCGAATCTATTCCGTTTGAAATAAATTTTTCGAGTTCTTTTTTATCCATTCTGTTAGTGGAAAACGACCCGTACCTGCCATCAACAAAAAGGTGTAATACCATTGAGTTTTCAGACGCTTGTAGGAGTTTATCGATTTGCATATTACGAACTTCTACATCATATTTTGAGCCGCTGAATATTTTAACTCGTGCCGCTTGGCAACCCTTTTTCAGAGCATAATCTAATGCCCATTGAGCCAATTTTTTATTATTGTCTGATATCATATTTAAAGTCTATTTAAAAAATTTTTAATTTATTTTTCTTATTCACTTATTTACTACTGAGGTTGTTTTGTTAGGACAAATTAGGTAG
Source organism: Marinilabiliaceae bacterium (assembly GCA_009777175.1). Taxonomy (GTDB): domain Bacteria; phylum Bacteroidota; class Bacteroidia; order Bacteroidales; family Marinilabiliaceae; genus WRMI01. The sequence continues at coordinate 7,010 of WRMI01000051.1, forward strand.
AAATTAGGTTTTTTTCTTATTTACTTATTTACTCATTTATTTATTTTTTTATTACAAGGTGGACGACCGCAAGGGTGCGCCCCTACATTTTATTACAAGGCGGGCGACCGCAAGGGTACGCCCCTACACTCATTTACTCATTCACTCATTTACTACTGAGGTTGTTTTGTTAGGAAAAATTAGGTAGAAATTAGGTTTTTTTCTTATTTACTTATTTACTCATTTACACATTTACTCATTCACTCATTTACTCATTCACTCATTTACTACTGAGGTTGTTTTGTTAGGACAAATTAGGTAGAAATTAGGTTTTTTTCTTATTTACTCATTTACTCATTTATTTATTTTTTTATTACAAGGTGGACGACCGCAAGGGTGCGTCCCTACATTTTATTACAAGGCGGGCGACCGCAAGGGTACGCCCCTACACTCATTTACTCATTCACTCATTTACTCATTCACTAAATACTAAATACTAAATACTGAAAACTGAAAACTACTCAGCTCTCTCCCCCCACTGTCAGTTTACTTACAAGAATAGATGGCATTCCGCATGTAACGGGTGCTGATTGACCTATTTTGCCGCATGTCCACGAGCCGTTGTCCATTTTATAATTATTACCTACCATTGTGATATCTGCAAGGGCTTTTGGTCCATTTCCAATAATATTAACATCTTTGATAGGTAGTGTAAGTTTTCCATTTTCAATGAGATAGCCCGTTTTTACAAAAAAGGTGAAGTCACCTGCTCCAATTTGAACTTGTCCATTTGTGAAACTTTCAGCAAAAATTCCATTTTTTATAGTTGAAATTAAATCCTCTTCTGAATAATTTCCGTTTTCCATATATGTAGCCCGCATCCGAGGCATTGGTATATGACGAAAAGATTGTCGTCTCCCGTTTCCCGTCGAAGGTATTCCATAATGATTAGCACTTAATCTGTCGTGCAAATAACTTGTGAGAATGCCATCTTTGACAATATAGGTCTTTTGACCATCAATACCTTCATCGTCAATATTAACGGAACCTCGATTGAATGGAATTGTTCCGTCATCTATAACGTTAATATGTTCGTCGCATATTTTTTTGTTAAGTAAATCAGAAAATATAGAGATATTTTTACGGTTAAAATCTGCTTCAAAAGCGTGTCCAATTGCTTCGTGCAACAATATTCCTGAACCACCTGCGCCCATAACAACGGGTAATTCTCCTCCTTTGGGTTTTATTGCTCTTAATGCCAATGCAGTTTTATCCACAGTCTCTTTTGCCAAAATATCAATAACATCATCGGTAAGAAATTCGGCACCCATTCGAAATGCCCGAGAAGCACCAGCGTTCTCAATTTTGCCATCCTCTTCCATAATGCAAGAAACGTTCATAACAGCCATTGGACGAAAGTCGTAGAACATTGTTCCTTCTGAATTGCAAAACAAAATATGAGACGTACTGTCTTGAAATGCAGCATTTACTTTGATAACTCGATTGTCTAATGCAAAAATTTTGTCGTTAAGTTTTTGTAGGTAGGGCATTTTATCTTTTACGTAAAAATCTTCCCAAGGAATTTCAATACTATAAAGAGTGTTGGTAATCTTTTTTTCAGCGAGGTTAATAGAGAGATTTTTATCAGAACTTGATGCAATTCGAGCGGCAGTTTTAGCGGCTTTAAGCATCTCAGTCAAATTAATATCTTCAATGTAGGCATATCCGGTTTGGTCGCCCGACAATACTCTAACTCCCATTCCAAAATCAATGTTAGAGGAAGTCTGATTTACAGTACCATCTTGTAGTCCAATATAATTCCAAAAGGAATGTTCGAAAAAGAGGTCAGCATAGTCGCCTCCTTTTTCTAATGCGGCAGCAACTACTTTTTTCAGGTCATTTTCGGATATTCCAAAATGATTTAATGCACGAGTAATTGTGTCCGAATGATTTGAAACCCCTGACGTACATCCCCCTACGATAGAAGGAACTGCCAAAGAACCCATTACAAACAATCCGCCCGTTTTTAAAAATTCACGCCTGTCGTATTTCATATATTTGAAAAATGAAAAATAATTTTTATAATTTAAAAATACAAAGGTAATCAATTTTTTATAATTCCAAAAAAAATAAAAAATTTTTTTTGATTTTTAGTATCAATAATTTTTCAACCATTCTTTTAAGTCATTAGCCATTTCTTTTGCTGATGTATATCTTTTGTCAATTCCTGATTTAATTATTGAGTCGATTTCGTTCATTGTCAACCTTGATGGTGGTAGCCTGAACGGAGTCTTTTCAGTTGATTTCAATATTATTTCAAATAATTTTTTGTCAATAATTCCTCTGTTTTTTAATGGAATATTAAGTTGAATGTGTAGTAACATTTCGGGGTCATAAAATTCGAAGGCTTTCCTTTTATTGATTGCTTCAAATAAAGTTAATCCGAGTGCAAATAGGTCAGATTGAGGACATGTCAATGTATTTCGGTTGAGAAGTTGTTCGGGTGGTGCATAAACAAAAGCGAAGGGTGTTCTTTTTTGTTTGTTTGAATGAGTCATTGAAAGTGCCTGTTCAAAATCTATCAGTTTGAAATTTTCGTGTTGCCATTCAGAGTTCGGGGAATTTCCGTCTGCAATGATGATATTTGATGGTTTGATATCTCGGTGGATAATTCCGTTTTCGTGTAAAACTTGTAACCCTTCTAAAAGATGTATAAAACCTTTGACCCAAAAATCGGTGGAAAATTTTTGTTTTTGTGAAAGTAGCATCTTTAAATTGATGCCAGGTATATATTTTCTAACTACAAAAAGTTTGTCGTCTGAATAGGCTATCTCACAGGTTTGTAGCGCAGGATGTTCAATTTTAGATAATTTTTTTGCTACTTCGATTTGTGCGGCAGAATATTCCTTAATTATAACTTGCTCTTTTGTTTGAGCGCACTTACCAACCCAAACAGCCCCAAATTTGCCCGACGATAATAAATCAGTGGCACAATAAGAGTTTTTTTCACTTTTTATTGAAAACATACTTTTTCTATTTATTTTGACAAATTGTTTTTTCCATTAAATATTAACGTAATTCTTTTGTTTAAGTTGCAAAAATTTATGTAAAGATAAGGAAAAAGATTATTATTTTTTGTAAAGTATCATAAATTATTGAAATATTTTTGGTTAGTATTAAAAAAAAAATTACCTTTGTCGCCGAAAAATTTTTCCTTTCGAGGAAACATTATTAATTAAATTCAAAAATAATGAACGACGAAGACCCATATCCGAGTAGTTACAGTAAAAAATTATTATTAAATCTGCTGTAAGGGGATTTTCGTGCCTCCTTACAGCCGTAAATTGTAAGGAGATGTATCATGGTAGAAATTACAGAAAAAATCCAATTTTTAATTGAGCAAAAAAGTTGGAAATTATTAAAAACAGAACTTCAAATACTTGAACCTCAGTACATTGCAGAGGTAATTGAATATTTGTCAAAGACTGATAAAATTATTTTATTTAGAATTTTATCAGAAGAAGCCGCAAAAGAAGCCTTCCAATTATTATCTTACGACGAACAAGAAGATATAATTGAGGGACTTGCCGAGTATAGCCATAAACTAACGGCTTTACTTAACGATTTAGACCCAGACGACCGCACAGCATTTTTCGAAGAATTACCCGGAAAGGTTAGTCAAAGGTTAGTTCAAATGTTGTCAAAAGATGAGCGGGAAATTACTATCAAATTGTTAGGATATCCCGAAGATAGTATCGGACGTTTGATGACACCCGAATTTGTTGCTGTTAAGCCGCATCACACAGTTGCGCAAGCATTAGAGCATATCAGAAAATTTGGACGCGACTCTGAAACATTAAACGTTATTTATGTAGTTGACGACGATTGGAAATTGGTTGACGACATTAGAATAAAAGAGATTATTTTGGCATCACCCGAACAAAAAATTTCTGAAATAAGCGACAACCGTTTCGTATCTTTAAATGCTTATGACGACCAAGAAGTAGCCGTAAAAGTGTTTCGCGACTGGGACAGAGTTGCGCTACCCGTTACAGATAAAAATAACACCCTGCTCGGTATCGTTACTTTTGACGATATAATGGACGTTGCAGAAGAAGAATATAGCGAAGATATACATAAATTCGGTGGTACTGAAGGATTAGATTTATCATATACTAAAACCCCACTTTTTGAACTTGTAAAAAAGCGTGCAGGCTGGTTGATTGTATTGTTTCTCGGACAATTACTTACTGCAACAGCAATGACGCACTTTGCAATAGAATTAGAAAAAGCGATAGTGCTTACTCTATTTATTCCGCTAATTATTTCGAGCGGAGGTAATTCAGGCTCACAAGCAGCGAGTATTATTATCCGGTCGCTCGCATTAGGCGAATTACAACTTAAAAGTTGGTGGTACGTTATGCGTAAAGAAATTTTTTCAGGACTTATGTTAGGCTCAATTTTAGGAATTGTGGGCTTTTTTAGAATATTTATCTGGCAAAAAGCAGGATTTTATGACTATGGGTTTTATTGGATATGGGTATCAATAAGTGTTTCTATATCGTTGATACTTATTGTTTTATGGGGAACACTTGCAGGCTCGATGATCCCGTTTTTATTAAAAAAACTTAAACAAGACCCCGCAACAGCATCCGCACCTTTTGTGGCTACTCTCGTTGACGTTACTGGTTTGATTATATATTTTTCCGTGGCAGCGGTTGTTCTTACAGGAAAATTGTTGTGAAAATAGAGAATAAGTGAATGAGTAAATAAGTGAATGAGGTTTGGGAAAAATTCGTGATAATTCGTGTATTTCAATAAATTCAATATTTCGGTAAACTCAATAACAATTTCGGTAAACTCAATAACAATTTCGGTAAACTCAATATCAATACGTTCAATAACAAACAAATTCGTGGCTTAAGAATAAACGTCTAATTCCTTGCTAAATGAAACAAAAAATATTTCCAGAAATAGAGTTGAAACGTCCTATCATAATTTCGGGTCCGTGTAGCGCCGAAACAGAAAAGCAAACTATCGAAACAGCACATGCACTTTCAAAAATTGGGATAAAAATATTCAGGGCGGGAATTTGGAAACCGCGAACTCGACCGGGACTGTTCGAGGGAGTTGGCAAAATTGGTTTGAAATGGTTAAAAAAAGTTAAAGAAGAAACAGGAATGCGCACTTGCGTTGAAGTAGCAACAAAATTGCATGTACGCCAAGTTGTTGAATATGATATTGATGCTGTTTGGCTCGGATCGCGGACTACCGTAAATCCATTCGCTGTTAAAGAAGTCGCTAATGCGCTTGCAAAAACTAATTTAACCGTTTTTGTTAAAAATCCTATTAATCCCGACATCGATTTGTGGGTAGGTGCTTTCGAAAGGCTTAGTAATGTGGGTATCACAAAATTGTGTGCCATACATCGAGGTTTTTCTGTTTATGGAAATTCTGTTTATAGGAATCCTCCTCAATGGCAAATACCAATTGAGTTGCATCGCCGATTACCTAATTTACCCATCCTAACTGACCCAAGCCATATTTGCGGAACACCAAATCATTTGAAAGAAGTTTGTCAAAAAGCATTAGACCTAAATTTTGATGGACTTATGATTGAAACACACATAACACCCGAACATTCATTAAGCGACAAACAACAACAAATTTCACCCGAAGAACTCAATAATTTACTCAATTCGTTAATTATTAGAAAGAGCGAAAGTGAAAATGAATCTCAAGATGAATTAATCGGCTATCGCAAACAAATTGATTCCATTGATTTTCATATTATTGACCTCTTGAACGAGAGAATGAAAATATCAAAAGACATCGGAAATTATAAACGAAATAAAAACATAACTATCTTTCAATCAGCACGATACAACGAACTAATTGAAAGCAGAATAAAAACCGCAAAAGAATTAGGTCTCTCTCCAGAATTTATTACAGATATTTTTAAATCAATTCACGAAGAGTCGGTGAGTAGTCAGTAGTGAGTAGTGAGTAGTGAGTAGTGAGTAGTAAGAAACTTTATCATAGAATTTTAATAAAACATAAAAATTAGTTTTAAATATTAACCTATTTTATTAATAAAAACTATTGATAGTCTCTCTGCATGTCACTTATATCTGTGTTTCGCTGTGTGTGCGACCCTTGCGGTCGCACAATTACCATCCCGTATAGTATTGTAGGGGCGAGGCTTGCCCTCGCCCTTTTTCCTGACTTCGACACTTTTAAAAAATTTTTTTATAATGCACTGAAAATCAATAATATAAAATTTCGAGTGGGTGTCGCAAAAAGTCGTAAAAGTGGCTTAAAATGCCAATTTTATACTATTTGGGTGTCGCATTGTCGAAGTCAGGACCCTTGTGGTTGCCAAAAACACCACATCAGAAACATTTGTAGGGGCAACCCTTGCGGTTGCCTAAATAAAAAGGGCGAGGGCAAGCCTCGCCCCTACAATAATATTCGGGATGGTAATTGTGCGACCGCAAGGGTCGCACACACAACGATACCCAACAAAAGGATGCATTCTCTTTTAACGCAAAGACGCAAAGGTGAGAACGCAAAGAAAGCAAATAAAAAAACCAACCCCATAACTCTTTATTAATTAATGAGGTTGGTTCTATTCGTAAATTTGTATGCTACTGAAGTGGTCAGCGAGCCATTATCTAAATATACAAAAAAATTTAAATAACTGCTGCAAAAATCAAGACGCAAAGATAATGTTTATTTGTAATTTATTGAAAAAAAATAAAAAAAAAGTTTTTTTATTGAAAATTTCCATGAAATAGCAGGAATTTTTTTGTGTTCTTTGAGTATTTCGGATAACTCAATAACAATTTCAATAAATTTAATAACAAACCAGAACTTTTGTGTTCCTTTTTGGTTAGATTATTTAACCGCAAAGACGCAAAGTTGAGAACCCAAAGAACCCAAAGAACGCAATTAATTCAACAATTCATTTTTTTCAATAATCATTTTTCACCAAACTATACATTCCTAACGACTACTAAGGGCACTCATTCCCTCATTCCCTCATTCCCTCATTCACTCACTAACCGCTAATCACTAATCACTAACCGCTAATCACTAACCACTAACCGCTAACCACTACATTAATAATTTTCTTTGGAACAACAATAATTTTTTTAATTTCTTTATTTTCAATCCATTTTTGAGATTGATGGTTTTCTAAAACTGCCTGTTCTATTGCCTCAATAGTAGCGTCGGCGGGCATTTCCAATTTATAACGCATTTTTCCGTTAAACGATACAGGATATTGTATAATATTTTCTATCAGATATTTAGGGTCGAAATCTACCCATTGAGCAGTGGTTACCGAATGGCTGCGTCCCAAAAAAAACCATAACTCTTCGCAGATATGAGGAGCAAAAGGAGCCAAAATTATCAATAGTGGTTCCAAAATTTTTCTTTTAGAACATTTCAACTCTGTAAGGTCGTTCACGCATATCATAAAGGAACTTACTGCTGTGTTTAAAGAAAAACGCTCGATATCTTCTTCGGTCTTTTTGATAGTTCGATGTAGAATTTTCAATTCGGCGGGTGTGGGCTCTTCGTCAGTGATTTTAAGGTTTCCTTCTGATGTAATAAAAAGTCTCCATGTTTTTTTCAAAAACCTATGAACTCCTTCAATTCCTGCGGTGTCCCACGGTTTTGATGCTTCCAAAGGACCGAGGAACATTTCATATAAACGTAAAGTATCCGCACCATATTTTTTAACAACATCATCCGGATTCACAACGTTATGGTATCTTTTACCCATTTTTTCGACGGCATATCCGCAAAAATATTTACCGTTTTCGAGAATAAATTCTGCCTTTTCAAATTCGGGGCGCCACTTTTTAAATGCTTCAATGTCTAAAATGTCGTTTTCAACAATGTTAACATCAACGTGCAAAGGAGTAGTATCGTAGTTTTCTTTGAGTCCGTAGGAAACAAATCGGCAATTGTCATCATTGTTAATCCTATAAACAAAATTACTTCTCCCTTGTATCATTCCTTGGTTGATAAGTTTTTTAAATGGTTCATCTTCACAAGAAAATCCCGTATCGAATAAAAATTTATTCCAGAAACGGCTATAAATGAGGTGTCCCGTTGCATGTTCTGTACCTCCGATGTATAAATCCACATTTCGCCAATAGTCGTTTGCTTCTTTTGAAACTAACGCATTTTCATTTTTAGGGTCTTGATATCTCAAAAAATATGCAGATGAGCCTGCAAAACCGGGCATTGTGCTTGTTTCGAGAGGGAAACCCATATAATTCCATTTCTTAGCCCTCGCTAACGGTGGTTCACCCGTTTCGGTTGGCAAAAATTTATCTACTTCCGGCAACTCAAGAGGTAGTTGAGCAAATGGCAGAGGAGAAGGCATCTCATTTTCATAATATACAGGAAATGGCTCGCCCCAATACCGCTGACGCGAAAATATCGCATCACGCAAACGATAATTGACTTTTATATGTCCTAAATTGTTATCTTCAATATATTTATTTGCCGTTTGGATGGCTTCTGTAACTGAAAGTCCATTCAAAAAGCCCGAATTAATCATAATTCCTTCTTTTGCATCAAAACTTTCATTTGTAACATCACAACCTTCAATAAGTGGAATAATTGGCAAGTTAAAATGTTTTGCAAAAGCGTGGTCTCGGCTGTCGTGTCCGGGAACTGCCATTATTGCGCCTGTTCCATATCCTGCAAGGACATAATCGGAAATCCAAATAGGAATTTTTGTGCCGTTAAAAGGATTTATTGCATACGACCCTGTAAAAACACCCGTAACTTTTTTCTCAATCATTCTGTCTCGTTCTGTTTTATGTTTAACGGTTTCAATGTATTTTTCTACTTCCTTTTGTTGTTCGGGAGTTGTAACCAGCGGAACATAGTCGCTTTCGGGAGCTAAAACCATAAAAGTAACGCCAAAAATTGTGTCGGGTCGTGTAGTAAAAACTTGAATTTTTGAATTAGAATTTAGAACATCAAAAACCATTTCTGCTCCTTCACTCCTTCCTATCCAATTTCTTTGTGATTCTTTAAGTGATTCTGTCCATTCGATGGTATTTAAGCCATCTAAAAGTCTTTGTGAATATGCAGAAACACGCAAACACCACTGTTTCATTAATTTTTGTTCGACGGGGTGCCCTCCTCGTTCTGACAATCCGTTAATAACTTCGTCGTTTGCCAAAACAGTTCCCAGTTCGGGACACCAATTCACCATCGTAATTCCCAAATATGCAATACGATAATTCATTAAAACTTCTTGTTTCTCTTTATCAGATTTACTGTTCCATTCATCTGCCGTAAATTGCAATTCTTCTGTTTGCGCTGCATTGACTCCTTTTGTACCAAATTGTTCAAAATGTTGAATCAACTCTCTGATAGGTCGTGCGCTTTCTTGTGATTTGTTATAAAAAGATTCAAACATATTTAAAAAAGCCCATTGAGTCCACAAATAATATTTAGGGTCTGAGGTTTGTACTTCCCTGTCCCAGTCATAACAAAACCCCATTTTATCTAATTGATTTCTATACCTGTTAATGTTTTGTTTTGTAGTAATAGCGGGGTGCTGACCTGTTTGTATTGCAAATTGTTCAGCCGGAAGTCCAAAAGCATCAAAACCCATTGGATGCAGTACGTTAAAACCTTTCATACGCTTATAACGGCTATAAATATCAGATGCGATGTATCCGAGTGGATGACCAACATGAAGTCCCGAACCAGAAGGATAGGGAAACATATCTAATACGTAAAACTTTGGTTTTGAAATATCTATGTCAGTTTTATAGATTTTATTGTCGTTCCAAAATTTTTGCCATTTCTTTTCTATTTCTTCGAAATTATATTCCATAAAAATGTTATTTATTGAGGTGAAAAATATAAGTTATAACGATTACAGGCATTCCGTTAGGAATGCAACGCTTGGTAGAAAATGAAAATGACGAGATTCCTTTGCATCCTGTTAGGGATGCATCCCTAACAGGATGCAGGATTGTGGGGTTAATATCTCTTCTACCGAGCGATACATCCCTAACGGGATGTAAATGAGGAAAATTGCAAACTGTTTTAAGTTGTTTGTTTTGCATTTTTAACTAATTGTTATCGATAATTATTAAATTTATTTATTGTACATAACCAATTCGTGATCTTGGCTTGTCTAATTCTTTCTTTTTAGCATGAAGATCGGCAAGGGTTTCGTTTATCATTTCAAGTTGGAGTCGCGTATCTTCGTTGATGTCGTTGAAATCGGTCAAAATCGTTTCCAAGTAATATTTCAATTTAGTAATTTCATTTTCTATTTCGGTTACACGTTTTCCTGTTTCAACAGCAAATTTTTCAACCATTACAATTCGCTGATTAAAAACAAATCCGGTCATTAGGTATTCTTTTAAAACACGATTTGCCCATAGTCGAAATTGTGTGCCTCGTTTTGATTTTACGCGATAACCTACAGAAATAATTACATCAAGGTTATAATGTGCTGTATTATAGACTTTTCCGTCATTAGCAGTTGTCAAGTAATTCTTGACAACTGAACTTTTCATTAGTTCACCTTCCTTAAAAACATTATTTATATGCAAACTTACATTTTGTTTTGAGGTTTGAAATAAATCTACCATTTGCGACTGTGTAAGCCATACTGTATCTTCTTCTATTGTAACTTCCAATCGGATAGTATCATCAGGCTGATAAAGTATTATCTCGCCTTTGTTGGTTGGTATGTTTGATAACGTTTTCATTTTATTAAATTTATTTATTGTACATAACCAATTCGTGGTCTTGGCTTGTCTAATTCTTTCTTTTTAGCATGAAGATCGGCAAGGGTTTCGTTTTTCATTTCAAGTTGGAGTAGCGTATCTTCGTTGATGTCGTTGTAATCGGTAATGATATCTTCAAGGTAATGTACAAGTTCATTAATCTTTTTATTAATTTCACCTTCTTTAATAGGCAAAATAGTTTCTAAAATAAAGTCTATTTTTTTTTCTGTTTGGTCCATACGTGTTTCCAAATGGTTGATTCGATGATTAACAACGAATCCTCTCAACAAATATTCACGCAATACGCTAGTAGCCCATCTACGGAATGCTGTTCCTTTGAGTGATTTTACTCTATAACCAACAGAAATAATTACATCAAGGCTGTAAATTTTTATAGGTTTATCGGAAATTGCAATGTGCAAAAAATGCACATTGCTTTCTTCATTAAGTTCTCCTTCTTTAAAAACATTTTTGATATGTTTTGTAATGACCGACCTTTCTCTTTCAAAAAGAAGACCCATTTGCGACTGCGTAAGCCAAACGGTATCATTTTCAACCCATACATCAATGCATATTTTTTCGTCGGGCTGATAAAGTATTATCTCGCCTTTATTGGTTGGTGATATATGTGACAACTCTTTCATTTCTTATTTATTTTACGTCCATTGGAAATTGCAATTTTCAAAAATTTCAAATTGCTTTTTTCAACAAGTTTTTTAACAATTCTATCTCCTTCAATTTGAGCTGTTGCAAATTTTGCAACAGTTGATTCAAAAATGAGTTCCTCTTCCGCAAAAATATTTTTTATATATCGGGAAATTACCGACTTATCTCTATAAAAGTGTTATTTTTGTACCGCAAAAGTAACACAAATTAATTAATCAACAAAATAAAGGGCAAAAATAACAAAAAATGAAAATCAAAGAAACCTGCAGATTTTTTTATTTTTTGAAAAAATTTTAAAAATATATAACTTTTTCAAAATTTTTACGTTAAAGGTGGGTAAAAAAATTCGTAAAATAATTTTTGTGAGGAAATATCTATTTTTCTTGGCTATAATAGTATTGCAAAATTGGTTATGTTTTGCAGAACAATTGGGTTCTACCTATTGTTATACTTCCGATCATGGCTTATCAAGCAATTCGGTTACAGTACTGTTTCAGGATAGCAAAGGTTTTTTGTGGATAGGTACAGAAGATGGACTAAACAGGTTTGATGGACATAATTTTAAACATTTTAGGCTAAATTTTGAAGATGACAATTCAATTTCGGGGAATCATATTCTTGCTATATCCGAAGATCGCGAAGGCAATATATGGGTAGGTACTCGCAACTACGGCTTGAATATGATTAACGCTGATAGGGGAATTCAAAAACGATTTCAAAATATACAAAATGATGATACCACCCTACCCGAAAATGACGTTTTTGGAATTTTATGTGATTCAAAAGGATATATTTGGGTGATGACTACAAATTTTATTTCTAAATATGATAAAGATACTCATCTTTTTAGCAATTATAGGCATTTCAGTTACAAAGGGAGGACTCGACCGAGTTACAACCACCCAATTTATGAAGAATCCAATTCAACGTTACTAATAGGAACAAATAATGGACTCTACCGATTTTACAGAGAAAGAGAGCAATTTAGGCAACTCCCCGAAGGATTAACAAACCATTTTAATGGTAGCGTTTCGGGAATAATTGAATTTGAAAACGGTTTTTTACTCACAACCGACAGCGGAGTACAGTTCATTAATGAAGATTTTAAACTTTCACAAGTTCGATTTAGTTCTAAAACTAACGATACACAGCATTTTGTTTCATCAATTTTTAAAAGCAAAACAGGAAAAATTTGGGTAGGAACTAATAGAGGAATTGCTTTTTTGGATATCAATGAAATGAAATACAGTTTTATTAAAGATAATTACGAAGAAAATAATCCAATCGTTTCAGAAGATATTACTGCTATTATTGAAGACCATTCGGGCATAATATGGCTCGGAACTAAGCATAACGGACTATATAAAGTTTTGCCAACACAACCTAAATTCAAAACAATACTTGAATCAGACAATAAATATAATTTGTCGACATACAATTTCACATCAATATTTACAAAAGACGACAACGAAATTTGGCTTGGAACCGAAGGTGCGGGCGTATTTCTTATTAACATTGAAACCGAAAAGGTTAAAAATTTTGTTTTAAATAAAGAAAACCATCAGAATAACAATGACTTAGTTTATACCATTATCTACGATGATTTTACTTTGTGGATTGGCTCAAACAGTGGAGTTTACAATATAAATACAACAACTCACGTAACTACAAAGTTTGATAAAAATTTTACAGATGAAATATTTGAAATAATTAAAGACCACAACGGGATTTTTTGGTTTGCATCTGATTCAAAACTATTTAGAAGCGGCGAAAACGAAATTAAAACATTTTTTCAGTTCGATAGTGGAATTAACAGTTTGTTTGAATGTCCCGAACAACTATTATGGATAGGAAATCCTTCTGGATTAAGTTATTTTGATACTTCCAGAACCAACCTAATTGTACCAGATATTGATGCTACATTTGAAACTTTGTCGTTATCAGATGCTGGAAACGGTAATATTTGGCTCGGAACTCCTTCAGGGCTATTAAAAATTGATAAAGATAGCGCTAAACCTAATATCGTTTCAATTGAAAAGTTCCCTAATTATATGATTTCAACAGCATTATCCGATACTAAAGGTCAAATTTGGATAGTATCCGGAAAAACTATTTCACTGATTGACAACCAAAACAAATTAAGAGACGCCATTAATTTGTTTGACGGGTTCCAAGGATATGACTTTAACAGGAACGCAGCATTTCAATCCGATTCTGGTTATCTTTATTTTGGTAGCCGTGGTGGGTTGTTCATTATTAATCCCGATTCAATTCAATATAACAGAAATATTCCCAAAACTGCTATCACGAATGTCGAAATTATTCTTAAAGATAAAATTATTCCTGTTTTCTTTAACGACTACAACCAAATCAAAATAAGACACCAAATAGGAATGACGCTGAATATCCATTTTTCAGCATTAGAATTTACACAACATTCTAAAAATAGGTACCAAGTTTTTGTGAAAAATTACGACAAGGAGTGGCGCGACGAAACAACCCAGAACTTTGTTTCACTTCTAAATATTAAGCCGGGAAATTATATCCTGTACATTAGGAGCTCTAATAATGACCAACTTTGGAGTGACGACATTTTTGAAATTCAACTGAAAATTATTGCTCCAATTTGGCGAACTACTTATGCATATATATTTTATTTTTTGATTTTTGTTTTGTTCCTACAAATAATAATGAGTTCTCGGTTAAAGCATTACAAAAATGTCAATAAGAATCTAATACTAAAAAGTCAAGAAAAAACCATTTTGGAGGCTCAAAAAGAAGATTTAGCGCGTACAAATCGACATCTAACCGATAGTATAAATTATGCAACAAGAATTCAGTCGGCAGTTATTCCATCGGAACAAAAAATTCGTAAACTATTCCCGCAATCATTTGTCTATTTTAATCCGAGAGATAATGTTAGCGGTGATTTTTATTGGGTTTCAGAAGTGGGTAATAAAGTTTTTTTAGCAGCCGTAGATTGCACAGGACATGGAGTTCCCGGTGCATTCCTCTCAATTATAGGTATGAACCTGCTACGTAGTATTATTGAAGGTCAAAAAGAAGAGAGCCCTGCGAAAATTTTGGAAGCATTAAATAGCGAATTAGCCAAAACATTAGGAAACAGCGACCCCGAAGATACTATCAGAGACGGAATGGATTTAGCAATTTGCGCAGTTGACAGAGAAAAATCTATCCTTCAATTTGCTGGCGCAGTCAACGAACTTTATATGATACGAGATAGAGAATTAGTTGTGTTTAAAGGTGATAGAAGCCCTCTCGGACAATCTGCAAGTGGTGCAATGCCAAAATTCACTGACAATACTATTGAAATTTTCGAAAATGATATGTTCTTTATTTTTTCTGACGGATACGTTGACCAATTTGGCGGCACCGAACTGAAAAAATTCAAATACAGACGATTCCGCTTCCTCCTATTAAATATCCACCGACTTCCACCTGACGAACAAAAAAACGCACTTAATCAAGCATTCGAAGAGTGGAAAGGTACAAACGAACAAGTGGATGATGTTATGGTTATGGGATTTTGCCCTATTAGGAACGACGAGTTCTAATTAGAGTAGTGAGATTTTTATCTTATATACTACAATGTATGCTTTAAAAAACTGACAGTTAGTATGAAAGATTTACAATACATAACAAAGTTTGGCGACTCCACATCTTTTTTGAACAAAGAAACAATAATTTATTTTTTAGAACTACTTAATGAGGAATTAATAAAAAAGAATGTTTCAGGTGAAATAAGTATGGTGGGTGGAGCTGTGATGTGCTTATGTTTTGGTGCAAGAGTTTCAACCCGAGATATTGATGCTATTTTTGAGCCCAAAATGATAATATATGACTGTGTTAAAAACATTGCCATGAAATGCGGTTTGCCAGAAGATTGGTTAAATGACGGTGTAAAAGGGTTTCTCTCAAGAGATGCTACATTTAAAGTTTATAGAGAAATGTCAAATTTACGCATATTTGTAGCATCGCCCGAATATATGTTGGCTATGAAGTGTTTGTCGTCGAGACTTGATAATTTAGATGAGCTAGAAGATATAAAATTTTTAGTTAAGTATTTAGAATTAACCTCTTTAGAGCAGGTTATTGAAATTATAACAAAATATTATCCAATTCGAATGTTTTTACCAAAAGTCCAATATACAATAATGGAAATTTTAGAAAGTTATGAATAGAGATGAATACAAAATATTATGGAATAAAATAGTAACTTTTATTGACGATTTTCGCAGAAATCCTAACATTGATAGTTTACAGGAAGTAAAAAATCTCAGTACTATTGAAGGTGCTTTTTATGCAGGATTAGTAGAAAAATTATCGATTGAATATAAAATGGCTACACCTGAATGGGTTTACAGGGATGAATTTTATCTAAAAGAGCCTGTATTTCCTAATGGATTAAAAGGAGAATCGCGTATTTATACGGCGTTAGAATGCCCGCTTGCTTTTAAATTGAGGAATATTTTCATTGGATTAAATACTTTTGATAGATGTTGAATAGGTACACAGTTCACGGTACACGGTTCACGGTTCACGGTACAGGGTACACGGTTCACGGTACAGGGTACACGGTGCGCGGTTCACGGTTGAAAATACTTTTTTCTTTAAACAATTTCTAAACTGAAAAAAAGATATTAGATATGAGAATTTATTGCGACCCTTGCGTCCTCAACTTTGCGCCTTTGCGTTAAAAAAATCTAACCACAAAGGAACGCAAATATTAGAGTGTAGAGTTTAGATATTAGAGTGTAGAAAAAACTAACGACTAATGACTAACGACTAACTACTAATGACTAACGACTGATAACTGACAACTACAAACTATAAACTAAAAACTCATTCACTCATTTACTCATTCACTCATTCACTAAAAAAATCTATGGCAAAAATTCTTTGTTTAGAAACATCCACCTCAGTCTGTTCGGTAGCATTGACCGACAATGGCAAACTCCTATTTTCGGAAGTAGAACATTCTGCAAATTCACATTCGGCACTATTAACGGTTTTGATAGAAAAAATAATAAAACAAGCAAAAATGGAAATGAGCCAAATCGATGCAGTTGCCGTCAGCAGTGGACCTGGTTCTTACACAGGGCTACGGATTGGTGTTTCAACAGCAAAAGGAATCTGCTATGCACTACAAAAACCGTTGATAGCTATAACCTCTCTCAGAATACTTGCCCAACAAGCAATTATATTAAATAAAGAGTTATTAAAAGAAGGAAAAATGTTGCTTTGTCCAATGATTGACGCACGTCGTTTGGAAGTTTTTACAGCACTTTTCGATGACAACCTAAACCAAATTGAAGAGATTAGTGCAAAAATAATTAATTCAACCTCTTTTACTTCACTTTTAGAAAAACAAAAGATTGCTTTTTTCGGCGATGGTGCATCAAAATGTAAAGATATTATTCAAAATAAGAACGCCATTTTTTTGGAAAATATACATCCTTTAGCATCCGCAATGGCAACAATAGCCGAAACACTCTATCACAAAAACAAATTTGAAGATATTGCATATTTTGAGCCTTTTTATCTAAAAGATTTTATAGCAATTGCACCGAAAAATAAGGTTTTAGCAAATTGACGTGTCTAATCTAATTGTCTTGTTATAAAATAGGTTTATCCAAAAACAATAAAGTGAGTAAATCAATAGTAGGATTAAAGAAAGGTGTCTCGCCCTAAAAAAACGATGTGGTGCAGTTTGGAGGATGACACTTCTTCCTGAAAACTTTTTACAATATTATTTTTCAAAAAAATAACTTTGTTTCAAAAAAATATCTACTTTTGTGAAATATTTAGACAACAGACATTAAATAATGAGGTACAGAAAAGGAAACTTTCATATCTATAAATTCAATGCATCTCCTAGCGGAATGCAAAACTAAAAACTGACAAAAATGAACGAAGAAAATCCAATAAAAGAAGCAGAACGTTACATAGATAACGCTCGACAGTTGCTTTCCGAAAAAGGAGGAAAAGAAGGCGGCTATTATACTGATAGAAAATATGTACGAATGGCAGGTCATACTGCTTGGTGTGGCGTATTAACGGCATTAGATGCTGCATTAAACATTAAAGAGAAACTAAAAAAAGGGAAACGTGCCGATATAAAAGATTATCAGGAAGCGTTAGGCAAAACAGACAAAAAAATGAGCCGTATTATGATGAACTCTTATGATACACTCCACAAAATACTCGGATATGACGGTAATTTAAATTATAAAATTGTACAGGCAGGGCTTTCAGAAGCACAGGTGGTAATAAAGTGGGCTGGCAAATGTTATAAAAGTTGAGGGAACGAGGGAATAAGGGAATGAGTAAATTGGTGAATGTGTAAATGAGTGAATGAGTGAATGAGGGAATAAGTAAATTGGTGAATAAGTAAATGAGTTAGAAAGCATTCCGTTTGGAATGCATCGCTTGGTAGAAAAATGAGGTAATGAGAGAACAGAACTTGTCGCAAATTGCATTCCTATCCGAATACCAAACTAACAACTAACAACTGATAACTGAATATTAAATACTAAATACTAAATACTGAATACTAAATACTAAATACTAAATACTGAATACTCAATACTAAATACTCAATACTAAATACTAAATACTAAATACTGAATACTAAATACTAAATACTAAATACTAAATACTGAATACTCAATACTGAATACTCAATACTAAATACTAAATACTAAATACTGAATACTAAATACTAAATACTGAATACTGAATACTAAATACTAAATACTGAATACTGAATACTAAATACTAAATACTAAATACTGAATACTGAATACTGAATACTGAATAATGAAAACTAAAAAATGAAAAATGAAAAC
>WRMI01000052.1 GCA_009777175.1 Marinilabiliaceae bacterium
GCGATGGAAGAGCAACATTTTGCAGAATTAGATGTCATTTTATGGAACAAAACACTTGACCAACATGTCAAAAACCTTGCAAAACATCTCAAAACCATTGACCAACAAGGCAAAGCCCTTGAACAAAAAGACAATACCATTGCAAGACAGTACTACGAACTTGAAGAGTACAAGCGAAGGTACGGAACATTAAATAATGTTAATGGATTGTTGAATTAATTGACAAAATTTATAATACCTTGCCGGATTATTTCATTTTCATCACTTAAATTTTGCAGGTAAAAAAAATAATAGTATTTTTGCGTTTTATAATTGAAATATAATGGCAAAACAAAAAAAGGAAATAATCATTGCTAATCCAATGTATGACGCTGTTTTCAAACATTTGATAACCTCTGATAAAGAAACAGCAAAATATTTTATTGGAACAATTCTTGGCGAAAAAATCATTGACATAAACTTTGATATACAGGAATATACATACAAAAAGGAAGTAAAGACTCCAGAAAGTAAAAGCAAGACAATAAAGTTAATCCGTTTGGACTTTGTAGCTACTATTCGCACAAAAAAAGGTAACGGAAAAAAAGTATTGATAGAAATCCAACAAACCCAAAAGCCTACAGATTTTACACGTTTTCGCACATATTTAGGCAAACAGTATATGCTCGAAGATAACGATGACCAAACTGACGAGCCCTTACCTATCATTGTTATCTACATGTTGGGTTTCAAGATGCCACAAATTCCCAAAATAGCGGTTAAAATAAAACGTTCAGGGAATGATATGCTTTATGGCGGCAATGTAAAATTAAAAGACCCACTAATCGATGCCCTCACACACGATGCTTACTTCATCCAGGTTTCACGACTTCAGCGGGAGATGTACAAAGATTGGAAAAAATGTAGCAAGTTGATGAAAATGTTAAGTTTGTTTCAGCAAGATTTTTTTGTAGATGAAAAATTTTTAAAACAATATCCATATCCAATAACTGATAAAAACCTAAAAAAAATGATAACCACATTAGAATACACAGCAGCCGATCCGAAGATTCGACGGGCGATGGAAGAGCAACATTTTGCAGAATTAGATGTCATTTTATGGAACAAAACACTTGACCAACATGTCAAAAACCTTGCAAAACATCTCAAAACCATTGACCAACAAGGCAAAGCCCTTGACCAAAAAGACAAAGCCATTGACCAGTATGTCAATACCATTGCAAAACAATCCCACGAACTTGAAGAGTACAAGCGAAGGTATGGAAACTTAAATAATGTTAATGGATTGTTGAATTAATTGACATAGTTTATAATACCTTGTTTGAGTATTTCATTTTCTTCACTTAAATTTTGCAGGTAAAAAAAATAATAGTATTTTTATTTTTTAAAGCAATTTCCCTATCCAATTACCGATAAAAACCTAAAAAAATGATTACCACATTAGAATATCTAGCAGCCGTCCCAAAGTTTCGAAGGGCAATGGAAGGGCAACACTTTGCAGAATTATTTTATTCAAAAAAAGAACGGAACAACAGAATATATTCAGGTTGTATGAACCGCAAAAGAAAAAAGTACTTAAGCGAGAAATGAGACATTTTGAAATGATTAAAGATTTTAATAAACTTATATTACTAACAACTTATATCGAGCCAATTACTATATATAAAGGAATGCCAAAAATCTATGTAATAGATTGGTTATTAGATAATTAACTGTAATAACTTTATTGAAAAGAGTGGCTAAATAGAATTAACCGAACAAACATGAGAGCACTAATACAGCGAGTTTTAAAAGCAAAAGTATCTACATCTGAGGGTTATTGTGAAAAAATTAACGAAGGGCTGCTAATATTGCTTGGCATAGAAAATGCTGATAACAAAGAAGATGTCGATTGGTTATCTAACAAAATCGTAAACCTCCGTATATTTAACGACAATGAAGGTGTTATGAACAATTCTTTATTAGAAACCAAAGGCAATATAATGATTATCAGTCAATTTACGTTACACGCCCGCACTAAAAAAGGACATCGTCCATCATATATCGATGCTGCACCACCCGATATTGCAATTCCTTTATATCAATATTTTATCGAAAAAATAGAAACTTTGATAGGAAAAAATGTATCTCAAGGCGTGTTTGGTGCTTATATGCAGGTAGAGTTAGTTAATGACGGACCCGTAACAATTATGATAGATACCAAAAATAGATAAAGATTAATAATTATAAATATATAAAAAATGAATATTGAAATAATAAACATTGGCGACGAACTATTAATAGGTCAGGTTATAAACACCAATTCTACTTGGATGTCGCATGAATTAAACAAAGCAGGTTTCAACGTTAGTCGAATAATATCTGTCGGCGACAACGAATCTGATATACTCAACGTTTTAAAAGAATCTACCGAACGTTCCCAAATTGTGCTGATAACAGGGGGGTTGGGACCCACGCCTGACGATATTACAATGCAAACTCTCTGTAAATTTTTTAATACAAGGCAGGTGTTTAATGAAGAAATCTACAAGGATTTACTAAAAATGTTAAAAAAACGTAAGATTAGCATTAATCAACTAACAAAAGAACAAGCTTTTGTTCCCGAAAATTGTGAAGTTATTCGAAATTCTGTTGGAACGGCACCCGTATTGTGGTTTAATCATTCCGAAAAGATTATTGCGTCAATGCCCGGTGTC
Organism: Marinilabiliaceae bacterium; assembly: GCA_009777175.1. Classification (GTDB taxonomy): domain Bacteria; phylum Bacteroidota; class Bacteroidia; order Bacteroidales; family Marinilabiliaceae; genus WRMI01. Next base: position 2,697 of record WRMI01000052.1, read on the forward strand.
CCTTTTGAAATGCAGTATGCAATGAGCGTAAATATTATTCCACGCTTAATTAAAATGTTCAAAACAGAATTAATTATACATCAAACTGTTAATATTTTTGGTATACCCGAATCTCTTTTGGCAGAAAAAATTTCTGAATGGGAAACAAATTTACCGCCGTTTATCAAACTCGCATATTTGCCCGAATATGGAAAAATTCGCCTTCGGCTAACTGCAACAGGAAATGATAAAAACACTTTAGAAGCCGCAATTTTTGAGAACATTAAAATGCTTTTTCCTTTGATTGCCGATAATATTTATGGTTTTAGAGACGAAACAGTCCAAGAAATGCTACTAAGATTTTTAAAAAATTATAATGGAACAATTTCTACCGCTGAAAGTTGCACAGGCGGATATATATCGCATTTAATAACATCTGTTCCGGGCGCTTCGGAATGTTTCAAAGGAAGCATTGTTGCCTATTCTAATCAACTTAAAACCAATTTATTAGACATAAAAGAAAAAGATTTATTAAAATATGGGGCAGTTAGCAAGAAAGTAGTTGAGCAGATGGCACTATCAGTTTGCAAAAAAATGGGCACTGACTACGCAATTGCAACCTCCGGAATTGCTGGTCCAACAGGTGGTTCTCCTCAAAAACCTACCGGAACAGTTTGGATAGCATGGGCTGGAAAAGGGAAAGTGGTTAGCGAAAAATTTCAAATGGGAGACGACCGCCAAAGAACTATTATCAGAACTGCCGAAACAGCAATTATTAAAATGAAATTGATGATTGAACTTGATCATACAGATTTGAGTAGCGAGTAGCGAGTAGTGAGTAGTGGGTAGTGGGAGGAGAGTTAAAGATTAGAAAAATTGTTATTGGGATATTTAGGGTAATAACTTCTTTTTTTGGTCATTCTTGCTATTTGGGCTGTCTCAAAAGGCTCTTAAAAACTTTTTCTTTACTAAATTTTAGAACAATTCTCCTAATTCGTTCAGATGTTTGATGATAATAAAAATCCATTAACACAAAAAGAGTATATTTTCTTACAAAACAACTATTTCTGTTCGCCTATTTTTTGCGCGTCCTTCTTCTGTTTCGTTGCTTTCTACGGGTTGGGTCAATCCGAAACCTTTGAAAAGTAGTCTTTTTGAGTCTATTCCTTGTGAAACTACATATTTGTAAACTGATTCCGCTCTCTTTTCGGACAGCGTTTGATTATATGTGGCGGTACCAATATTATCAGTATGTCCGCCAATCATAACTGTTATGGTCATATTTTCTTTAAGAAATTTTACTAATGCATCTAATTCAATTTTAGAATGTTCTAAAAGTTGAAATGAGTTTGTTTCGTAAAAAATATTTTCCAAAGTCATTTTTGCACCTGCTTTAATCGGATTTAGTGCAATATCTAAATAATAATATTGGTCTAAAGGATGAGATTTGTCGATGTCAAAGTGTCCTGAATAGAACATATATCCGGGATGTTCGGCTCTGAATGCGTAACTTCCTCCTAAGGGCAAAGAGACAAGAAATTCGCCAGAAAACTTACTCCCTTGTGTAGTAACAACTAATTCTCCTGTAGAAAGGTCTTGTAGTTGAAAATTTGCGGGCAGGTTAACTCCCGTTTCGGCATCAAAAACTCTACCTTTGACGTATAATGTGGGGTTGGGTCTAATGTCGGTAGGTAATTCAAAAAAATAAATATCTTTACCATTGTTTTTACCTTCTCGGTTGTTTGTCGAAAAATAAGCGCGGTTTCCTCTTGCGTTAATAACTAACCCAATTTCATCTCCTGCGGTATTAATAGGATAGCCGAGATTAATTGGTTCACTCCATTCACCATTATCATCTTTTCTGCTTAAAAAAAGATCCATTCCTCCCATTCCGTCCCAGCCGTCCGATGAAAAATATAACGTTTGACCGTCGTGGTGTAGGAAAGGAGAACTTTCTTCTCCTGCAGTATTTATTTTTTCGCCAAGATTTTTGACATCACCAAAAATAGGTGTTCCATTGGGGTCGAAGCCTTGCATTGTCGCTTGCCAAATGTCTTTAACGCCAAATCCGCCGGGGCGATTACTAACCCAAAGCAAAGTTTTTCCGTCGGCAGCAAAACAAGGCTGACTCTCCCAATAAGGAGTATTTACAGGCTGTCCGATATTTTTTGGGGTACTCCAACCAAAATTCGTTTTGTAACTGAAATATATATCACAACTTCCGCGTGAATCTTCTCGCCCGCAGGCTGTAAAAAACATCATATTTCCATCTGCTGATAATGTTTGAGCACCCTCATTTAATGTTGTATTGATATTTCCTTTCAGAGGCTCGCGTGGTTGCCATATTCCATCTTTGGAACGGTGCGACACAAAAAAATCTTCTTGAAAATAGTATGGTTTTTTTTGAAGGTCATATCGTTCATACATTTCGATGTCGCGGGGCAAAAGTACTGTAAAAACCATTGTTTGTTCGTCGGCTGTGAGGCTGGGCCAATATTCATCAAATTCACTGTTTATTCCGTCACCTACCGAAATTAACTCTATTTCTTGTGTGTTTCCCACCATTTTAACAGCGTAACGGGCTTTTTCCAACCGTTCATTAACTTTGTCGAGACTCCTTTTATCAGTGAATTTTGTTAAACTAATTTCATACCAATGAATTGCTTCGGTGTAGAGTCCCGCATTAAATGCAGCATTGCCGATATTGAAATAAGTAGTTCGAAAAAATGTTGAATCAACTATTAATGCTTTTTTCAAAATGTCCATCTCTTTAAGATACTCTTGACGGTTGTTATAAATATCACCCAAAAGAAGATATGCCTCAATGAATTTTCCATCTTTCACAATGGCGTTATTAAGATTAGCGATTGCGCTACCCGAATTTCCTTTCCCAAAATCGTTCATTGCTTGCTCATATAGCAAAATGGCACCTTTGTTTTTTGTAGTTAATCTATTCTTTTGTGCTGACATTAAAGTAGTTACACAAACGAAAATTGTTATTATTATATATTTCATTGTATTAATTTTTTCAAGAATTTGTTTGTTAATTAATAGATAATTTATAATGTTTAATTTCGTATTTCAAAAATTTGATATATTGTCGCAACATAAAGTTGTAAAAAGGTATTACATTTCCATTTTCCTGTGCTTGATACAAAGTATCTATGTATTTTAGCCTGTCGGATTTGGATACAATAAGCATTGGCAATTCATAATATGCTAAAATATAGTTCATTAGCAAACGAGCCACTCTTCCATTCCCATCTGCAAAAGGGTGTATGCTTACAAAACGAAAATGTACTTCAAAAGCAAGTTGTAATATATCAATATCCGGTTTATCTTGTTGGTTGTCAATATATTCAATCAATTGTTTCATTAACATTGGTACTTTTCGATAGTCGGGGAAGGTTCGTTTGCCTGCATGGACACCTACAAGTCTGTATTCGCCTTTGCTGCATTCAAAGTCGCCAACTGCGGTATTGTATTGCGAACCTGTGTTTTTCATTACCATTGCACTGATATTCCGTATCTTTACTTCGGTAATTTTTTCCTTGCACTTTGCTGTTTCAACAACATATAGTAAAGCATTATGATGGTCGAACACCATAAGGTTATGCAAAAATTGGCGATTTTTTGCGGGTTTGCCAATATCGAGCAATTCTATTACTTCATTCTCGGTTAGGGAACTTCCCTCCATAGCAGTTGAATGATAGGTTATGGCATATTCATTGTACTTTTTCATATCAGGTTCGAACTTATATAGTTGATAGTGTTGCTCAACAAGTTCAGAAAGTATTTTTCTTTGTTTTTCGTTCATAGTCACCTTTTTTCTTTTTTTTAATTAATGCACAAAAATACGAATTTTATTTTGTTTGACAATTTTTTTCTAAAAAATACACCAAGTTTTGTAATCGGGTGTATATTATTTGTTTGATTTATAATTTCAGAATTTTGTCTACTGATCTTTCGGTCGGCTTGCACATAACGAGGGAGCGGCTTAACGTAGGTGGGGGCTTCACTTAGGTTGTTCCACCCTTTGTTTCCTTTCATTGACGATTTCTTGGCGGTTTTGACTCTGACACAAATATATCATTTGCAAGTCTACAAAAAAAATGGTTCATAGTATATATCTACATTATCTTCGTTATCTGTCGGCATTTTTTGTGATCTAATTCAGTTTATTAAAATTTGTAATTGTGAAATCAAATGTTCCATCAACTACAATATTGGGTGAACAATAGTATTTGTATTCTATTTTTATTGGAACATGGTTTATTTTGTCATATTCAACGAATATTTCCGTACAATAAAAATCTGATTTTTTTGTTTCATTCTTACAGGAGTTAAACATTCCTTCTATTGTTTCATAGATCAAATCAATCGTGGAGTAATTCGAAAAAGTTGAAACTATCGGGTGAGAGTATTCATGTAGAATTTCGTCATTTTTGAAATTCCCGTTTTCAACAATAATTTTTCCATAATAATAAACAAAACCATCAGCAAGTAAATGATATTCGTAGTCTTTTGTATTTGATAATTGCCACAGTTTTTTTTGTTCAATAAAAGTTTTCTTATCAAATTTCACAATAACTTCATCTTTGTTGCAACCCGAAAACATTGCAGTTACAGTGAGGCAGGCTGCTATCGCAACCACTTTTCTCACACTTAATCTATTTATTTGCATATTCTTAAAATTCTATGTCCTTTTCTGAGGGTTTACATTTCGTTTAACGTTTAATTTCGCTTTTCATTGTCCGCACGCACTGTCTTTGCAAAAAATACCCATTCCCTCATTTACTCATTCCCTCATTTACTCATTCACTCATTTACCCATTCCTTATTAGCTTTCATTTTCTAAAATCCTTCTTGCATCACTCATCAATTTATCGATATCGTTCTTATAATCATTGATTGTTATTGGTTTATGAATTATAAGTCCGATTTTGGCGGGTACTACATTAAGGAAGCCTTTTCGCATGACTTTATAACTATCAACAATAGTAACGGGCAAAATATCAAGTTCTAGGTCAACAGCAATTTTAAAAGCGCCTTTTTTGAATGGTAGCATCATTTTTTGCCCGCTTCTTGTGCCTTCGGGGAATATTGCTACTGAAATACCTTTAATCAATTTTTTCTTTGCTTCAAGAATTGATTTTATTGCAGCGCGAGGCGAACTCCGATTAATTAAGATAAAACCTGCTTTTTTACAGGCATACCCAAGAAAAGGTACTTTAAGAAGTTCCTTTTTCATTATCCATTTAAAGTTTATGGGCAAAAAACCAGAAAACAAAAAGATGTCATAAGCCGTTTGGTGATTTGCAATTAATACGTATGATTTATTTTTTGTGATGTTCTTTTTTCCTTTAACAAAAATTTTTAGTGGTGTAATGTAACATATAACGCGTCCCCATATTCGAGCAAAAAAATGTCCTACATTTGGAGAGATAATAAAGGAGAAAATAATTGTTGAAAGCGAAAATAAAATTGTAAAAAATGCAAATAATGGTACTAAAATCAACCATTTATAAGGTTGATAAATCCAATAGAACCAAGGAAGTCTATCTTTATTCATTGGTGATTATAAAAATAACTTATTCACTAATATTCGGAGTATATTTAATAGTCAACGTTTGACGAGAAATAAATGTCGCTTCTCTGTAAACGACAAATGTAAAAGTCTCAATTTCAGGATTATTATCTATCAATTCTTTAATAGGAACGCTGAGATAAAATAAACGTGTGTTATAAAATTCTTCAATTTTCAGAATTTTGTGATTAAGTCTCAAAATAATTTCGTCCAGTTTGGAGGGATCTTGTTCGATAACATCTTTTGTAATCCAAAGTTGATGATTATTTTCGTCGCGACAAGGAATTTCGGTGATAATATTCAGATAATTGTGTGAAATAGACAATTGTCTCAAAACATGAGAATCACGTCCCAAAGTGTCGCGTCCACTGTCATCGTTTTCGTCAATATTAAAAATTTGTAGGGTAGGCACAATTTTATAGTCTAAACATTCTACTTCAAAACCGACATCTTTGTGTTCACGAACATATTTGTATTGGATAAAAATTCGAGTTTTGTTTTCTAAGTTTTGTAAAGTGTCATCGTTTTGGAAGAAAATTTTTGGTACGAAACCATTTGCACCTGTAACGGTGTCACTAACAACATAATAACCGTCATCGTTATAAAAAGTTCCAAAAAGTTCACCGTTCGGATCGCCTTCGTCTCCTTTGCCTAAACAATTTATTATCAAAGGAATAATAATTATGAGTGGAATAATTTTTAAATATTTCATATAGTGATTTTTATTTTATAATTCTTACTTTTTTGGAATTGTAAACGTAAATGTTGCGCCTTGTCCGTAGATACTTTCTGCATAAACAGACCCGCCAATTTTGTTAACAAATTCTTTGCAAATTATCAGTCCGAGTCCTGTTCCTATTTCGTTGTTAGTCCCTACTGTTGTGTGAGTTACATCTAATCTAAATAATTTTTTCATATCTTCTTCTGTAATTCCAATGCCGTTGTCAATTACAGATATTATTAAAAAATTTTCTGTTTCTCTTATTGTTATTGAAATTTTTCCGTTAAATGGTGTAAATTTAATTGCATTACTGATAAGATTTCGCAGAATAACATTAATTATTGCTTTATCAGAGAAAATTTGATAGTCAACGTCATCAACATATTGTATAGATAAATTTTTTGCATTAGCATGATTAGTAACTAAACTAATATTTTCGTTAATAATTTCGAGGATACTCAAATTTTCTTTGATAACTTTTAATCTACCAGATTGTAATCTTGTCCATTCTAATAAGTTTGTAAGTAGTTCGTATCCTTTTTTAGCGGAGTCAAAAATAATATCTGCATAATTTTGAATTTGTTGCAAATTACCGGATGAAACTTCTTTTGATAAAGCGGAACTAATTCCCAGCAGTGCATGGAAAGGGTTTTTGAGGTCGTGTGCAATAATAGAGAAAAGTTTATCTTTTGTATTATTTAATTCTCTAAGTTCGTGTGTATATTTAAGGATTTGTTCTTCGTCTGCTTTTCGGCTTGATATATCGCTAAAAATGACTACAATTCCTTTTGGATTTTTCTTTGAATCGTAATATATTCCAGTGTTTTGTTCTACCCAAAAGACAACTTCATCTTTCCTCCTAAATTTTACTTCAGCAAAAAGAGCGGTCTTTCCATTTGTCATCTCGCTGATAATCCATTCTCCTGTTTCGCGATTCGATGGGTCTAATAAATCAATATAATTTTTTTCTACATCATCAAAATTAAGTCGTAACATTCTTTTTGCCGATCTAGAAAAATTTAAAATATTGAAATTGAGGTCGCAAATTAATATTCCGATGGGAGATGTATTAAAAATTGACCTAAAAAGATATTCGTTTTCGTGTATTGTGTTTGCTAATGCTTGTTTTTCGCGAAGTGCAAAAAGCATTTTATTGAATGCTTCTGAAAAATCTCCAGAAAAAGAGACTCTTTGGTCATAGTCTCCTTCGGCAATTTCTTTGATTTGCCATGTTAGGTGTCGTAGTTCTGAATGTAGTTGTTTAAAAGGCATGACGAACGTGTTCCGGCGAGGAGGCTCGATATTGAGCTTCCCGCCAGAAAGTTCGATGATAAATTGATAGCTCTCTTTGTATTGTCGTGCTAAGTCATACAATTTTTCCGAAAGTTCATTTACTTTCGAATCCTCAGAAGGTTCTAAATTGTCATCAGAAATCTTTGAAATACAATATCCCGATAAAATTTGGTCTAAAGTTTCTGAGAGATGAGCTATTCTTTTTTTATCGTTGTCGGTCATTTTAAATTGCTACGTTTTCTTTCAAGTCGATAGAGAAACGGCACGTTCTTTCGCCAGTTGTCCAGCAATCAATTTCTTTGACGAAAAATTCTTTTCCCGTATAAATTTCAAAAATTCCGGCAATAAAGCCTTCGTCGTAGTCGCAGACAGTCACGCCTTTAAGCGGCAGCCCCGAACAATCTAAATCTTCGGCAACGGTAGCAACAAAACTCATGTTTTCCACGTCTGATTTTTCGATTTTTAAAATTCCGACCGACAAATCAACAAGTACATCATGCAATTGCGCTATAAATTTGTTTAGCGGCAAAGAACAATCTAATACATTTTTGCAAAATTCTTGCCCTGCCAATTCACCCGCTTTATACAAAAGAGAGCGAGTGGTTTCGTCGCCATACTCATTTTCAAGCACGGCACGCATTGTGTACTGCATTAATCGATAGACAGCTACCGAAGTGCTCTTACCTAAATTGGGACGCCCACTATCTATGTCGCCCAATTGATTCCATTCAAAATTGTACTTTTCCATTTAATTCTATTTTAGATATTATTAGTAAATGATAAAAAATATTTCTTTTTTGCCCCACTTTTACGTGTAAGTTTTATTTTTGTTTGTTTTTTTATTAAATTTTTTTATTTTTATGTTAATTTTTTATTAACACGATATAAACGGGAAAGTGGTCGCTATATCCGCCTTTGTACGTATTTCCAACGAAACTACGTTTAGGATAACCCTTAAATCGACCTTCTCTTTCTTGTAGAAATAAATCGTTAAAGACGCGCGAACTATGATATTTGTACCCTTTTTGTTCGTTATCAATAAGTGTTTGAGTAACAATTATTTGGTCGAACATATTCCATTTATCTCGATATGCCAAAGACCCTATCCCATTTTTAAATAAATTGCCCATTGTGTTAAATAATTGGTCTGGCTTTAAGCGGTTTTTGTCGTCTCCCGTATTAAGATGAATACGCAAGCTTTCATCTGTGGGGTCGTCGTTCAAGTCGCCCATAATAATTATTTTAGCGTTTGGTTCGATTTGAATAATAGAATCAACTAATGATCGACAAAGTTTTGCGGCTTCATTTCGCATCCAACCATTTGGGGGACCTGAGCCTCTTCGTGCGGGCCAATGATTTACAATAAAATGCATGGGCTCGCCATCAAATATTCCCGAAACGACCAATTGGTCTCGCGTATAAATACGGTTATCTGTCTTGGGGTCATAAACAATAAGTGGAACGGCTTTTGCATTGGTTACTGTAAAATAACGCTGTTGGTATAAAAGCGCAACATCTACGCCACGCCTATCTGGCGAATCAAAATGAACAATTTTATAGTTCAAATGACTGATACGCCGAGATTTAACTAAATCTTCTACTACTTCTCTGTTTTCAACTTCTGAAAGCCCTACAATTGCTGCGCCGGGGATATTTTCGTGGTGCCCAAATTTCGAAATTACTTCGGATAGTCGGTCAATTTTTTCCCAATAACGTTCTGAATTCCATTTTTTCGGTCCTTTGGGAGTAAATTCTGTATCATTTATTCCCTTCGTGTCGATGGTATCATACAGATTTTCAACGTTATAGAACGCAACAATACCTACACGCGACTGTTGCGAGACAAGATTAGTTACTGATAACCAAATTAGTATCGGTAATAAAAAATTTATTTTTTTCATAATAACTTAATAAAAGAATATTTTTAAGAAAGTGCAAAGTAAATATTTTTTTTACAAACAAAGAAATAAAAAATCGAAATTTCTGAAAAAATTTTTCATCTGTTTATTTTTAGCCACGAATTACACATTATTTTTAGCCACGAATTACACTGATTATCACGAATTTTTGAAAATATTGCGGAAAACTCTTATTTTCAGTTGAGTAAACAAGTTAAATGATACAATGTGTAAGCTTTCAATAAATTAAGGAGGATTAAATTCAGATTACCTGACCTCTGGGGAAATCAAAATGTCCCCTTTTTTAAAAAATATTTATCATCCTCTGTTTTCCACAATCCGTTACGAATGTGACGTTTAGTAGAAAATAATTTCAAAGCATAAAAACGCATTCCGTTCCGTTAAGGAATGCGACCGAATTGCCTTTCAAAAGAAAAAGGGTGCATTCCGAACGGAATGCAAAAAAAAAAACATAAATACTATGACATTTTGGTTTTCCATACAACAATTTATTTTTTACGGATTTACTTGATATTGCTGCGCTGTTTCAAATATTATAGAAACATGTCATGGCTTTAATCATAAAGTTATGGTCTTTTGTTCCGCCGAGTTCTCTGATTGAGTGCATTGCTAATATTGGATTTCCAACGTCAACGCTTCTAATTTCAATTTGCCCCGTAGAAACATATCCAAGTGTTGAGCCTCCTTCCATGTCGGAACGGTTTACAAATTTTTGATAAGGTACATCTGACATTTGACAAATTGTTTCAAAAACAGCGCCACTGTCGCCGTCGGTTGTGTATTTTTGCCCTGCATGAATTTTTATTACTGGACCACCATTAATTACGGGATGCAAAACGGGGTCGTGTTTATCGGTCAAATTGGGGTGAACACTATGAGCCATATCAGCTGAAATGATAAAAGACTTATATATAGTACGATAGAAATCTTCGCCACTTTTTCCGAGTTGCAAAAGAATTCGTTGAAAAATATTTAGAAAAAGTGGTGAACCTGCGCCTTGTTTGCTTACGCTTCCTACTTCTTCATTGTCAAATATTGCAAGCATTTGGGTGGCTTTTCCGGGTACGGCTCCCAAAAGTGCCTTCAATCCTGCATGAACAGATGCCAAGTTATCTAATTTAGGACTTGAAACAAATTCATTGTTCAAACCCATTACACACCCTCGTTGAAATTCATAAAGAGTAAGGTCAAAATCGAAAATTTCTTTTTCATCAACATTGAGCTCTTGTGCTATCAATCTATTAATGAAATTCTTGTTTGGTTCATCTTTTGAGGTTATTGCTAACAAAGGAAGCATATTTGTTTGCTTATTAAGTGCAATACCATCGTTAACGGCTCTATTCATATGATATGCCAAATTAGGAATTATCACAATGGGTCTTTCAATGTTTATCAGTGTGTTTAGGGGATAAAGGGGATGCTCGCCTTTTAAACTTACTCGTCCTGCAATTGAAAGAGGTCGGTCTAACCAAGTCATTAATATTGGTGCGCCGTAAGTTTCAGTGTTAAGTTTGACAAAATAACTGTCAACGCACATTTCGGGTTTTGGTTTCAATTTGAAGGTAGGCGAATCGCTGTGTGCGCTAATAATTTTAAAACCTTCTTCTTCGGGGTTGCCTGATCCGACAATGAATGCAAACAACGTGGAACCGTTTCGAGTAGTAAAATATTTTCCCCCTTGACGCAAATTCCAAACATTTTTCAAATCAAGCTCCTCAAACCCTGCATTTTGAAGCTCATCTGACATGTTTTTTACAACATGAAAAGCCGACGGGCTTTTATGTATAAAATCTATTAAATTTTCAACTATTAGATTTTCCATTTTTTATACTTTTATTTGATTTTTATTATATTTATGACGATTTATTATTCATTTGTCAAAAAAATTTCCAATTCGCGTCTCTCTTTTTTAGTAGGTCTTCCCGTACCATGTTGACGATTCATCTTATTAGAAAGTTGTGTAAGTTTCAATATTTCTAAGTTCTCCTCAGATGTTATTTCTTCCAAAAAATTAGGGACAAGTTTTGCTCCCATTCTTTTTTCTGAAATGTCAAGAATTTTATATTCTCTGAATGTTGGCGGCTCTTTTACAAAAATAATTTCACCTACATTAATTGTCCGTGAAGGCTTAACGGGTTTACCACCAATCAATACACGCTCCTTTTTACAAGCTTCTGAGGCAATTGTTCTTGTTTTATAAAGCCTCACTGCACATAAATATTTATCTATTCGTATCATTTTATGTAGTTTTCAGTTTTCAGAAGTGAATGAGTAAATAAGTGAATGAGTATTTTCAATTCGTAATTTTTTATTTTTTTTAGTATTTAGTTTTCAGTTTTCCGGATTCCGTTAGGCGATGCATTGAGCTTGTCGAAAATGAATGCATCGCTTGGTAGAAAATAATCTACCCCGACCCCCGCATTCCGTTTGGAATGCATCCTTGATTTGTTATCCTTATTTTCATCTTAATTTTTCTTACAAAACAACATTAATAGTTTTTAGTTTTCAGTTATCTGTTTTCAGTAAGTAAATGAGTGAATGAGTAAATGAGTGAATAAGTATTCTTAATTCGTAAATCATAAGTTTTTAGTTTTTTAGTTCATAGTCTTATTGTCACCTTATTTTTTTATCAACTAATGATAAAATTTGAGAAAAAATGATTATATCCGTTTTTCATGTTCTGAAAATTTTTACAAAATTAGACATTTTTTTTAAACAAGGTTTTATTTTTGAAAATTTTTTGTTTATTTTAGCCTCGAATTTGTATGTTACCGAAATTGTTATTGAGTTTACCGAAAAAGCACTATTCATTTATCCATCCCGTTTTGTCGTAATCGGTGTTTATTTTTTCCACAAAGACAAAATCAAAATCATTTATAGCCTCTTCAAAACGTTTTATCGCATCCATCAGTTTTGGCAAGATTTTTTGAAATTTTGAGTAAGGAACGGGAATTTCCAGCTTGGTTTTTTCGTTAATTTTAACTTTTAACTGCAGTTTGGTTTCGAAATGAGTGATAATTTTGTAGGTATATTTACTATTTTTCATCAAATTTTCTAACCAATCGTAGGCGCTTGTTGTCTTTAATTTCCTAATTTTATTTTGTTTTATTTGATTATTTTTTTCCTCTCTCTTCAAATTTATGTATAAAGGCAATTTTTCACAGTGAGCAAATGCTTCGTTTTTTTTGTATGCCACCGATTTATGCATTTCAAGAGAGGTCAATTCTGAACAATTATAGAATACATGGTCGCCAAGTTTAATTGCTTTATTAAGAATTTTAACGGATTTCAACCCTTTGCATCCCGAAAACGCTGAATTACCTATATATTCTACCGACATCGGAATGGTAATAAAAGTTAAGCCGGTACAGCCTTCAAAGGCTTTGCGTCCAATTTCGACTACTGTTTCAGGAATGTTAATTGAGGTTAAGTCGCTACATCCGGAAAGAAAACTATCTTTTATTTTTGTTTCCGTTTCAGGAATGATAAACGATGTTAAGCCGCTACAATCACAGAAAGCATAACTTCCTATTTCGATAGTCTTTTTCGGAATATTTATCGATTTTAAGCCTTTACATTCCCGAAATGCATTCTTTCCAATTTTTAATACCGTATCAGGAATAATAATTGTCGTCAAGCCTACACATTCTTTGAAAGCGTTCTCCTCTATTTCTACAACCGTGTTGGGAATTACATATTTACCTTTTTTCCCAGCAGGAAACCTTATTATCTTTGTTTTGTCTTTATTGAATAAAATACCATCTTCTGTCAAGTATGATTTATGGTCATCTGCTACGGTGATAGTTTCCAATTTTTGGAATAAATCAAACAAGTTAACCTTCAATTTTTCAACCGACGAGGGAAAAGATATCGAAATTAATGATTTATTATTATTCTTATTATAACTATAGCCATAACTGCTGACATACAAATCATTATACTTATTTTTAGCTGAATAACGGTATGAGTAATAATCCCCTTTTTCATAAAAATAGGGATTATAACTTGCAGTGCTTAAATCTAATTCTCGTACCGTCTCTTTTTTTTCAAAGATTTCCTTGAAATGAACGTGATTAAAAATTCCTGTAACGGTAAGTTTATCTACCGATGAAAGATTGTTTACTCCTGCTTTTTTTAATGCCTCTTGCAAACTAACGCCATCAGACACATCAATAATTACATTTCTTCTCATATTTTTCGTAAATATAAAGTTTAATATCTAATATTTAACCACTAACCACTAACCACTAATCACTAACCACTAATCACTAACCACTAATCACTAATCACTAACCACTAATCACTAACCACTAATCACTAATCACTAACCACTAACCACTAATCACTAACCACTAATCACTAACCTCTTTTTTATCATTTTTCCAATAACTATATCTATTATCGTAGGCAACTCTTTCTACTAAAATATCTAGTTCGCTTTCGTTGATACAAGCATCATATCGTTCAATTGTAGCCATCAGATTTGGGATAATTGTTTGAAAATGTTTTAGCGAAATTGGCATCTCTAATTTCAGTTTATTGTTAATTTTTACGCTCAATTGTAGTTTGGTTTTATGATGGCTTTCAATTCTGTATGGATACTTACTGTTTTTCAGCAGATTATCTACCCAATCGTGAGCACTAATAACTTGTATTTTTTCAATTTTTTCTTGTTTTGCAATTTTGTTTTGCAATTCAATAAATTGGGGCAGTTTTGGGCAATTTTCGAATACTTTGTTTTGGAGATATTTCAATTTTTTGGGCATCTCAACGGAGGTTAATTCCGTACAATCTGCAAAAGCATTATACTTTAACGAAGTTACTGATTTTGGAATTGTAACCGATGTCAGCCCTTTACAACCTGCAAAGGCTGCAGCACCTATCTTTGTAACAAAGTCAGGAACGGTATAGTCGCCTTTATGTCCAGTTGGAAATCTTACTAACTTCGTTTTGTCTTTGCTGAACACAATATTATTTTCGGCAAGGAATTTTGGGTTGTCGGGATGCACCTCTATTTCAGTCAAATTATACATTCGTTTAAATATTTCACCTCTGATTTCGCTCATCACAGCCGGAAACGAAATAGAAATTAGAGCCGGAAATTTGTGACTCGACCACCAATAATTTTCTTGAATGATAGCCTTGCTGAGATCAACCTCCCGCAACGTTTCGCCCATTTTTGCTGCTATTTTGCCAAGATGCCACCCACTCATTTCGCCGTTAACAATAAGTTTCCTCACCGTTTCGGGACGGTACACTCCGACGTTATGCAACGCTCTATCTAATTCTCCGTCGCGCGTCAGCCTGATTGTTATACATTGTTCATTATTCATTATTGCTACTTGTTTGAGTTATTTCAATTCGCAAAAGTACAAATAACTTTTAAATTCACAAAATAATTAAATGTTTTGCGAAATATTATTTTGATGTGCTGGAGGTAAAAGTCCAGTTCAAATTCATTTTATTAGCGTCACACATAATAATTCGTGCCACAAAAATCGAAATTAAAAAAATTTTTTTCAATTTTCATCATTTTTTTTTATTTTTAAAAAAATATAATTATTTTTGCGCGCAAATTTTTAATAAAAAAATTGTAATTATTTAAGTTATAATAGTATAAATTCAGTGAATAAGCATGAATCAATCCAAGCAAATGTTACACAAGCTGCCCGATGATCATGAATATAAATTGGAGCAAATTGCCTCAATAATAGATAAATACGAGGCAAAAGCGAATAATTTAATCATGATACTTCACGCAGCACAAGGAATTTATGGTTATCTACCCTATCCCGTACAAAAGTTCATCGCCGACAAGATGAATATTGCCGTTGCGGAAGTATCGGGGGTAGTTACTTTTTATTCATTTTTTTCGACCAAACCCAAAGGAAAGCATACAATTCTTGTATGTATGGGGACTGCCTGCTATGTACGTGGCGGTAAAAAATTGGTCGAAGGTCTGCAAAAACAACTTAACGTAAACGTTTCTGATACCACAGAAGACGGAAAATTCACGTTAAGTGTCGCACGATGCATCGGCGCATGCGGTTTAGCGCCCGCTCTTATGGTCGATGATACTGTATTTAAGTCGGTTAACCCAAATAGATTAGAATCTGTTCTGTCTAAATATTAGGAGGAAGTAGTTATGAGTAAAGTAATTAAATCAACTTCTAATTTAGAAGAAATTAAGAAAGATTTTCTCAAAAATAGAGAAAAGTATAAATACCAAATTTTGGTATGCGGCGGAACAGGTTGCATTTCGTCTAATTGTGTGGACGTCGAAAATGCTATTAACGAAGAACTTGTTGTTCAGGGAATTGCAAAAGACGTAAAAGTCTATAAAACAGGTTGTATGGGTATTTGCGCAATGGGACCGATGGTTCTTATGCTACCCGACAGAACATTCTACACCGAACTGAATCCCGAAAAAGCAAGAGAAATTGTTCAAAAACATTTGGTTGAAAAAACGACAATTGAGGAATACACTTTCTATGACAAAACTTTATTGAAACATATTCCTAAAATTGATGATATTGAGTTTTTCAAATCACAAATTAAAATCGTTTTAGATTTATGCGGAACAATAGATTATACCGACATCACCGATTATATTGCGCATGACGGTTATACCGCTATTGCAAAAGCGCTTACAGAAATGAAACCCGAAGACGTTGTTAAAGAAGTAGAAACTTCTGGGCTTCGTGGTCGTGGTGGTGCAGGATTCCCAACAGGAACCAAACTTCGTGCCGGATTATCCCAAAAAAGCGACATAAAATATATGGTATGTAATGCAGACGAAGGCGACCCCGGCGCATTTATGGACAGAAGCGTTATAGAAGGCGACCCGCATTGTTTAATCGAAGGAATGATGCTTTCGGCGTATGCCATTGGCGCTCAACAAGGTTACGTATATATCCGAGCAGAATATCCAATTGCCATCGAAAGACTTAAAATTGCATTGGAACAAGCACGTGAATATGGACTTCTTGGTAATAAAATTTTGGGAAGTAATTTTAATTTCGATTTAGAAATAAGAATTGGTGCAGGCGCTTTTGTATGCGGAGAAGAAACCGCTTTACTTGCATCAATAGAAGGAAAACGAGGCGAGCCACGTCAAAAACCGCCGTTCCCATTCCAAAAAGGGTTATTTGGCTATCCTACAATTATCAACAACGTAGAAACATTAGCAAATATACCCAAAATTGTACGTAAAGGCGGCAAATGGTACTCATCTTATGGAACAAAAGAATCACCCGGAACAAAAGTTTTTGCACTTGCGGGAGACGTTGTAAACACGGGTATCATTGAAGTACCCATCGGAACTACCATTGGAAACATAATTTACAACATTGGCGGTGGCATTCCAAACAAAAAAGAGTTTAAAGCGGCTCAAATTGGCGGTCCGTCGGGTGGTTGTATAACAAAAGATAATCTTAACGTTCCCACTGATTATGAATCGCTTAGTAAAATGGGCGCTATTATGGGTTCTGGCGGTCTTATTATTATGAACGAAGATACCTGTATGGTTGATACGGCACGCTTTTTTATGGATTTTATCCGTGACGAATCGTGCGGAAAGTGCGTTGCTTGTCGTGTGGGTACAAAAAGAATGCTCGAAATACTTGAAAATATTACCGAAGGCAAAGGAAAACATGGTGATATTGAACTCCTTATAGAGATAGGCGAGGCAATTCAAGAATCGGCAATGTGCGGACTTGGACAAACAGCGCCAAATCCAATTCTTTCTACAATTCGTTTCTTTAGGCAAGAATTTGAAGAACATATCTACAAAAAATATTGTCGTGCGGGAGTTTGCGGTGCAATGTTCACTTCGCCGTGCGAAAATACTTGTCCTGCAAATGTTAACGTACCCGGTTATATTTCATTGATTGCAGCGGGTAGATTCCAAGACGCATACAACCTTGTGATGCAGGAAAATCCACTTCCCGCTATTTGCGGAAGAATTTGTACTCGTCCTTGCGAAATGAAATGCCGTAGAGGTACAGTTGACGAACCTGTTGCAATCCGCGACCTCAAACGTTTTGCTGCTGATTACGCTTTCAAAAACGAACTTCCTTATAAAATGCAACTTACTTTTGCTAAAAAAGGTAAAAAAGTTGCAATTATTGGCGCAGGCGCTTCGGGGCTTACTTGTGCATACTATTTGGTTAATATCGGTTACGATTGTGATGTATATGAATCGGAAGAACTTGCGGGAGGCGTTTTATCGTTCGGAGTACCCGAATATCGTTTGCCACAGGCTATTTTGCAGCACGAAATAGATTTGATTAAACAAGCAGGTGTTAATGTTTATTTAAATAAAGAAGTAGGTAGAGATATAGATTTCAGACAGTTACGCGAAGATTACGATGCAATTTACGTTGCCACAGGAACTCAATATCCTGCAAAAGTAAACATCGAAGGCGAAGATTTAAGAGGAGTAATTCATGGTATTAACTTCCTGAAAGACACTAACTTAAAACGTAATTTGAAACTTCACGGAACAGTTGCAGTTATTGGTGGTGGAAATACCGCAATAGATTCAGCACGTTCTGCACTGCGTATCGGTGCCGACAAAGTAATTATTGTTTACAGAAGAACCAAAGACGCAATGCCCGCTTATGTTGAAGAAGTAAACGAAGCAGTAGAAGAAGGCGTTGAAATTATGGAACTAACAGCACCAACGAGATTTATCGGCAAAAATGGTAAAGTCGTTAGTATTGAATGTGTTAAGATGACTTTGGGTGATTTCGATTCATCGGGTAGAAGAAAATCTGTTGAAGTAAAAGGCTCAAACTTTATTTTGGATGTCGATTATGTTATTCCTGCGGTTAGTCAATACGCTGATTTACCGTTTATTAGTAAAGACGACATTGGCGTTACCAAATGGGGAACTTTCATTGTTGACCCCGATACTCAAATGTGTACAATGGAAGGCGTATTTGCGGGCGGAGACGTGGTTAGAGGACCCGATACCGTTATCAGCGCTATTGCAGACGGTAAAAAAGCCGCATCAGCAATTGATAAATATCTTGGCGGAAATGGACTTTTAAACAAAGGTGCGCCAATTGAAATACCAAAAGTTTACGACGAAGACGAAATTGTTGCACATCCGCAATTCGAACAAGAAATGTTATCACCCGAAGTGAGAAAACAGTCGTTTGCAGAAGTAGTTTTAGGATACCATAAAATTAACGCCATCGCAGAATCTATGCGTTGCTTACATTGTGAAAGGAGATAATTATGATACAATTAACGATAAATAATAAAAAAATAAGCGCAGAACCGGGAACAACAATCCTCGAGGCTGCAAAACAAAACGGAATAAATATACCTTCTTTATGTTATTTAGAGGGAGTTCACAAGTTCGGCTCGTGTAGAATTTGTTCTGTTGAAGTGGAAAATGCTCGCACCCTGCAAGTCGCTTGTATGGCAGAAGTGCGAGAAGGTATGGTGGTTCATACAAATTCTAAAAAAGTGTTAAAAACACGCAAAGTATTGTATGAATTAATGCTTTCAGACCATTCAAAAAATTGCTTGAGTTGTGTCCGTAATCAGTCGTGCGAGTTGCAGCAATTAGGTGAAATATTGTGCATTACAGAAAATCGTTTTAATACGGGCAGCGCACGCGAACAAATCGACATATCGCCATCAATTACTCGCGACTTGTCGAAATGTATTTTTTGCAGACGCTGTATAACAGCCTGTAAAGAGATTCAAGGAATTGGAATTCTTGACGCTCAATATCGTGGTTTTGACAGCGTTATTGCGCCTCCTATGGATCATTCAATTAATGATGCAAAATGTTCATTCTGTGGACAATGTACCGTTGTTTGCCCTGTTGGTGCTTTATCCGAAACCGACCATATTAAAAAAGTGTGGAACGCAATTAATGACCCCGAAATAAGAGTTGTAATGCAGCCTGCACCCGCAATTCGTGTGGCATTGGGCGAAATGTTTGGCTACCCCGTTGGAACTTCTGTTACAGGAAAAATGGCAGCCGCAATTCGCGCCCTCGGAGTTGACGACGTGTTTGACACTGATTGGGCAGCCGACCTAACAATTATGGAAGAAGGTACTGAATTTTTGCATCGTGCAATTGACGTACTATCAGGAAAAGATGCCGTTCTGCCTATTATTACAAGTTGTTCACCCGGTTGGATTAAATATGTTGAGTCTTATTTTCCACAACTAATTCCGCACCTATCAACCTGTAAATCACCGCACATGATGCTCGGCGCACTATCTAAAACATATCATGCCGAAAAAATTGGCGTTGACCCACGGAAAATATTTACAGTGTCAATAATGCCTTGTACTGCGAAAAAATTTGAATGTTCACGCGAGGAGATGATCAATCGCGGCGTTCCTAATGTGGATGCCGTTCTTACTACCCGCGAACTCGGACAAATGATTAAACAAGCAGGTATTGATTTTCCAAATTTGGAAGATGAAGATTTTGACGACCCAATGGGACAATCTACCGGTGCTGCCGATATTTTTGGTGTTACAGGTGGTGTTATGGAAGCGGCTATCAGAACGGTTTACGCCATAATTACGGGTCGCGATTTGCCTTTCGAACAACTTCACGTTACCCCAATTGTTGGACTTGACCAAATAAAAGAGGCAACATTGAAATTTGAGAACGTAGTTCCCGAATATAAAATGTTTGAAGGATTTGAGGCAAAAGTAGCCGTTACGAGCGGTTTAGCGGGCGCAAAAATATTGATGGACCAAATTGTTTACGGAAAATCGCCATATCATTTTATAGAAGTGATGGGCTGTCCAAGTGGCTGTATATGCGGCGGCGGACAACCCCGTAGCCACGACCCTGACGTTAGAATTAAACGCCTCAAAGCAATATACGGCGAAGATGAAGGTAAAAAATTGCGACAATCGCACCATAATCCATCAATCGCCGCTATATATAAGGACTATCTCGGTAAACCCGGCGGACATCTTTCTCACGAACTTCTACATACACACTATTTTGATAGAAGTAAGGAGAACGAAAAATAATACTAAGCACACCTAAAAGGTGTTTAGTTGTTATCATTTTTTAAATTTTTTGTACTTAGAGAATCAGTTTAGAGATAATTTGGACTGGTTCTCTTTTTTTTATATGTAACCAATGTCGGGAGTACCATTACCTCAGAAACGTTTTTTTGTTATTTTATAAGGAAAAATCAATTGTTTTTGCATTCCGTTAGGAATGCATCCCTTTTCATGTTAATGGTAATTTGGTCGCATTCCTAACAGAATGCTTTTTATGAAATATTTTTCATAAAAAGGGGACATTTTGATTTCCCTAGGTCAGGTAATCTGAACATAATCCTTATATAAAATGGACTAAAACAACAAAATTTTTCTGTAGAAATATTAAAATTTTATAAATTTTATTATTTCATTAATAAATTAAAAAAAAATAATTATCTTTGCAGTCAATAATTATAGGTTTTTAACTAGCATTATTCATAAAAAATGAAAATATCTTTTAAACTCAAAGGTCGCAAAAAATAACTGAAAACTGAAAACTATTAATGCGTTCTCAACTATGCAACTTTGCGTTAAAATAAATATTATGAATAATATAGGTCAAATTTATGTAAAATAGTTACGAATTTTAAACAATAATAATATGCAAAACAAGATTCAGGAACTTACGGAAAAAATTTATAACGAGGGAGTTCTTAAAGCGAAAGACGAAGCCGAAAATATCTTACAAAATGCCCGAAACAAAGCCGCTGAGATAGAAAGCGAGGCACAAAAGGATGCCAAAAACATCACCGACAATGCACAAAAACAGGCACAAAAATTAAAAGAACAGGTCGAATCAGAACTTAAAATGTCGATTGACCAAGCAGTATCGGCATTAAAACAGGAATTGACAAACATTGTTACAATGCAGGCAATTCAACCATCTGTTAAAGAAGTCTTTACAGACACAAAATTTGTCGAAAAACTTATTGAAACAGTAGTCAAATGTTGGTCAGAAAAAGACGTTTTCGACCTAAAAGTTGCAATACCCGAAGAGTTGTATCAAGAAATGGAAACATTCTTCAAAAACAGATTGTCGGCAGAAATGAACAAAGGATTGGAAATAATCCTTGCAGACGGCATAAAAACAGGCTTCAAAGTAGGTCCGTCTGACGATAGTTATCAAATTAGTTTTACAGATAGAGATTTTACAAACTTTTTCAAAGCCTATCTGCAGCCAAAAACCTCAGAACTTTTATTTGAAAAGAACAAATGATAAAGCAACAATATTATCATCTAATTGCGAGTTTGCCCGAACTATTTTCTGACGAAAAAAAACCGCCTTTTTCGACGATAGAATTTCGCCACGAACTTCGCAGGGAATTAAGCAACGCCGATTTCGACTTAGCAATGCTCTATTATCTACCTTTTGATAATAAAAATTTGTTAAATATTCTATTTAAAAAAGGAGTTGAATGGGACGAACGAGGCGTTTACTCAAAAGAAGAGATGGAAAATGCAGGCGATCGTAAACTATTTGAATTTGCAGACGAAATGCTGTTGCCATCTTATATGATGACTTTTTTAAAAATTTTTTACGGAGACGA
>WRMI01000053.1 GCA_009777175.1 Marinilabiliaceae bacterium
AAATGTAGGGATGAGTTCCCGAAATTTCTACTTGCAATGCAGTACATCTATACTGAAAAAGAACTTAACGAGCAAATATTCAGTCTGTTATCAGATCTGATATGCACCAAAAAACCTACAGGACGTCTCCAAATCAGACACAATATAACTACCTAATTTACAATATTATAAAGGAGGTTATTATTTCTTTCAAAAATGAAATACGGCAAAAAAATGTTACAAATTTTTCTTTAAAGTAAATAGAAACTCTAAACCACCATTTGCCCTGTTTTTTGCTACGATTTTTCCTTTATGAAAAAGAACAGCATTTTTAACAATGGAAAGCCCCAGCCCTGTTCCGCCTGTTTCGCGGGTGCGACCTTCACTGATTCGGTAAAACCTCTCAAATAAACGGTTTAAATGACGCTCTTCGGGAATGCCTACTCCTGTATCAAAATAGGAAAAATAGTAAAAATCTTTGTCTTCGTTATAGAGGTGAATATTGATTGTTGTTTGGTTTCCTGCATAACGAATAGCATTGTCAGTAAGGTTTCTGAAAATTGCATAAAGAAGATTTTGATTTGAGTTAATATTCAGATTATCAGGCATTTTCCATTCCATTTTCATGTTTTTTTGGTTCAAAAGATTTTCAACTTCTTGCTTTAATTCTTCGAGCATTTTTGGAATATTCACATTTTCGAAACGGAACGAGTGAGGTGCATCTTCTATCTTGGTAAGTAAACTCATATCTTGAATCAGTTCTGACAGAACAAGTGACTGATTATAAGCCTTTTCAATAAAATATTGTTTTTTATCGGTATCTAAATCTTTGTCTAAAATAGTCTCTAAACAACCTCTTAAACCCGTAATTGGAGTTCGCAATTCGTGCGTAATATTACCCGTCATTTCTTGTTTAAGTATTCGTGTTTTCTCTTTATTTGTGATGTCGTTGATAACTATCTCAAAACTATTGTTTTCAAAAATATTAATACGGAGGGCGAAAATTTTTGCCTGTTTTTCGATTTTTGTTTCAAAATATTTTTGTTCGCTCGATTGATTTGATAAAAATAAATTTACATTTTCAAAATCGGGACTTGAAAAAATTGCGGATGGAGTATTGTTTGCTTCGTCAATAATTGTGTTTATGTACTGAATAAAGAGCCCGTTATAAAATTCAACCGATTTGTCGGCAGCAAAAAAGCAAATTCCTTCATCAGAACTGTGTACGTGCTGCAAAAGTTTTTCACGCTCAAAGGTAATAGTATTTTTACTTTCGGTTAATTTTGTGTAGTTTTCAGCGATTTGTTTTCCTATTTCGCCGAGTTCATCCTTAGGAAAGTCGGTTGTTTGTCCGCCTGTATCTGAAAAATCTTTTAGTTTACGGATAGAATTACCAAATCTGCCAGAAGCATAATTTATTATTATTAAGGTAATTACGAAAAGACCGATAATGTAATAAATGAAAAGATTATCGGGTTTTAACAAATTTTGAACTCGAATATTGTAGGGCAACGCCACTCGTATATAATTGTTATTGAAACGTTTAGCGTAATAAATATACTTCTGATTATTTGAAGTAGAAGTTCTAATATCGCTTCCCGTTTTATTTTTTCGAGCGAGTTTAATTTCAGGTCTATCAGAATGATTTTCCATATTTGATGTCTCCTCGACCACATTATCAAAGAGAACATTTCCGTTCAAATCAATTAATGTGAGGCGTAGATTGTACGGAAAAATAAAATCTGTACTATCTAAATTGCCATTTTTTATCCAAATTGCATTTGCAATTTCTGTATAAACATCTAACTTTTCAGTTAAAACATTGGTTTTGTGTTTCTTATCGCTTGTATATTCAAAAAGGAAAATTCCCAATGTAAATAACGAAAAGATTAATACAAAACTTACGAACAATTTTTTTCTGTATGATAATTTCATTTTTTTATAGGCACTAATTACACGAATAATTTTCTTAGAAAAATTCTCACCACAAAGGAACACAAAGTCCCTTTCACAAAGGAACACAAAGGTTTATAATTTAAAATTTTCATATCTTATTTTTTATATCTCTTATCTAAAGGGATGGTTTCATTTGCAATATTTTTTGGCAAACACGCAAGTTTGCCCCTACTACAATTCTTATTCACCCATTAACCCTTTCACTCATTCACCCATTCACCCATTCACTCATTCACCCATTCACTCATTTACTCATTCACCCATTCACCCATTCACTCATTCACTCATTCACTGATTAACAAAATTAAACCTATAACCAAAACCTGATTTATTTGTTATAAGGGAGCCATAATTTTCAAGTTTTTTGCGGATACGCGTAATATGCACATCTACTGTTCGCTCGGTTATATATGGAGTTTCTTCCCAAATTGTGTTAATCAATTCTTCTCTCGAAATTACTCTGTTTGAATTCTTTATCAAAAAAAGAAGTAATTTATATTCTGTTTTAGTTAGTTCAATCTTTTTTGATTTAATAGAAACTTCTTTTGCATTGACATCAATTATTAAATCGTTGAATATAAGTTTATTATCATCAACAGAATTAATTTTTTGTCTTTTTATGATTGCCTTTACACGCGCAATCACTTCCTTAATTGAAAAAGGTTTTGCAATATAATCGTCTCCTCCAACTGAAAATCCTGTAAGCATATCGTTTTCAGTATCTTTGGCAGTAAGAAAAATAATAGGAATTTGATTACCTTTTTTTCTTAATTCTTCCGCAAACTTGTATCCCGACATTCCTCCCATCATAATATCCAACAAAATAAGAGAAAAATCGGAACTCAATTTTTTTATTGCCTCTTCAGCTGAATCTGCTGAGGATATTGAATAACCTTCGTTGGCAAGATTAAATTCGAGAACTTCACGAATTAGTTCGTCATCATCTACTATTAGAATTTTGGTCATAATTGTTAAGTATTTAGTGAATGAGTAAATGGGTGAATGAGTAAATAAGTATTTTTAATTCGTATTTCATAATTCATAATTTTAATACAAAAGTACACTTTTTCTTTTAATAACTGATATTAATTAATAATTAATGCTATCTGTCTCATTTATACAATTTGACTTCTGATTCTCTTACTACTTATTACTTGATACTCACTACTCATTAGTATTTAGTGAATGAGTAAATGGGTGAATGAGTAAATGAGTATTTTTAATTCGTATTTCATAATTCATAATTGTAATACAAAAGTACACTTTTTCTTTTAATAACTGATATTAATTAATAATTAATGCTATCTGTCTCATTTATACATATTTGACTCCTGTAAATTCTCTGATTCTCTTACTACTTATTACTTGATACTCACTACTCATTCACTTATTCACTCATTCACTCATTCACTATTTTAAGAATGTTTCAATACTTTTGCATCTACATAAAACACGATATCTTCAACAATATTATTGCAATGGTCGCCGATACGTTCTAATTTGCGGATCAACACAATCATTTTCAATCCGCTACGTATATCTTCAGGCTTTTTGTGAAGATAGTCTGTTAATATACCAATTGAGTTATGATACAGATTATCTACCTCATCGTCTTTTGACAAAATCCTACCCGACATCTTAGTGTTTTCCGATTCAAGCATCACAAAACTGTCGGACAACATTGAAATCAATGTATCAAACATTTTTTCTAATTGCAGTTCCTCAAAAAGTTCGGTATCTGCGCCAATGGAGTCTTTTTCAATAACATGTCTTGCTATTCCTTCACAAAAATCGGCAATACGTTCTAATTTACTGCTAATTTTTATCAACGACAATACCAATCGCAGGTCAATAGCCACAGGGTTAAACAATGCGATATAGTTTTCGCAGTCGCAATCGATTTTCAATTCAAAAGCATCTACACGCTTTTCGCGACTAATTATTTCTCTTGCAATTTCGATATCTCTATTCAAAAAAGCCTGTTTTGTTTTTTGAAGTTGCGAAAGTACTAACTTCCACATTTGGCTTACCTCTTCTTTTAATGCCATTAATTCTTTTTCTGAATGTTTCATATTAAAAAGTTTTTAAAGTGAATGAGTTAATGAGGGAATAAGTGAATAAGAAAATGAGCATAATTGATAACTCTTGTGTTTTGTTTTGTAAAAGGTTCTTACCACAAAGGAACACAAAGGCTCTTTCACAAGGAACACAAAGGTTTATAACTTATTATTTTCATTATTTTTATAATTTTTGTAATTTTTGTAATTTTCATATCAAAAAATCTAAAATCTATCTACTTATATCTTATATCTCAAATCTCAATAACTCATTTACTCATTCACTCATTTACTCATTCACTTATTCACTTATTCACTTATTCACAGATAACTGATAACTGACAACTGATAACTATTAACTACCCAAATCTTCCTGTAATATAATTCTGTGTTTGTTCTTTATCAGGGTTTAAAAATATTTTTTTTGTGTCATTATATTCAATCATTTCGCCGAGGTAGAAAAATGCTGTTCTGTCGCTTACCCTTGCCGCTTGCTGCATATTGTGTGTAACAATAACAATAGTATAATTTGCTTTAAGTTGATGAATTAACTCTTCAATTTTTGAAGTAGAAATGGGGTCTAATGCCGATGCAGGTTCGTCCATCAAAATTATTGTGGGCTGGATGGCGAGCGCACGTGCGATACATAAACGTTGCTGTTGTCCGCCTGAAAGTTCAAATGCTGACTTTTTCAGTTTATCTTTTACTTCGTTCAAAAGAGCAGCATCTTTGAGGCTCTCTTCAACGCGTTGTCGGATAAATTTTTCGTTTCGTATTCCATTTACTCTCAGTCCGTAAGCAATATTTTCAAAAATAGTTTTTGGAAATGGATTTGGACGCTGAAAAACCATACCAACATTTTTACGTAATTCGTCGATTGCAATTCCTTTTTGGTAAATATCTTGTCCGTCAATAGTGATTTTTCCTGTAAGTCGCGTATTAGCGATTAGGTCGTTCATTCGGTTAAAAAGACGAAGTAGAGTTGTTTTTCCACAGCCCGAAGGTCCGATAAAAGCAGTTACTGAATTTTGCTCAATATTCATCGAAATGTTTTTCAGCGCCTGAAAATCACCGTAGTAAAAATCTATGTTCTTGACTTCTATTTTCATAAGTTGTCTGTTTTCAGTTTTCAGTTTTCAGTTTTCAGTTTTCAGTTTTCAGTTATCACTCATTTATTTATTTTTTTATTACAAGGTGGACGACCGCAAGGGTGCGCCCCTACACTTATTCACCCATTCACTCATTCACTCATTTCCTCATTCACCCATTTATTTATTTTTTTATTACAAGGTGGACGACCGCAAGGGTGCGCCCCTACACTTATTCACCCATTCACTCATTCACTCATTTACTCATTTACTCATTTATTAAAAATGCAAAAAAATAATTTAGATGTTACAAAATGGTTACGAAATTATTAACATTCAGTTATCATCATAATAATCGCACTCATCTATTTTCTACTACTGTAAAGTTATGTGTAAAATGACGCAGACCAAGATTCCTCGCTACACTCGGAATGACCATTTCATTCCTTTAATGTGGCATGTTTCCGCTGCGACGCTGCCGCAGCGGAACCTGAACTACCCCAAAGTATAATTCGTCATTCCGAATGAAACGAAGTGAAATGAGGAATCTGAAAATATGCAATTTTACAATTAACATAACACTACGTTCATATTTCTTTTATTCATTTCTGTAAATATTTGATATTCTGGAGTTTACACATTTTCCGTTTGGAAAATTTAAATCTTGAGTGTAAGAAACTAATTTTTACCAAATCTAAAAACAAAACAATATTGTTTTGTAAAAAAAATTAGGTGATAATTGGGTTTAAATTTCTGAAATTTGTGTAATCAAAATTCCAACAATAAAAGAAGTCTGGATATTATGACGATTAAAGCGATAAATATAAAGTGCAAAATTAAAAAGGAATACAGACTTTCATCTATATTCCTTCAAATTTTTTAAATCAAAATTAAAAAAAATTACAAAAATGAAATAAAACCCCGCCTGATTAAATCAAGACAGCTTTTTCTCTTTATTATACTTAATCTTTAACACTTTCTACATTACTTTCCTCAACGTTTTCTACATTGATTTCCTCAACGTTTTCTACATTGATTTCCTCAACGTTTTCTACATTGATTTCCTCAGCGTTTTCGACACTGTTTTCCACAACGTTTTCAACACTATTTTCCTCAACATTTTCTATCTGATTTTCTTCAACAATTTCAGTAATCGCAGGAGTTTCTTCAACTGCATTAACGGGTTGTTCGGATATTTTTTTCGGTTTTGGTGTTTCTATTGTTGCTTTTGCTTTGTCGTCAGCACTTTTTCGGCGGCTACGGCGTGTAGTTTTCTTTTTGTCGTCTGAGGCAGATGCTTTTAGCATATTTTCGTTGTAGTCAACTAATTCAATATAGCACATTTCGGCGGCATCGCCAAATCGAGGTCCTAGTTTAAGGATACGTGTATATCCGCCGGGACGGTTGCTCACTTTTTGCGAAATTTCTCTAAATAGTTCTGTAATAGCCTCTTTATTTTGCAGATAACTGAAAACAATTCGGCGAGAATGCGTAGTATCTTCTTTTGACCTGTTTATCAAAGGTTCTACGTACATTCGCAATGCTTTTGCTTTTGCAACTGTTGTCCTAATGCGTTTGTGCATTATTAGTGAAATTGACATATTTGCCAACAATGCTTTTCGGTGTGAGCTTGTTCTGCCTAAGTGGTTTATTTTTTTTCTATGTCTCATCGTTTTTTAATCCTTGTCAAGTTTATATTTATTTACATCCATACCGAAGTGTAAGTATAAGTTAGCGAGTAAGTTATCTAATTCGGTAAGTGATTTTTTGCCGAAATTTCTGAACTTCAGAAGGTCGGCACGACTGAAGGTAACTAAATGACCTAATGTAGCCACGTCAGCGGCTTTCAAACAGTTCAATGCTCTGACTGAAAGGTCCATATCAACTAATTTAGTTTTAAGTAGTTGGCGCATGGTCAGTATCTCTTCGTCAAACACTTCGTTTTCTGTCTTTTTAATTGTTTCCAATGTAATTCTTTCGTCAGAAAATAGCATAAAATGATAAATCAGAATTGAGGCAGCCTCTTTTAATGCATCTTTTGGGTGTATTGAGCCGTCCGTTTCGATGTCGAAAATTAATTTTTCGTAGTCTGTTTTTTGTTCTACGCGGAAATTTTCAACAGTATATTTAACATTCCTAATAGGCGTAAATATTGAATCTATCGCAATTACACCAAATTCTTGGTCATTAGTTCGATTTTCTTCGGAGGGAATATATCCTCTACCTTTTATAATCGTAAAAGTAATTTTGAACTTTACGTCTTTGCTCATTGTGGCAATTAGTAGGTCGGGGTTCAAAATTTCAAAATTTAATAAAGAGGAGGATAAATCGGAGGCATAAAACTTCTTTTTTCCGCCAACTTGGATAGTAAATTTTTCATTATCGGGTAGGATAACGTCTTCAGATTCTGAAACTCTTTTTTTGAAACGTATCTGTTTCAGGTTTAGAATGATTTCTGTAACGTCTTCAACTACGCCGGGTATACTCGAAAATTCGTGGTCAATTCCGTCAATTTTTATTGAAGATATTGCATATCCTTCGAGAGAGGATAGTAGTATTCTTCTTAAGGCATTTCCGACTGTAATGCCGTATCCGGGTTCTAACGGACGAAATTCGAAACGTCCGAATTTGTCATCTGAATTTAACATGATGACTTTGTCTGGTTTTTGGAACGCTAATATTGCCATAAGAATTAATTATTTTGAGTACAATTCAACAATCGACTGTTCTTTAATATTTTCGGGTATTTCGCTTCGTAACGGAATGTTAAGAAATTTGCCCGATAATGTATTGTCGTCCCATTGGAGCCACGGGTATCGGAAGGCTCGTGAACTTGAGACGGATTCTGTTATTACTTCTAACGATTTTGATTTTTCACGCACGCCGACTGTTTGTCCGGGTTTAACCGTATATGATGGAATATTTACTACATTTCCGTCTACAACGATGTGCCTGTGTGAAACAAGTTGTCTTGCTGCGGGTCTGGATGACGCAATTCCCAAACGGAAAACGATATTGTCCAAGCGTGATTCTAACAGTCCGAGCAAAACTTCGCCAGTAATTCCTTTACTTCGGTTTGCTTTATCAAAAAGGTTTCTAAATTGGCGTTCTAAAACGCCGTAGGTATATTTTGCTTTTTGTTTTTCGCTCAACTGAAAGCCGTATTCACTTTGCTTTCTGCGGCGACCTATACCATGCATCCCGGGAGGATAATTTTTCCTCTCTAAATGCTTATCGGGTCCGTAAATGGGCTCGCCAAATTTACGGGCAATTTTTGATTTTGGTCCTCTATATCTTGCCATTCTATAAAAATTACTACTTTTTAAACTCTTCTTCTTTTAGGGGGTCTGCAACCATTGTGCGGCATTGGTGTAACATCTACTATTTCAGTAACTTCGATGCCCGAAGCATGAATAGAACGTATTGCTGATTCGCGACCGTTACCGGGTCCTTTGACGAAAACTTTTACTTTTCGGAGGCCAAGGTCGTACGCAACTTTTGAGCAGTCGGTTGCAGCAACTTGTGCCGCATAAGGTGTGTTCTTTTTAGAGCCCCGAAATTTCATTTTGCCCGCACTTGACCATGAAATGACCTGACCGCTCCCGTTTGTCAAACAAATGATAATATTATTAAAAGATGAATGCACGTGGGCTTGTCCAAAGGCTTCAACTTTTACAATTTTCTTTTTTTGTGTTCCTGTCTTTTTTGCCATGTTAATTAATTATTTAGTTGCTTTCTTTTTGTTTGCAACGGTTTTTTTTCTACCTTTTCGCGTACGGGCGTTGTTCTTTGTTGATTGTCCCCTAACGGGCAACCCAAGACGGTGCCTTATTCCACGATAACTGCCGATGTCCATTAATCGTTTGATATTTAATTGGACTTCTGAGCGAAGTTCGCCTTCGGTTTTCGTTGTATTGACAATTACTTCCCTAACGGACTTAATCTGGTTATCGTTCCAATCTTTTACTTTGAGGTCTCGGTCGACCCCAGCTTCTTTGAGGATAGTATTTGCTTTGCTGCGTCCTATTCCATAAATATAGGTCAGCGCTATTTCTCCTCGCTTGTTTGACGGTATGTCAACTCCTGCTATTCTTGCCATAATTATCCCTGACGTTGTTTAAATTTTGGATTCTTTTTGTTAATAACATATAAGCGTCCTTTGCGCTTTACTATTTTACAGTCGGCGCTCCGCTTTTTGACTGATGTTCTAACTTTCATTATTTCTATTTATTTTTTATTTATATCTGTAACAAATTCTACCTTTGGTTAGGTCATAAGGAGACATTTCTAATTTAACTTTGTCTCCGGGTAAGATTTTTATGTAGTGCATTCTCATTTTACCTGATATATGTGCTGTAATTACATGACCGTTTTCCAGCTCTACCCTGAACATTGCATTTGACAATGCTTCTATAATTGTTCCGTCTTGTTCTATTGATGATTGTTTCGGCATATACTCTAAATTTTTTCAATTTTAAGGGCGCAAAGATAATTCTTTTTCTATATATTCAAAAGTTGATAAAATATCTGCATTCTTTTTTCCGATGGCGACTGAATGTTCGAAGTGGGCAGAAACGCTTCTGTCCGTGGATCTAACTGTCCAACCGTCTTGTTCTTGTACAATATCTCTTTTTCCATAATTAATCATTGGTTCGATGGCTAAAACCATTCCTCTTCTCATTTTAGAACCGTATCCTCTTCTGCCAAAATTAGGTACTTCTGGCTCTTCGTGGAGTTTTCGCCCTACTCCGTGTCCCACCATTTCTCTAACAACTGAAAAGCCTGCTTCTTCGCAATGTTTTTGGATAGCAAATCCTATATCTCCAATTCTTCTGCCTTCTATTGCTTGTTCGATTCCTTTATATAATGCTTCTTTTGTTGTTGATAACAATTTTTTGATTTCAGGTTTTATATCCCCGATTTCAAAAGTGTATGCCATATCTCCCACAAATCCGTTCAAAATTACTCCGCAATCAACCGATACTATATCTCCCTCTATTAGCGGCGTTTCGTTTGGTATTCCGTGAACGACTTGGTCGTTGACGGAGGTACAAATTGACTTTGGGAAACCTCTGTAATTCAAAAATCCCGGTACTCCTTTATGATCTCTTATAAATGTATCTGCGATATCATTAAGTTTCAGTGTTGAAACACCCGGCTTTATCCATTTCGCTAATTCACCTAAAGTTTTTGCTGCTAATATATTGCTATTTCGTAATAGTTCTATTTCTTCTTCGGTCTTAAAAAATATCATCAATTTTTTTTGAAAAATCGGCGGCAAAGATAATGCTTTTTTTTTATTCCATAATATTTTTATTGAAATTTTTTACTTTTTTTATAAAAATTTATTCTCTTCGTTGATTGTTTTATATTGTAAATATCTGTATATAAGTATTTTAATAAATAAATAATTTTTGGTTAAATATTCGATTTTAAAAAAAAAATATTAACAGAATAATATTGCCGATTAAATTTTTTCTAATATTCTATTTGAATTGTATTATTCACAAGCACACAGATGACACAGATTAAACAGATAAGCACAGATTTTGCCTTAGTTGTTCTCAAACAAAACAAACCTCACCATCTCCATTCATCCCATGCAGCAGCACTCCGTAAGGCGATGCATTGAATTTATTGAAATGAGTGCAACGTCGATAACCCGGTAGGGGCGTACCCTTGCGGTCGCCCAAAAGCGCAATTCGGGGTAGATCCAAACCAAGAAAAACCTTTGCGTTAATATTTTTTACCACGAAGTCGCACAAAGGATTTTTCACAAAGGCACACAAAAATAGTGGTTAGTGGTTAATGATTAGTTAGTGGTTGATAACTGAAAACTGAAAACTTTGCACTCTTTGCGTTAAGTTTTTTTACCACGAAGTCGCACAAAGGATTTTGGTTTGTTATTGAACGTATTGAAATAGTGATTGAGTTTACCGAAATATTGAATTTATTGAAATTGTTATTGAGTTTACCGAAATTGTTATTGAGTTTACCGAAATACACAAAGGCACACAAAAGATATTTTTTTTACCGCTAACCACTAACCACTAACCACTAATCACTAACCACTAACCACTAACCACTAATCACTAACCACTAACCACTAACCACTAACCACTAACCACTAACCACTATTTTTAACCCTTTGCGACTTTGCGTTAAAAAAAATATTAAAAAAAATAAAAAATATTTCAAAAAAATGAAACATTTTTCAAAACCCTACGTTTAAGCCCTATATTTAATAATATTTAATAACATTTAAAAAAGTAAAAAAATGGTTAAAAACTTTTATTTTCTTGGAATTTTTGGCATTATTTGCCTTTTATCGCAAACAAGCGCAGCTAATGCGCAAACCTACGACCCAACAAACGTGGCAGTTATTAATGCATTAATAACAAACAACGGCTTAGAAGCAACACCCGACGCACCAGAAACATGGGACTTTGCTACTTGGAATGATGAAACACCAATGCAGATTACTGAACTTTCTTTGTACAATAGAAACTTATCAGGAGCTGTTTCTTTTGCCGGTTTAAACGCGTTAACTACTTTGGATTGCGGCTACAACAACCTATCAGAATTGGATGTTACAAATAATACTGCTTTGACAAATCTGCAGTGCTACTCCAACAACCTGTCAGAATTGGATGTTACAAACAATATCGCGTTGACACTGCTGTACTGCTACTCCAACAACCTATCAGAATTGGATGTTACAAACAATACTGCGTTGACACAGCTGGATTGCTACTACAACAACCTATCAGAATTGGATGTTACAAACAATACTGCGTTGACTTATCTTTCTTGCGGCAACAACAACCTATCAGAATTGGATGTTTCAAACAATACAGCGTTGACAGTTCTGCAGTGCCACTTCAACAACCTATCAGAATTGGATGTTACAAATAATACTGCGTTGACAGATCTGCGCTGCTACTCCAACAACCTATCAGAATTGGATGTTACAAACAATATAGCGTTGACAGGTCTGACCTGTCACAACAACAACCTATCAGAATTGGATATTTCAAACAATACTTCGTTGGTAATTCTGTACTGCTACTCCAACAACCTGTTAGAATTGGATGTTACAAACAAAACTGCGTTGTTTCTTCTGTTCTGCGACGACAACAACCTATCAGAATTGGATGTTTCAAACAACAGTGCTTTGGCACAGCTGCGCTGCTTTTCCAACAACCTATCAGAATTGGATGTTACAAATAATACTGCGTTGACACAGCTGTACTGCTTCAACAACAACCTATCAGAACTTGATTTGTCAAACTTGGACAATCTGACATCTTTCAATGGTCAAGAACAGAATGTTGCTCTCACTTTATTGAAAAATGAGATAGACGAGTATACTTGCCCTATTTGGCTCAATAGCCCAATCTTTGGAAATAGCGCCATATCTTATTTGGATGGTATTCTTACAAGTAGTGATATCACCGTTTCGGCAACTTCTTTTAACGTGCAAACGGGTAAAGAAAACTATACTTTAAGCGGCACAATGAACTTTACCTACGATGGCGTTGGTATTTTTAATAAATCAATGGAGCATTTTACTCTTTATCCTAACCCAACAAAAGATATTATTTTTGTTGAGTGTGAGGGTTATAATACAATAAAAGTTTATGATATGCTTGGTAAAGAAGTTTTAAGTCAAAACTGTAGCGGCAAAACTACCATTGATATAAAACATTTAGCAAAAGGAATTTATAATGTAAGTGTTATTTCAGATGGTAGGGTAGTGGGTAATAGTAAGGTTGTGAAACAATAAGAATTACATTATTATAGACATACGTATTAAAACGGCAAAATCTGAAAAATGGTTCTGCTGTTTTATTTATCTTGTGATGACACAAAAAAAAGATATCAAAATCTTAATTAAATATTGTAATTAAGGAAAAAAATTGTAATTTTGCGTTTTTAAATTCTGATAAAATTTTCATTATGAAAACAGTTGTTGTACAAATAAAGAATGAAAGAGCGTTTCGTCTTCTTGAAAATTTAGAAGCGTTGAATGTAATCAAATTATTGGAACGTATTCCATATTCTCAATCAGTCAGAGAGATAGGCAAAATTTCAGATAGATCGGCTCGTTTATCGGAAATACGCTCAATTACAAAAGATATACACGTTGATTTAACCAATTTTCATTTCAATCGCGATGAGGCAAACAACTTTGATAATTGAGACATTTGCATTAGACACTAATATTCTAATTCATTTAGAAGGAAATGACGTTTCAAAACGTAAGATAGCAGAAACATTGTTGTCATGCGATCCTATAATACCGGCGCAAGTAGTGATGGAATTTATTAATGTAACTCGCAGACTTCGGAAAATTCCTAAAAATCAGTTGATTGACGAGGCGGTTGCGTTATTTCGTCATTGTTGGATAGCACCAATAGTACAATCAACACTTGACCTTGCTAAAAATCTTATTGACAAATATGATTTTCAGATTTTCGACAGTATTGTTGTTGCATCTTCAGTCGAAGCTGGTTGCAATATCTTATATTCTGAAGATATGAAGCATAACTTGCTGGTTATGAAACAACTAAAAATAATTAATCCATATATTTAACACTTGGTGCAAAAGTTTTCATATAATTTATAAAAAAAAGTAAGTATCAAAATCGAAAAAAAGAAAAAATATGCGAACCTTGAATATTGCTATTTCTGATATTGAATACAGAAAATTTGGAATTCCAAATGAACAGTTAAATTTTACAGATTTTGTAGATATTATTGGCAAAGAATTGATTCGTCAGAACTTAAATAGTTGTGTGGCATTGGCTGAGGAATACGGTTTGTCGACAATGACGATGGAGGAAATTAGTAACGAAGTAAAAGCCGTAAGACAATATGCAAAAACTAATAATTGATACCAATGTTTTGTTTTTCCTGTTTACAAACATACACAAATTGTAACTCCAAGAGATTATTGGTTAATTTATCAGTATTTAAAATACTAAAAAATAATGAAAATTTTGTGAAATAAAAAAAAAGTGCTACTTTTGCAAAAAATTTTTTCTGAAGATTGATTTTCTAATAAAGTTGTAAAAAAAATATGGTAAAAATAATGTACAGAATAGGATGCATTCATTTCAATGAATTCAATGCATCGCCTAACGGAATGCTCTCATTTACTCATTCACTTATTCACTCATTTACTCATTCACTGAAAACTGAAAACTAAATACTAATAACAGAATATGAAAAATCAATTAAAAACATTAGCATTTGTCATCATTATGGTGACAGGATTAACTTCGTGTAAGGATTTTCTTACTGAAGAACCCAAAGGGCAATTGGCAAGCCTCTATTATTGGCAGAGTGCTGCTGATTTAGATGGCGCTATTAATGGGCTATATGGTAACTTAAGAGCTACTTTTGCTTCGGAGTATAGCAATGGCGCCAATTTGTATGCAGGCGATGATATTGACTGCAATCCGATAGGCATTAATCTTGGCGCATTTAGCCGCTACGATAATGACCCTACAAACCTGTGGCTCAATAATATATGGCAAAACACTTGGAAGTGCATCAAAAATTGCAACTTCATTATCAACGGTGCTCCTAAAGTAGCAGAATACGGCGTTTCTAAGGAAGAGATTGATTTTACCCTTGCCATTGCTCATTATTGGAGAGCATATTTCTATTTTTACCTTGTCCGCTCTTGGGGCGCAGTACCCATAATGCTTGAGGCTGAAATAGATTATAACAAAAAGTTAAATTCTATGGAAGAAGTGTACGACTTGATTGTTAGCGACTTAAAAATCGCCGAAGGAGCAAGGATAAATTACGACAAAGTACCATACGTCCTAAATGGTAGAAATACAGTTGTTGGAAAGGCAGGCGCAAAAGCAACATTGGCGTACGTTTATATGGCTATGGCAGGATGGCCCCTTAACAAAGGGACTGAATATTATCAACTTGCCGCCGCCAAAGCAAAAGAGGTAATTGACGGAGTGGAAAACGGAACCTATAATTATGCATTATATGACGAACACTGGAAAATTTATTCGGTAAGGCCCGAATATAATTATAATCATATAGAAGTATTGAACGCCGTCTATTATAACCGAGATACAGGCGGACAAGGTAATGTGTGTGCAGATTACATCAATGAAATAGCAGATGGATGGGGCAACTCAAATGCCGAGATTAAATTTTGGTGTGATTATCCCGAAGGACCGCGCAAACAGGCTGCTTACTTTCCCAAAATGTATCTAATTGGTTTGAGTGATACACTAGGTTTGCTCGATTGGTGGTATGATACCAACCCTCCCAAGCGGTTGCAAGTTCGACCATGTTTTATGAGAACAATTGAAGGACAAATACGTGGTACTGATTATGATTGGACAGATCCCGGTAAACCACATAGTACGAGCGGAGATAAAATCGCTAAGATGGTTCTATTATCGGAAGTTTATTTGTGGTATGCCGAAGCGTTGGGTCGTTCAGGGCAAACCAACCAAGATGCCGTAAATTATGTAAATATGATTCGAAACCGTGCCGATGGTTTTGGTTGTGTAGTTGACCGTTCAACGGTGGGAATACCCGAAGGCGATCACGTTGAACATTATACAAACATATACCCCGCTGGCATGACTGCCGAAGAATTAGCAGAAGCGGCTTATGATGAGCATGGGTGGGAAATAGCAGGAAATTATGCAGGTACCATTGCTGGAAGATATTGGGATATGCATCGTATGTATCGCGTAAAAGCACATTTCGAAGAAAGAGTTAGAGACCCAGAATACGAAGTTGCGCCGGGCGTTTTCAGAAGAATGGGAGGTACACCCACCACGGGAAGTTGGAGTGACGACAAAATGTGGTTACCTTATCCGGCTGACGACGTGATGCTTAACCCAAATTTGAATAATTAGAAAAATAATGCTAAATAAAAATCTATGAAAAAGAGAATTTTTTTAATAGTATGTCTGCTCGCTGCCCTGAATATTTATGCGCAAGAGTACGTCTTAAAAAAAAGTATTAACGGTAAATTTGGATATGTAGACCAATCCGGTAATATTGTTGTGCCTTTTGTACATAAAAAAGCAAGTTCTGCATATAAAGCAGCCACTAAAACAATAGCTAAAGAAAAATTAGCTAAATTGGAAAAAGAGACCCGTAAAACTATCAACAATTCTTTCGCCATTTTCGAAAACTATTATGTTGAATCAAAAATTAACACGTGGCAAAAGAAGGGTGAGTCTGAAACTTATGACGAATGGCAAGAGAGGGTAAATGTTGAAACACGTAAAGAAATGTCCCAACAATATGCCAAAGAAGCCGAGAGACTCTACATCGCCGAACAGACAAAAAAATATCCACCTCTAAATTTGACTTTAGGACAATATGATGCTGAAAATGAAACTTTTTTAATTTCGGACAAAATTTCAAAAAATGAGATGATTCTTTTTGTGCCTCGAGAAAAAGCCCTTTATTTCAAAGAGTCCTGGGCACAAATTGTTCCACTATCGCAATATGTTATCGATAATAGCGAAATAGTTTTTACAGGAATAGATTTTTTACTTCCACAAGGAGATATTTATAAATATAAAACAGATGAATCTTTATCTTATTCAGTAGGAACAAGTTATTTGATGCTGGGTAGTAAATCTGACGTGGCATTGAATATTCATAAAACAGATTTAAAAAACGACAAAATTTTTGCTGTAATTATTGCCAACGAAAACTATCAGTACGAATCAAAGGTAGATTTTGCTTATTACGACGGCGAAACATTTAAAAACTATTGTATTAAGACGTTAGGAATACCAGAATCTAACATTTGCTTTTTTATAGATGCAACTTATAGCAATTTTCGTACCGCAATAAATTGGTTATCAGACATTTCGGAGGATATGCCCAATCAAGCTAATATTATTTTTTATTATGCAGGACATGGAATTTCTGACGGAAAAAACGCATATTTTTTGCCAGTTGACGGCTCAAATTCCGATACACGTAGCGGTTATAAGGTAAATGACTTCTTTTCACGTATTGGTACATTACAATTCAAAAATGTTATTCTCTTTGTTGATGCCTGTTTCAATGGTGCGCAGCGTAACGGCAAGATGTTCTCAACGGCACGAGGAGCCACAACAACAGCCCACGAAATGAAAATTTCATCTAAAATGATTTTGTTTTCAGCCTCTAATTCAAATGAAACAGCATTTTCATATCCTGAAAAACAGCACGGTATGTTCACCTATTTTCTTCTGAAAAAATTGCAAGAAACCAAAGGAAACGTTT
Organism: Marinilabiliaceae bacterium; assembly: GCA_009777175.1. Taxonomy (GTDB): domain Bacteria; phylum Bacteroidota; class Bacteroidia; order Bacteroidales; family Marinilabiliaceae; genus WRMI01. The sequence goes on from WRMI01000053.1 coordinate 17,357, forward strand.
CACTCGGCGAAATGAACGAATATATTTCTGAAAATGTGAAAAAACAATCCCAATTAATTCATAAAAAAATTCAAACTCCTACCGTAACTACTTCGCAGGAATTAAGTGATATCTGGGAAAAAATAAAAATAATACCAAACTAACTATTTGAGAAACGATGGTTATATAGGAGCAAATGTCTATACACTCTTTAGATGCCTTACTTGGTCGCACATTTCCGAACTAATTGCAACAAAATATGACAATTTTCCAATACGGAGAGAAAGAAATTGAATATTTGAAGAGAGCCGACAAAAAGTTAGCGTATGTTATTGACCAAGTAGGCTTGATAGAACGTGCGGTCAATCCTGACCTTTTTTCTGCACTTGTAAATTCAATTGTAGGTCAGCAAATTTCGACCAAAGCGCACCATACAATTTGGGAACGAATGAAAAAAGAATTAGGGATAATTTCCCCTGCTGCCATTGATAGTCTGCCATTAGAAAAAATACAACAATTTGGCATTTCATTTAGAAAAGCGGGCTATATCAAATCGGCAGCGCAAAAAATCATAACCAAAGAATTTGATTTACAGGCACTTCATTCAATGTCGGATAAAGAAGTTTGCACTAAACTTTCCGAATTAAACGGTATTGGCGTTTGGACAGCCGAAATGTTAATGATATTTTCAATGCAACGCCCAAATGTATTAAGTTACGGAGACTTGGCAATTCATCGAGGGCTGCGACTTGTCTATAACCACCAAAAAATTGACAAAGAAAAATTCAACAAATATTGGAAACGCTACACGCCTTACGCATCAACCGCAAGTTTGTATTTGTGGGCAGTGGCAGGCGGCGCAATTGAAGGAATGAGAGAATAGGAAAGCGGATAGATGCAAAAATAAAGTCCCAAGGGTATGGGCAAATATATGAAATATATTAAAGTAATTTTTAGAAGTTTTTTTGTAAGCGTTTTGATAGTATCAACATTATTAATGACTACATCTTGATTCAGGGTGAATATGAAGTTCATACCTATAAAGAAGATGATAAAGTCTTGAAATACATAATTGTTGATTAATCTAATGATAATTAACCGATGTAAAATGAAAAATTTATTATTTGTTTTTGTTGTATTATTTTGCAGTTGTGCTTGGTCACAGCAATCTAATATTGAATCGAAAGATCAATATGACAGTGACTTCTATCAGTATATTATACCATATAAACAAACTGAAATAGATAGCATTATTCTGAATAATGATTATACAATTTTTTTTGCATGGACTGAGTGGTGTGGTGGAGGGCATTTTCATCTTAAAGAAGATTTATTTCCATTTTTGAAAGTAAAACCCAATAATATTGGAGTTGTTTCTCTATATTGTGGCTCTACTGACAAAGCAATTGCATTGCTTAAGGAAAATGATTGCAGATATCCAGTTTATTTATTGTCAGATTCTTTTGGTGGTTTTGACAAAATAAAATTTAATAGGTTTTTTAAGAAAATATTCAAAAATTACAAATCGGTTAATTATGTTCCCATTGTAATTTTATGTGACTCTCAAAAACAAATTTTGAATTGGAATAAAGTCAATAAAGATTATGATGGTATTGGAAGTGCTATTTTGTTATTAAAAAATAAATATTTTTTCGATTTTGAAAATGATTGATTATTGATTTTAATAACCAAATTAGTTTAAAAGTCTTTGCACTCTCTTTTTCGAGAGCGCAACGACTTATCTTTTCATCATCATTGAAGAAACACCAGCACCATACAGTGAGGTTTAGCGCAAGCGGTGGTGTAATCCCGCATAAAGTGATAAAGGGAAAGCTATTTTTATAGAACAATCAATCTGAAATCATACTGCATATTTTATACAATAAAATATGCAGTAAATACGTTTTTGATTTTGAATTACTGCATATTTTTTTTACTTTTGTATGCAGAAAAAAATAAGTAGATATGAGAAAATTTGATTATTCGTTTCTAAAGAATTCATTATTGCCGGCAAGTTTGCTTGGCATTACTAATAGCATTGCCGAACTGAAAGCACTTGACAAAATCCGCAAACGTGATTTTCAAGAGATTTTTACAAAATTGGAAAGTTTAGCCAAAGTACAATCGGTCAAAGGCTCAAACGCCATTGAAAATATCATTACCACCGACAAACGTATTGAGGAAATTGTCAATCAGTCATCTGCCCCACTAAACCACAACGAACAAGAAATCGCAGGTTATCGTGATGCGTTGAACGCCATTCACAGCGGTTTTGAAAATATTTCGCTTGACGAACAAAACATTTTAAATCTTCATTCGGTCTTACTTTCTTTTACCGAAACAGGTGGTGGAAACTATAAAACTTCCGATAATGTGATTTTGGAAATTGACAGCGACGGCAATCGAAAAATACGGTTTATGCCTACAAAAGCCACCGAAACACAATCGGCAATGCAACAACTTGTTTTTGCTTTTATGGACGCAAACAGTGACAGTGGAATAAACAAATTGCTTTTAATTCCGTGTTTTATTCTTGATTTTTTGTGCATTCACCCATTTTCTGACGGAAACGGAAGAATGTCGAGATTACTTTCTCTACTTTTGTTATACAAAGCAGGTTTTGACGCAGGGAAATATATTTCTTTTGAAGAACAAATCAATAAAAATAAAAATTCTTACTACGAAGCGTTGCGAAAATCTTCTGAAAATTGGGAAAATAACGCAAATGATTATTTGCCGTTAATCGAAAATTTTATTTTTACGTTACTCATTTGTTACAAAGAACTTGACAAGCGATTTGCCCTAATTCATTCAAAAAAAGTTTCAAAACGAGAACGAGTTGAGCAAACAATACTTAGTAGTTTGCTGCCCATCGGTAAACGAGAAATTAATTATATTTTGCCCGACATTTCGGCAACGACCATAGAAATGGTTGTTTCTCAAATGATTAAACAGGGAAAAATAAAAAAAATCGGAACATTTAAAGATGCAAAGTATATCAAAAATTGACAGAAAAGATAGTGCGGCACAAACACCGGCAACCAACGAGGCGATTTAAAGCAAGCGGTGGACGGGCGTGAATGTCGGCAATTCTGTTTCAGCCGTTATTTTGACATTAAATAGAGACATCACATCCTCAGATTACCTGACCTCTCAGGAAATCAAAATGTCACCTTTTTATGAAATATTTATCAACCTCAGTTTTCCACATTCCGCTATGAATGTGACGCTTGGTAGAAAATAATTTCAAAGCACAAAAACGGTTGTTTGTATGGCTATTTTTCTACCAAGCGATGCATTCATTTTCGACAAGCTCAATGCATCGCCTAACGGAATGCAAAAAACCAAAAAGTGGGACATTTTGGTTTCCTCAGCAAAAATAGATTTTTCCTTATAAAATAACAAACAAAAAAAAGTTTATGAGGTAAGGAACTCTGAACCTATTCTTCCTCTTTATTGGAGAAGTTATTTTTTTCATGTTCTTTATGCAAATGAAAAGTTTGAAGTTCAAGAGTTAGGAAATCTGACTTTCAACAAATTTTCAATTCATCATACCCTCTCAAAAACAGAATTAACTGATTTAAAATATTTTCAACACCACCTTTTACGTCAGATTCAATATTTAGTGGCATTACGGGGTCGTGTAGTGATAGTCGGAGTAAAAACCATCCATTTTGGTTATGCGCATTGCAGTTTACTCGTATTCCCTCGTGGTTGTCGGGTACAATTTCCCAATCTTTTTGATTTTCAACAAATTTTGCCAAATCTGCAATAATTATTTCTCCATATTGTTTGAAATCAGGATTATTGACTGTAATTCTGATTTCTCGACTTTCTACGGGAGATTTTAGTTCGGAAATAAGTGATGTCAACGTTTTGCCTTGATGTTTCAGTTGTGCCATTTTTATTAATATTTTGGCAACAAGATATGCGCCATCGTCAAGGAAATAGTTCTCTTTAAATGCCGCATGACCAGAAGTTTCGATGGCTAAACAACAATTTTCGCCTGTTTCATTTAGTCGAATTGCTTCGTTGATAACGTTTTTATAGCCACGTTTAAAACGATGATGTTTACCTTTGAGGTGTTCATTGATAAAATGCGATAAACCGTTGGAAGTAATTGAATCTGTAACGATGGTACTTTTTGGGTTTTCCTCAAGAATAATTGCTGATATTAAGGCAATCAATGTATTACGGTTGATGGGAGTACCATCATTAAAAACTAACCCTGCTCTATCTACGTCAGTATCAAATATTATGCCTAAATCTGCGTTAGATTCTTTTACTTTAGTTACAATCGAAACCATTGCACTATCATCTTCCGGATTTGGGGGATGATTCGGGAAAAGACCGTCAGGTATTAGAAACTGACTGTCAGAAACATCTGCACCTAATACTTTCAAAACATTTTCTGCAAAAAAACCACCCGAGCCATTTCCTGCATCAACAACTATTTTTATTCCTTCTAAAGGGTTGTCAAAATTTTGAGTATAATCCACGCGATAACGAATCAAATTGACCAAATAATTTGAGTATTCAGCCATAAAATCTCTTTTATAATATACTCCTCTTGGATAACATTTTGGAAAATTTGCCTCTTCAGCAATTTTCAAAATTTCAGTAATATCTTTTTTGTCTAAACCGCTCTCTTCTGTAAAAAATTTCAAGCCGTTGCGGTTAAAGGGCAGATGGCTTGCAGTAATCATAACTCCACCATCCATTCTGATTGAGCCAATTTTAGTACTCATAAAAATTGCGGGTGTTGAGGCAATTCCAAAGTCGTAAACATCAATTCCTTGGGTCAAAACTCCCGAGGTAAAATATCTTTCCATTTCTGGACCAGATAACCGAGGATCCATTCCTACTGATATTTGTAGTTGTTTTTTTGTAGGATTGTGGTTTTTTAGCCATATAGCGAATGCTTGTCCTAAACATTTCACGACATCTGAGGTCAGGTTTACAGGCTCATTTTCAACACCTTCCATTGCAACACCTCTAATATCTGAACCATTTTGCAGTTTTTTCCATTCCATATTATTATGTTTATTTAAAATTTTTCTAATTTATTATTATTCTTATTTGCGGTGTGATAATAAATCCCTAATGTAATTACGCCAAGGTATACCTCGACTTGGCTCTGCAAGCATGTCTTGTCACTACTATTCTCATAAATAACCACTAACCACTAACCACTAACCTCTAACCGCTAACCACTAACCACTAACCACAAACCACTAACCACTAACCACAAACCACTAACCGCTAACCACTAAC
>WRMI01000054.1 GCA_009777175.1 Marinilabiliaceae bacterium
CCGACCGGTCATTTTGGGCTTGACCCGCAATCCCCTAAAAACAAAGGGGATGCTGAAACAAGTTCAGCATGACATGTAGGAGATTTCATCATCTATTAAGGTTGTTTAATAGGAAACATTTGTTATTTGATTAAACAATCTTTTTTTATTGCATCAAAACTACACTCACTAACACATAATCCGCATTTTATACATTTTTCTACGTCAATAACATGAATTTCGTATGGAGTATAAGGAATCGCATCAACGGGACAGGATTTTGCGCATTTAGTGCAACCCGTACAGTTGTCATCTATATAAAATTTAACCATTTCTTTGCATGTACCTGATTTACAGATACCTGAAATATGTTCTTCATATTCGTTTCGGAAATATTTTAAGGTTGTGAGTACAGGATTTGGTGCTGTTTTTCCAAGTCCACACAAGGATGCTTTTCGTATATTTAACGCAAGTTCTTCTAATTTGTCAATATCTGATATATGGGCTTTTCCGCTACAAATTTTATTTAAAATTTCGAGCATGCGTTTGATTCCAACTCGGCAGAATGTACATTTTCCGCAGGATTGGTCGCATGTGAAACTCAAAAAATATCGAGCAACGTCAACCATACAGTCGCTTTCACTAAGCACCACCAATCCTCCGGAGCCCATCATTGCACCCATTTGCGTAAAAGCATCAAAATCGACCTCTACATCGCACAAATGCGCAGGTATACAACCTCCCGAAGGACCACCAATTTGTATTGCTTTAAGTTTTTCGTCGCCTTCAACCCCTCCGCCAATATCTTCAACAATCTGATTTAGTGTTATTCCCATGGGAACTTCAATCAATCCACCATGACGAATTTTTCCTGCTAATGCAAATACTTTTGTTCCTTTACTACCTTTTGTACCGATTTTCGAGTAATTATCAACTCCGGAAGTAATAATATATGGAATTTGGCTCAAAGTTTCGACATTATTGACCAAAGTAGGACAACCGAATAGTCCATTAACAGCAGGATATGGAGGTCGGAGTTTTGGAAATCCGCGCTCACCTTCGATTGACGCAATCAAAGCCGTTTCTTCTCCGCACACAAAAGCGCCCGCACCCTCGAAAATTGAAATATCAAACGAAAAATCACTATTAAAAATATTTTTGCCGAGTAAATTTCGGTTTTTACAAATTTCAAGAGCCGTACGAATACGCTCAACTGCGAGAGGATATTCTGCCCGAATGTAGAAAATTCCATTTTTTGCATTGACAGCAAACCCTGCAATAATCATTCCCTCAATTACGCGGAATGGGTAGGATTCAAGCATCATTCGATCCATAAATGCTCCCGGATCGCCTTCGTCTCCATTGCAAATAACATATTTGTCATCCTTCTTTGATGCTGCCACAATTTTCCATTTTTGTCCAGTATGAAAACCACCACCCCCTCGACCACGAATTCCGCTATTAAATATATTATCAATTACTTCAGCACTCGTTTGAGTAGAAATTACTTTCTTTAATGCCTCAAAACCTTGATGTGAAATATATTCATCAATGTTCAAAGGTGCCAAAAAGCCGTATCCTTCGGTCGAAATATGTTTTTGACTTGAAAGAAATGTGTCGATTATACCAATTCGTTCTTTTTCAGGTTTCCAAATAACGTTATCCCAAGTGATGTCGGTATGAAATGTGTCAATATGGTTTAAAAGATTGTTTTTCAGTCGTTTGAAATAATTTGCGGGTTTAAAATGATGATGAAGGATTTCTTTTATTTCGGAAGGTTTAACGTTTGGATATCGGGTAATCGAATTATCGGGCATAATCACGTCAATTAGCGGAACTTTATTACAAACACCAACGCAGCCCACAGATTTTATTTTAACATTCATACCTAATTCTTGTTGCGCTTTTGACAATTCACGAAAAATATCCGCCGAGCCACTCGCCTGACAGCACGAACCCATTCCAAGACGTATTTCACCGGCAACTTTGCGACTTGCTTTTTTAATTTCATTTTTCTCTTTTTCAGCCTGTTGTAAAAGAAAATCACTAATTACTTCGTTGACTTTTCCCGATTGAACATGGCCATAAATTTTGTCATCGATTTGTACCACTGGCGCAAGCGTACAACAGCCAAGACAGGCAATTTTTTCCATAGAAAAAAGTTTATTGTCGGTAGTAATACTTTTTTCTGCTATTTTCAATTCTCGACGGAATGCGTCATAAACATTTGTCGCTCCTTTCACGTGGCATGCCGTTCCCGTGCATACTTTTATAAGATGTTTACCGTATGGAACGTGCCGAAATTGTGAATAAAAAGTTGAAATAGTGATAAGTTGTGCCCTATCAATTTCAGTTTTTTCATAAATTCGTTCTAAAACATCGTTAGGCAGGTAACCAAATTCGGTCTGAATAGCCTGAAGCAAAGGAATTATACTGTTTCGTTTAGTTCCGATACGGTGTATGATATTGTCCACTGTAGAATAGTTACAATGGTCGGTTATCATTGCATTTTCGATGGTATCAGTTTTAGGAACAAATTCAGTGTTGCAACTACAGTTCATATTTGTTTTAAAAATGCAAAAATATATGAAATTTTTGAAATGCCAAACTTATATAAAGAAAAATAAACAAGATTCCTCATTTCACTTCGTTCCATTCAGAATGACTGACCGTTCTGGTAGTGGTTAGTGATTAGTGATTAGTTGGGAGGAAATCGTGTAATTAGTGGCTAAAATCCTTTGTGCGACTTTGTGTATTTCAATAAATTCAATAACCAAAAACCTTTGTGCGACTTCGTGGTAAAAAAAATCTAACCCCAAAGAAAAATCGAGTTTTTTAGTGTAATTAGTGGCTAAAAATCCTATTCTTTTGAATAAAACTCTAAAATTTTTAGCCTGAAAATATAATCATATTTTGCTTGAATCTCTTCTGATAGTGCCCTTTGGTGTCTCAAACGGGATTCGTTAAATTCGTAGATATTTGATGCGCCGTTCAAATATTTTATCTCTTCGTATTGGAATGCAATTTTTGTTGCAGCAACTGCTTCTTGTGCGGATAAAAAACTCTCTTTTGATGCGATTGCATTGTAGTATGCCTGCTGTATTTCTTTAACAAAATTTAATTTAGTTTCTTCCAAAATCAACCTATTTTGATCTAATTGCACTGTTGCTAACTTCACGTTATCAGAAACTCTCATTTTGTTAAATATTGGTATTGTCAAAGAAAAATAAATTACTTCTCTTGAATTGTCGCTTATTTGGGTTCCAAAGGGAGTGATTTTGTTACCTTGTGTATCTGATAAAGTATGATAATAGGCTGTTCCGTAACTTGCACCCAGAATTAATGATGGAAAATATGCTGATTTATTAACTAGAATATCTCTTTGTCCTTTTTCAATTCTTAATTCAGCGGCTTTGATACCTGGGCGAAAGTTTATTCCCGAATTTAATGTACCTTTTAAATCTAATTTATCAGCAATCATAAGCTCAATTTCTTTATCAGTAGGGAGCACAACCTCAAAAGTTGATACATCGGTATAATTCATTAGATGAGCGAGGTCTAATTTTGCGAGTGTAAAAGTGTTGCTTGTTTTGGTAACATTAACCATATCAGAGGCTAACGTTGCTTTTGCTGCATAAAGGTCTGAATCGGATGTTTTCCCACCTTCGACGAGTATTTGAACTTTTTCTAAATGTTCTTCTGAGATAGTTTGTTGTTCTTTGGCTAATTCGAACATTTCATTGGAAAGTATGACCTGCAAAAAATATCCTGTAATGTTAATAGAAATATTTTCTTTTGCTTGTTCTAAATCGTATAAAGCAGCGTGGAGATTGAGTTCGTCAGATGCTTTTTGATGATAAACTCGAAGCCCTTCAAAAAGTGACATTTGTGCTCTGATATCAAAAGAAGAGGTAGATTGTGAAATATCCACAATAACGTTATCGGGTCGAGTAGTTCTGCCAAAGTCAAAATTTTGTCCAAGATATGCATTTACGCTTGGCAAAACACTTTTTTTAGTTGTATTTAGATTAATTTTTTTTGCCTCTAAATTGTGAATAGCCTCCTTTACTCTAAAATTGTTTTCTAAACCGTAGTTAATGCACTCTTCCAAAGTCCATTGCGTCTGAGCAGAAAGAGGTAATGTAAATAAAATTGTTAATACTAATGTTTGGAGCTTCATGGTTTTCAGTTTTTTAGTGAATAAGCGAATAAGCGAATGAGTGAATGAGTGAATGAGCGAATGAGTAAATGAGTAAATGAATCCCGTTGGGGATGAAATTTTGAAAAAAATAAGTGAATGAGTATTTTTATTTCGTAATTCATTTTTTAGTATTTAACCACCAATATTCATAATATTTATTTTAACGCAAAATCGCAAAGTTTAGAACGCATTAATAGTTTTCAGTTGTCAGTTGTCAGTTATCAGCAAATGTGTGAATGAATCATTAACCACTAACCGCTAACCACTAACCACTAACCGCTAACCACTAATCACTAACCACTAATCACTAACCACTAACCACTAACCACTAACCGCTAACCACTAATCACTAACCACTAACCACTAATCACTAACCACTAACCACTAACCGCTAACCACTAATCACTAACCACTAACCACTAATCACTAACCACTAATCACTAACCACTAACCGCTAACCGCTAACCACTACTCACTACTCACTTAGTAACCACTTTTCCTCTAACCGTCATGGTAGAATCGATGCCTTCTGTTATTTCAATAAAAATTCCGTCAGAAATGCCTGTAACTACGTGTGTTTTGATGTAATTTTGTTCGTTTTCTTTTGTTTTGTCTAAAATATATACAAAAGTGCTATCTGCAACAAATTCGATTGTACTTTCGGGAAGTGAAAAAATGTTATCTTTTGTATCGACTATTATTTCGCCGTTTGCGCTGTACCCTGACCTAATAAACAGATTTTCAATATTTTTGACGGCTGCTTTAACTTCAAAAGTAGTTGCGCCGCTATTTAAAACTCCTTTTGGTGAGATATATTCTAAAACTGCTGTACATTTTTCGTCTTGCATTGCGCCAATAATAAGGTTTAAATCAAAACCTTCTTTCACTTTACCAACGTCTGTTTCGTCAATTTTTCCGATAAAAATAAGGTCAGACATATCGGCAATGGCGGCTATTGTCGTGCCTTCGCTGAAATTATTAGTTTGAATTACTGAATTTCCAACTTTGACAGGAATATCAAGTATCATTCCTGAAATTGTCGACTTTATAAGCGTATTGCTATATGCTTCGGTACTTTTTGACATTCCTTTTTTAATAATGTCGATATTTTCTTCTGCAATACTCACTTCTTCTAATGCTTGTAAATATGTAGAATAAGCGGTTTCGTAGAGTTCTTTTGAGGTTACTCCGCTTTCAAAAAGTTTTTTTGTACGTTCATAATCTTGTGTAACTCTTTCGAGGCTAATTTTTGCCACTTTAAGCCTTGATTCTGCGCTACTTAACATGGCTATATCGGGTACTACTTTTACTTTTGCTATAATTTCACCAATTTTAATATTTTGACCCGGCTCTTTGTAGATTTCTGTAATAATACCTGAAATTTGTGGTTTTATTAAGATTTCATTTCTGGGCTCGATCATGCCATTGATTATTATTTTCTTTGAAATGTCGCGCCGTTCTAATTGAACAGTTTCATATTTGACAGGTTTTGCTTGTGATTTACTCCAAAGATATACTAACGTTCCTAAGATTACTACTCCAAGTAAAACAAACATTAAGGTCTTAAATATTTTTTTCATATTTGATATTGTTGAGCCACTAATTTCACGAATTTACACTAAGTACTGCAGGCTAAAGCCTGCTGTGGATACACGGATTTTGCGGATTAGACGGATTTTCACGGATTTTTTTATTTTTTTTCTACCAATATTTCATCACTAACGGCTACTAAGGGAGCTTTATTAAATAAGGGATAACATAGTTCACTTACTCATTTTTTCACTCATTCCCCCATTCTCTCATTTACTCATTTACTCATTTACTACAAGGTGGACGACCGCAAGGGTGCGCCCCTACACTCATTTACTCATTCACTCATTCACTCATTCACTCATTTACTCATTTACTACAAGGTGGACGACCGCAAGGGTGCGCCCCTACACTCATTCACTCATTCACTCATTCACTCATTCACTAACAAAAGAAATTGGAAAACTAAAGAAAAAAGTAGAACCTTCTCCATATTTGGAAGTAAACCAAATATTTCCCCCATTTGCTTTGACAAAATCTGCACATAAAACTAACCCTAAACCTGTACCGCTTTCGTCGTTAGTACCGCGCCGACTTTTAGTTTCGGATAATTTAAAAAGTTGCTCCTGCACTTCAATGGGCATACCTGTACCCGTATCTTTCACAGAAATAACCATCATATTGTTTTGCAGTTCTGAATCGAGCGTAACTTCTCCGTTGGCAGCGGTATATTTTATCGCATTAGTTGTCAGATTTCGCACTAAAACGGCAAACATATCTTTATCGGCAAATATTTGCTGTTTTTGAATATGATTATTAAGAATAATTTTTTTACTTTCGGCGACTCCTCTAATAAAATCAGTAACTTCACGGCTCGCTTCTTGTGCATCGAAATATACGGGCGATGGAATAATTCTTTGCATTTGACTTTTAGCCCAGCGAAGTAAGTTATCTAACAGTCCATAAATACTATCTACACGACAAGTAAGGTCGTTCATCAACTGTGCCTGCATATCGGCATCTAATTGGTTTTCGTTCACAAGTTTCATAACAGTCATTAGCGATGCAATGGGACTGCGGAGGTCGTGGGCAATAACTGAAAAGAGTTTGTCTTTTACGATATGAAGTTTTTTCAATTCGTTGTTCTTTTCGGCTGTTTTCCGATACAAAAGTGCAACTAATAACAACAATGCAATAATCATAAGCAAAGTAACCGATAATATCAGGATTAATCGTTGCTGTTTTTGTTTTTCTTGTTGTAAAATTTCGTTTTCGTTGTCTTTTTGTTCTAATTCGTGCCAATTTTTCATCCGAGCAATTTCGGCAGTTTTTCCGGCTTTTGAAATGCTATCGGATATTTGATGAAATTTCTTAAAATTTTCGAGTGCACTGCGATAGTCTCCTTTTATTGTATCTAACATCGAGATGATTCTATACTTATCTAAAAGAACATCATTTCTGTAAGCGAATGATTCCTCTGACTTATCCAAAAAATAATAAGCAGAATCTACATCTTGCAACATTGCATAAGCTTCTGCAAAAATAGAAAATAATGCGGATGATGTAACGCCAAGGGATTCTTCGCTGGAAAGCGTTTGATAAAGGAAATGAAGCGCCTCGCGAGGCTGACCTAATTTCAGATATGCGTATCCGCAATGGGAGCCTATCAAATTAGTATGTACGCTATTCAAAAGCAGGGCTTGTTGGTATATTTCCAAAAAATAATCCAACGCTTCCTGTAACCCTAAATCTTTATAAAGAACTTTTCCATAACTGAAACGTGCAAAAATTTCCATGTCTGGATCGCCCTTCTCGATGGCTATCTCCCTTATTTTATTTGAATAGTACATTTCATTTTCGATGTCATTTATTATATTGAACAAAAGTCGTATGTTTCGATAAACACCCAATAACATATCTAAATTGTTGATCTTTATCGCAAGTTTTTCTGCTTTTTTGTAATGTGTAAAAGAGGTGTAATAGTTTTTTTGCCACTGATAATAATTGCCCAAATTAATGTGGGCTCTCGCCTCTAAAAGTTCCATGCCTTTTTTGTTTTGAGTTAAAAGCAACGCCTCAGTCGCATAAAATATACCCTTCTCAACATCGACATTATTGTACTCCCGTGAAATATCTATTAGCAGTGATGCCTTGTCAGATTTTTTCCCCGAAAATGAATCTAAAACGGTAAGTAAGCTATCAAGCGTTGCAGTCTGAGCAATTAGTGTTCCGCACAGACTCAAACACAAGATGGACAATTTCAATTTTCGAATAATCATTGCGCTTTATTAAAATAAAATACAAAAGTAGATAAAAGTTTTTTAATAACAAGCTTTTTTTAAAAAAAAATTAAAAAAATTTTTTCTATCCGTTTTTTCTGGTAACTTGCATTATTAAAAAAAAATGAAAATTTATTTTAAACGCAAGGTCGCAAAGGTTTTTCGCTAATGTCGCAAATCTTTTTACGTCCTTCACCTAATACCGGTCAGTCATTCCGAAAGAAACGAAGTGAAATGAGGAATCTATTTTAATTTTTATACTTTGCGTTCTCAACTTTGCGTCTTTGCGTTAAAAAAAATTATTACCGTAAAGATCGCAAATATTTGTAATATCGTGTTAATAAAATAGTGCCAAATTATAAAAAAAAATTAAATTATTTTTGTAAAAAAAATTAATCATATTATTTTTGCAAAATAATTCACTCATAAAAAAAGGAGTAATATGGAAAATAAAAAAGAAATAACACCAGAAAGCGTGCTGGCACTACTAAATACTTTTATAGAGAAGTTCCCTGCGGAAACAGACCGTATGCGAGCTCAAACAGACCTCATGCGAGCTCAAACAGACCGTATGCGAGATGAAACAGACCGTAGAAGAGCTGACTTCGACCGTGAAATGGAAGAATCGCGTGCCAGGTTAGAACAAGAAATGAGAGACCACGATAAAAGGATGAAAGCCTTAGAAAAACATATAGGCGGATTAGCTAATAATCAAGGTGATTTTGCAGAAGAATACTTTTTTAGTGCATTTCGAAAAGGAATTTCCACATTCTTTGGCGAAGAGTACGACAGCATAGAATCAAGAAAAAGGAAGAAAATCAAAAATAGTGGCATCGACGTAGAGTATGATATACAGATGTTTAACTGTATTTCGGTTGGGCTTATAGAAACAAAATACAAGCTTACTTTTGATGATATAAAAAAAACAATAATCAAAGTTGGTATGTTTAGAGATGCTTTTCCACAATTTGCAAATCACAAATTGTATCTCGGAATAGCCTCAATGATTTTTGAAAAAAAAGTGGAAGATGAATGTATAAGACAAGGTATTGCCGTGATAAAACAAGTTGGCGACAACGTAGTTATCAATGATAAAAATCTTAAACAGTTTTAAGTTGAAATAAACAGACAAGACAAAAAGATACTCGATTATAGAGAAGATATATCTATCAACACCAAGTCTAAATTTGGTATTTTCCTAAAATCTTTATCGGACGTTACTAATGGTAAGTTGTATTTGATGGAAATTGCAGCAATTATGGCATCTGGCAACTTCATCTTGACTTATCGTTTGATATTTATTGCGTATTGTTTTATTTGAGCGTCCATTTCCAGCACATAACAATAGTCAAACACTTCGGCAATAGTTTGCTTTTCGGGTTCTGAAATTTGGTATTTTCCTAGCACTTCCATTTCCGTAATGTAGGAGATAGCAAGTATTTCCGATTTTGCAAAATATTCAACTTTCGGATTTCCTTTGATGATGTAAATCAACATGTTAGTATCAACCAAATAATCAATTCCACTCATTTCGTGCGTTTTTTTGATATTGCAAGCCGTCTTCAAAGTTTGGCAAAACTCCGAAAAAACGTGCTAAATTAGGTTTTTTTCTCTCACTACGTGTGATTTTTCCTCGTTCAAGTGATTTTTTCATACTTTCAACAGTCGTCGTATTTTCTATTGTGACAATCATTTTTTCTATAAAATTTAACTATAAAACAACGCAGCAAAAGTACAAATATATTTGATATAAAATGCAAAACAATGAAATTATTTCCAAACACTCAATTTTTACCTATAATTTTTTACAAAACAATAGTTGGGCGATGGCTCACTAACCTCCACAATTGAGTAGAAAACCAACCTCATTAAAAAACAATAATAAGGTTGATTTTGGGTTTTTTGCGCCCTTTGCGTTCTCAACTTTGCGACTTTGCGTTAAATGAATGCTTCCTTTTTTGGGAGATCCCCCGAATTGCGCTTTTAGGGCAACCGCAAGGGTATGCCCCTACCGGGGTTATCTACGTTGCACTCTACCGAGTGCTGCTGCGTGGGGTGTATAGAGGTCGTGGGGTTTTTTGCATTCCGAACGTCTTCCATCGGCATTTTTGAAAAAAATCTGTGTCATCTGTGTTATCTGTGTGCTATACAGGCAGTGGAGATAAGCGGATTTGGCAGATATTCGCTAACCACTAACCACTAACCACTAATCACTAACCACTAATCACTAACCACTAATCACTAACCACTAACCACTAACCACTAATCACTAACCACTAACCACTAATCACTAACCACTAATCACTAACCACTAACCACTAATCACTAACCACTAACCACTAATCACTAACCACTAATCACTAACCACTAACCACTAACCACTAACCACTAACCTCTAACCTCTAACCACTAACCACTAATCACTAATCACTAACCACTAACCACTAACCTTTTCTTAATAGTAAAATAAAAATCGGAGCCTCTTTTCAGTTCGGATACAACCCAAATTTTTCCGCCCATAAGTTCGACTAAGTTCCGTGAAATAGCGAGTCCTAAACCAGTTCCGCCGGCGTTAAGGTGGCGTGCTTCTTCAACTTGGCTAAATCTGTCGAAAATATGTTTTTGATTTTTGGGGTCAATACCTGCGCCTGTATCTTTGACATAAAACAAAAGACTGTCGTTGTCTGCTTTTTCGTACCCGAACGTGATTGAACCGTTTTCAGTAAATTTTAAGGCATTACTAATAAGGTTTGTAATAACTTGCGATAGTCTGAGTGGGTCAACAAATATTTTTTCTTCAGTCAGTTGTTTGTCAAGAATAAGTTGAATATTATCTTCTTTTCCGCTTTCAGACAACAATTGGGAGAATAATTGATGTAATTCTACTAAATAAGCGTTCACTTCAAATTCTTGTGGCATCATTTTCAATTGGTTAGCATCTAATTTGGAAATATCGATGATGTCATTTAAAAGTTGAAGTAGAGATGTACAATTTTTAGTGATAATATTAGCGTAGTATGCTGCTCTTGGTGAGATAGTTTCGTCAATTTCGTATAGAAGCAGCGATGAAAATCCAAAAATACCGTTCATTGGAGTTCTAATTTCATGGGACATATTAGCAATGAATGCCGATTTAAAATGGTCAGCTTCTTCGGCTTTAATTTTCGCTGCGTTCAGTTCTTCGCTAATAACCATATATTCTTCGTTTGATGCGAGGAGTTCTTCGTTTGCTGTTTGAAGTTCTTCGTTAGCGGCATTGAGTTCTTCGGTACGGTCTTGCACAATAAATTCGAGGTGTTCTCGATAATTTACTAATTCCGTGATGTCCATCATAATTCCGTCCCAAATCACTTTATTTTCAGTCAGATATGGTTGTGAAACGATTCGTAGCCATCTAATATTACCATTTCTAAAAATTCTAAATTCTTTATCAAATTCGGTCAAATTTATTCTACTTTGGTCGGTTTCATCATACGCCGATTGTCTATCTTCGGGGTGCATAATATCGAAGTAAGGGGTGATATCCTGCAAAACCGCTTCTCGAGTAATACCTGTAATTTCTTCCCATCTTGAGCTAAGATATTCCATGTAATATTTTTTGGTTTTATTGTCGTATACAAAGCGCTGCAATACTCCATTTGGGAATTTGTCTCCAAGAGTTTCTAAACGTTCTTTTTCTTTTTCAAATGCACGTTGCGACTCCTTTTGAGCAGTAATATCCATTATAATTCCGTCCCAAATAATGAAATTATCTTCTTTTCGTGGGCGTGAAATGAGATACAAATATTTTTGTTTTACACGAAATTCTATTCTTATGTCGGTCATTGTTTGTGCGCTAACCTCAAGTGCTTCAGTAAATTTCGAGTAGTCGTCTGGATGAATATTATCTAATAATTGAGAAAAATTAGCCATTGCAATATCAGTGGGAGTTCCTGTAATTTCTTCCCATGTTGCGCTGACGTACGACATGGTAATTTGTCGTGTACGAATGTCTCTAATAAATTGAAAAAGCGAGCCACCGGGCAAATTGTCTCCCAATGTTTTCAGTCGGTTACGTTCCGATTCTAATTGTTGTTCGGCTTTTTTGGGTGTAGTGATATCTAAAATGATACCGTCGGCGATAACAAATGGGCCTTTTCGATATTGTCTGGATGACAATTTTATCCACTTTATTCGTCCCCAAATAATAAATCGTATTTCAATGTTAAAGTTTTCTAAAGTATCAGCAATATGGTCAATACTCTCTATTAACGTAGGTAAATCGTCTGGGTGTACACATGCAAAGACGGAGTTAATATCTTTAATAGCGACGTCGGCGGGGATTCCTGTAACAGATTCCCATGAACGGCTGACGTACGAAAATCGCCATTGTCTCGTTCTTGTGTCGCCAATAAATTGATAAAGAGCAACGTTTGGCAAATTGCCGCCTAATGTTTCTAAACGCTCTTTTTCTTGTTCAAGTTTTAGTTCGGCTTCTTTTTTGGATGTAATATTCATGCAAATGCCGTCCCATACTATAAGTCCACCGTCGCTGCGAGGACGCGCCGACATGTGTATCCATCTGATATTTTGATCGTCAACAACACGAAATTCACTCGAAAAAACTGTCATTGTCTGTTTGCTATGTTCGATGTTATTGGTAATAACGAGAATATCATCGGTATGAATTTTATTAAAAACATTTTCTATGTCTGCGAGAGCGCTATCGGCAGGTATTCCCATCACTTCTTCCCATCGTGCGCTTACGTAGGCAACTCTATAATTATCAGTAATGGGGTCGTAAATAAACCTATATAGAACTCCGTTAGGAATATTGTCACCGAGCAATTCTAATCGCTCTTTTTCTAGTTCAAGTTGTAGTTCGAATTCTTTGCGATATGTGATGTCAATCACGATGCCGTCCCAAACTACATCATTTTCTACATAACGGTGTTGAGCGGACATAATTAACCAGCGAAGTTGATTATTTATTATTGAACGAACTTCGATATGAAATCTAACTTTTTCGCGAGAACTATATTCGTCTGCTTCTTTAAATTTTTCCACATCGTCAGGGTGTATTATCGAGAAAAGTGCATTGATATTGTTGAGGACTTCTTCGGGAGGAATTCCTGTAACTTTTTCCCAAGAACCGCTCACGTATGTTATTCGTGCTGGGTCGTCAGCATATTCATAAAATGCAACGTCCGGGATGTTGTTCCCGAGCATTTCGAGTCGTTTTTTTTCTGATTCCAAGTTCAGTTCTATTTCTTTTCGGTTAGTTATATTAAGCAAAAGTCCGTCTAAAATGACTAACGCCCCTTCCCTACGTGGACGCGACGATATTTGATACCAACGAATCTTACTACCTGAAATAGTTCGAACTTCAAAATGAAAATTTTCTAAATTATCAATGGTTTGTCTCATTCTTTGTATCATAAAGGGCAGGTCGTCCGGATGAATAGTTTCTATGGCGGCAGTAGGATTGTTCATTAGTAGTTCTACGGGGATACCTGTAACTTTTTCCCACGTTCCGCTAACATAAAGGATTTTCGTATCAAAATTTTCAGGGTTATGAGAAAATTGAAACAAGGCAACATTTGGAAGGTTGTCGTTTAACATTTCCAAACGTTTATGTTCTTCTGCTAATTGTCGCTCGGCTTTTTTCCAATCTGTGATGTTCATTGCTATTCCGTCCCAATAAATATATTTATCGTCTCGTCGCGGCTGCGAAGAAACTTGTATCCACCTAACTTGCCCATTTACAAGAAGACGATATTCAATGCGATATACTGACATTGTTTTAGCACTATCTTCAATGGTCTTTTTGACAAAAGATAAGTCCTCAGGGTGAATAAAATCGAAAGTTCTTTCAAAATTGCTCAGTGCAATTCGAGATGGATATCCCATAACTTCTTCCCAGCAGGCACTCACGTATAAGACACGAATAATATTTGTTTCTGTATCTAAAACCCGCACATAAAGAGTACCATTTGGAATATTATTACCTAATGTTTCTAAACGTTCTTTTTCTCGTTCGAGTTTAAGTTCAGCCTTTTTACGTGCTGTTGTATTAATTCCAATACCTTCCCAAATAATAAAACCGTTTTCACGGCGGGTTTGAGAGGATAAATGTACCCACCTAACTTTTCCGTCTATAATATTGCGGTGTTCAAATTCAAAAAGGGTCAAATTATTTGCACAATATTCAAGTTTTTGTTTCAAAATTGGCAAATCATCGGGGTGCACAAAAGAAAATATATCATCTTTATCTCTTGTATCAAAATTATCAGACAAATCAGACTCATCCTCCCATTTTGTGTTTAAATTCTCAAAACTATATAACCTGTCTTTGAGAGCAAAATCTCTCGAATAGCCCATAACATCTTCCCATTGTGCGCCAACATATTCATAATCGTAAATTCCTGTTTCAGTATCCAAAACGAGTCTAAAAAGAACTCCGTTAGGAATACTATCGCCAAACATTTCAATACGTTCTTTTTCTTGTATCAACTTTTGTTCTGTAACTTTTCGTGCTGTAATATCAATTCCTATTCCGTCCCAAATAATTAAATCTTTTTCTTTTCTAGGTTGGGTCATTAAGTGTACCCAGCGTATATTTTCGTCATTTAGGATTCGATGTTCAAGATTAATTACGGTCATTGTTTCAGCACTATGGTTTATCGATTCTTTCAAAATGGGCAAATCTTGGGGGTGCACCATTGAAAAAGCCGTTTCAATATCGTTCAATGCAATTTCGGCAGGATAACCCATAACCTCCTCCCACTGTGTGCTGACGTATGAAAATTTGAACGTGCCACTTTTTTTATTTAGAATATAACTAAAAAGTACACCGTTAGGAATATTGTTGCCTAATGTTTCCAAACGTTTTTTTTCTAAGTTTAATTTACGTTCGGTTTCCTTTTTTTCGGTAATATTTATTCCAATTCCGTCCCAATAAATCATTTTGCCTTCTCTTCTCGGAAGTGCTGTTTTACGTACCCATCGGACTATTCCATCAATAACGAGGCGATATTCAATGTCAAAGAGGGTCATTGTATCTCTGCTATGTCTCATGGTATCTTTGAGTCGCAGCATGTCGTCGTGATGCACGAATGAGTAGGCTTTTGACAGGTCATTTATAGCAATTTCAGCAGAATAACCAACCACTTTTTCCCATCCTGCACTAACGTAAGGGATTGATTGAATTTCAGTTTCGGTGTCGAAGGCGTATCTAAAAATTGTACCATAAGGCAAATTGTCACCAATGGAACTCAAAAGTTTTTTTTCCATTTGCAAATTAAGTTCGGCTTCTTTTCGCTCGGTAATGTCTTTAAGCGCACCTGACACCTGCAGTGCAAATCCGTCTTCATTACGAACAACGGAGCCGTACCCATTGAAAAAACCGTAGTGACCATTTTTTTTGAGTAAACGGAATTCTACATCAAAAGATGTTTTTCTGTTCTTATCTAATATGTAACTTTCAAAACCTTTCATAATAGGTTCTCGGTCGTCTGGGTGTAGTTTGTCGCTCCAACTTCCTAAAATGCTGGGAAAATCTTTCTCATTTTTATATCCTAACATTTTTCTGTATTTATCGGAGTATTCCACACGTTTCGAGTGGTTGACAGGGTCTGGGTCACCTTTTTCAAGCCGAATATCCCACAACCCAATATTAGAGGCTTCGACAACTAAATTCAACTTTTTAAGATGATTTTCGTCAGAACTATTCTTTTCGGATTTGTGAAGCAGTTCTTTTAATTTTCTAACCTCTTCCTCTAATTCGCCTATTCGTTTTTTAGAATTTTCCATAATGATACTATATTCCAAATTATACTTTTATATCTGTAGGTCTTATATTATTTTAGTTTTACAAAAGTAATATTTTTTTTAAAACAATGTATATTATTTTTTGTTTTTAAAAATTATTACAGACAAATGAAAATTTTTTTAAAAAAATGTCGTTTATACAAAATGGTTTTCAGTTATTAATTTTCAGAAATAACAATTTATTTAATAAAAATAATAAATAGATATATAAAAATATAAAATGTTAGAAAAAATTTTTTCGAAAGATATTCGTACCGCCACTTACGATGTTGGTGCAAATGGGCAAATTTCAATAACCGCCCTTCAGCGTTATTTTCAAGAAGCGGCTCACGAACATGCCAACAAACTTGGTGTTGGATTTGAAAAATTACGCAAAAAAAATATTTTTTGGGTATTATCGGCATTGTGGTTCAAAATTGACAAACTGCCGGGTTTTGATAAAATAATTACAGTAAATACGTGGCCAAGAGGTATTGATAAATTTTATTCTTTGAGAGACGTAATATTTTTTCATGATAATAAAACGGTGGCAAAAGCTACATCACTTTGGCTCACAATTGATATAAACTCAAAAAGAATTGTTCGACCCGAAACAATTTTCAACGGAGTTGATTATTTTTCCGATAATAGAGTTTTCGATGACAATTTTGCTCCAATTATAACTCCAACTGAAAAAATTTTAATAGAAGAGCGTCAAGTAAGGTACTCAGACCTTGATATTAACCGACACGTAAACAATGTAAAATATATTGAATGGATTTTTGACGCAATTGAAAATAATCTTGCAGAAAAAAATATTAACGAACTTAAAATACAATATCTTGGCGAATTTGTTGAAAATGAAAAAGCCTCTATTTACAGAGGAATAAGTGACGACCCCAATAAATTTATTATTGAAATTAACCACGAAAAAGGCAAAACAGGAATTAGAGGGGAAGTTAGTTTTTAACCTGCATTATTCATTAACGCAAAGTCGCAAAGTTGAGAACGCATTAATAGTTTTCAGTTTTCAGTTATTTATAGTTTTCAGTTATTTTTTGTTCCTTTTGGGATAAAAGATATTTTCATTTCTTATGAATAATGCAAATTAGAATTTATAAAAAAATATTCTTTCATTTTTTTTAAGACCCTTATTTTTTGAGGGTTCCTTCAATAGCACTATGTTTCAGATATTGATCCTCACTTATTCACATAATTACATAATTATCAATATAATAAATGAGTTTAAATGTGTGAAGGGTGGAAAGAAATTAAAAATTATATAAAATTATTTATATAAAATTTTACAAATATTTAAAATATTTACAATAATATTTTAAATACCTCGTTATTCTATATATTTTTAAACTATGTATTCAAAAGAATTATTAAAAGGAACATTAACGGCAATCATACTAAAACTGCTTGCTGATAACGGAAAAATGTACGGCTATCGTATTACTCAAAAAGTAAAACAAATGTCGGACAATAAAATCCTCTTGAAGGAAGGGTCGCT
The DNA here is from genome assembly GCA_009777175.1 of Marinilabiliaceae bacterium. Lineage (GTDB taxonomy): Bacteria > Bacteroidota > Bacteroidia > Bacteroidales > Marinilabiliaceae > WRMI01. The sequence continues at coordinate 17,294 of WRMI01000054.1, forward strand.
TTATCCCGCCTTACACAAGATGCGCGAAGAGGGCTTGATAGATGTAGAAACCGAAAATATTGGCAAAAGAATAAGGCATCACTATTTTTTGACCTCGAAAGGCTTTCTCATCAAAGAAGAAAAAGAAAAAGAATTAAACGATTTTATAAATACCATTAGTAAAATAATCAATCATGAAACTAACTGATAAGCAAATAGATTTTATTACTGAAACCATTGTCAAAAGCAACATTGCCTCCACTGAAATGAAGGAGGATTTAATTGACCACTTTTGCTGTGCCATTGAAGATATAATGGAAAAAGGCAACGGTTTCAAAGAGGCGTATGACAAAGCATTTAATAATATTTGTCCCGATGGTTTTGATGAAATTCACAACGAAACTGTCTATTTATTAACTCATAAAAAAGAAAAAAAGATGAGAAAGTTAATGTATGTATCGGGTTATCTTTCAATTGTATTGATAACCCTAAGCTTATGGCTGAAAATATTTAAGATGCCAGGAGCCGGGATTGCACTGTTTATAACCTTTTTAACAGTGATGTTTCTATTTCTTCCTGTATTATTTATGCACTTTTACAAAAGAAATTTGCCAAAATCTTTTGGCGAGAAAACTTTGTATGTTGCTGGTTTTATGGGAATTTTACTGCTATTTGCGGGAGTACTTTTCAAAATTATGCATTGGCCAGGGGGGTTTTTGTTGACCATGGTTTCGTTAGCGGTCATCAATTTTCTGTTTTTTCCGATGTTTTTTTATAGAAAATACAAAAGAAAAATAGCGGTATAATAAGAACAAGAACAGGAGGAGCCTTAAAGCTCCTCTTTTTTTTTATCAGTTTTTACGATAATTCTATTTCAAATATGTTTTTAGTTTTCAGTATTTAGTATTTAGTATTCAGTATTTAGTATTCAGTATTCAGTATTCAGTATTCAGTATTTAGTATTGAGAATTTAGTATTCAGTATTTAGTATTCAGTATTCAGTATTTAGTATTTAGTATTCAGTATTTAGTATTCAGTATTCAGTATTTAGTATTTAGTATTTAGTATCTCACTGACTACTCACTACTCACTACTCACTACTCACTACTCACTACTCACTACTCACTACTCACTACTAACTACTAACTACTAACTACTGCAGGTTGAAACTTTCTCTAATAATAGTCTGTTTTCTATCGGGTCCAACGGAAACAATTACAATGGGAATTTTGAGTTCGTTTTCAAGGAATTGAATAAACAAATTAAGTTCTTCGGGGAATTCATTTTCGGAGGAAATCTTAGTAATATCAGATTTCCAACCGGGTAGTTCGGTATAAATTGGCTCAATGTTTTCGTAAAAATCGGATGGAAATTCTTCGGTAATATTTGAGCCGATTTTATATGCAACTGCAATTTTGATTGTATCAAAATGACTCAAAACATCGCTTTTCATCATAATAAGTTGCGTAACTCCGTTAATCATGATGCTGTATTTAAGTGCAACAATATCAATCCACCCGCATCGGCGTTGACGTCCTGTAACAGAGCCAAATTCATTACCAATTTCACACATTTTGTACCCTGTTTCGTCAAACAATTCTGTTGGAAATGGTCCACTACCAACTCGTGTGCAGTATGCTTTAAAAATTCCATAAACTTCACCAATATTTTGTGGGGCTATTCCTAACCCTGTAGCGCAACCCGCACTAATTGTATTGGAGGAGGTTACAAAAGGATATGAGCCAAAATCTATGTCTAATAACGTACCTTGAGCACCTTCAGCTAAAATTGACTTGTATTTCTTCAAAGATTGGTTGATAAAATATTCACCCTCTATAAGTTTGAATTGTTTCAGATATTCAATGCTTTGTAGCCATTTTTCTTCCAATTCAGCGATATCGTAGTGATAGTTCATGGATTTCAAAATTGTTTCGTGTCTTGATTTTGCTGCGGTGTATTTTGTTTCGAAATTATTTAGAATATCGCCTGTACGCAGTCCGTTACGGCTTATTTTGTCGGAATAAGCGGGACCTATTCCACGTCCTGTTGTGCCGATTTTTTCATTTCCTTTTGTGGCTTCATAGGCAACATCTAAAATCCTGTGTGTAGGAAGAATTAGGTGTGTTTTTTTAGAAATAAAGAGTCGTTTTGTTAAATCAATGCCGTTATTAGCGAGGGCTTCGGCTTCTTCTTTGAAGGTCAATGGGTCTAATACAACGCCATTTCCAATAACATTGATTTTTCCACCTTGAAAAATACCCGAAGGAATTGAGCGAAGTATATATTTTTCGCCATTAAATTTCAAAGTATGTCCCGCATTGGGACCACCTTGAAAACGGGCAATTACGTCATAATGAGGAGTTAAAACGTCAACGATTTTTCCTTTGCCCTCGTCGCCCCATTGAAGTCCTATTAAAATATCTGTTTTTTTCATCTGTTTATCTTTATCACAGTACACGGTTCACGGTACAGAGTACACGGTGTACGGTTTATTTAATTATTTCATTTGTAAATATTTTGTATGCTACTGAAATATAATCGTTTGCCACTAAAGGAGTTTTATTTTCTTATTTACTCATTCACTCATTTACTATCAAGGTTGTTTTGTTGAAAAAATAAAGTAAAAATAAGGTTATAAACTAAAAACTATTAAACCATAAAACTATTAAACTATTAAACTATTAAACCATAAAACCATAAAACTACTCATTTACTTATTCCCTCATTTACTTATTTACTTTAATAAAAATCCATATTCATATACTTTTGGTTCAATTTTTTTTGCTAATATTTTGAGTTCCGTTCTTAAATTTTCCATAAGTTCGTTATACGTATTGTCTTTACTTTTGTTATTCATTTTTCCTTTTTCGTTGCGTCCTTGAAAATGTTCGCGGATATCATATAAACTTGCATTAACGTTAATTTTCGGTTGTTTATGATAATATTTCCAAAGTTCGCGCCCTGCATCGAACACTTTTGTTGCTTCTGGTGAAAATTGTCTTTTATCTCCAAAATTGTCTTCATCAGTATTAAATAAATTGGAATACCTATTTTGAATGATCTCTCCACTAATAAAACTCATCATAAAATGGCTATCGAATTTATCACGTGCATCAATTTCATTTTCCAAAAACGGTATCCAATGGTTTACTCCGTGTGTTACTGAAATGTTGTTGTTAAAAATTGTGTACGCAAGGCAGTCATTATGAAATTCAATATCATTAGACCAATTCTCGTTTGGGTAGAGAAATTGGTCGCGATTATTTAACCAAGTTGGCTCAATACATTGACGAACAGAGAAATAAATAGAAGATCCTATCAAATTACTTTTAGTAATAAATGTAAAAGTTTTTTGAATTAAATCGTTTTTTGTGGGATTTGATGAAATTGATATATTATTACGTTGTTGGATATCATTTCCTTGCATACGGAGGGAGCCTAAGTCGTTATTATTTCTATTAATAAACTGTCTAAACCAATCAATTAAATATTTGTTTTTTTCAACACTAAAAAAATTTTTTTTATCAATTAGGTTTCCATCATCATCAAACACGTCGACTGAAATAAAATCAATAGTTTTTTTCTTTTCTAAATCCCAAATCAAAAAACCTATTGGGAAATGTCCGTCAACATTTTCAAAAGTGCTTGCTTTGCATACAAACCCTTTTTCAAAATTAGCCTGAAAATAATTACGAAATTCAGAAAAATTAGGTGCATTAACCAATTTTAATGTACTGAACGAAGCCAATTTTGCTTTTGGAATTTCTTTGTAGACTCTCAAAAAAAATTGAGCATAAAGTTCTCGAGTTGCAGTTCCAACAATATTTTGAAAATCACTATATACTTTGCTTGTTATTGATACTTTTGCTTTATGTTCGCCCGTTTTTGTGAATGTTCTTCTATTTCCATGTTCTGCATAAGGCGGATTAATATAAATTATCAATTTTTTAATCAGCTTTGGATCATTAATAATATCTAGTAATCCTTTTGGCAATTTAGAAAAGTCATCATTTAAAAAATCAAACTGAAAAACGTGACTTTCTAATAGGTTTGCGCCGCTTTGGATTCGTTCTTTCATCGCGGCAAGGTCCTGTTTGTCTAATGTTGATGCCCAAATATTGTATTTATTAGTCAGTCCGGCAAGTAAATTTCCTGTTCCTGCGGCACAATCCCAAACATAATACTCGTCTTGCCAATCCACTCCAAAAACATCGGCAAGATATTTTTGAGAGAGTTCGACCCATATTGTTGGTGTATAAAAACTACCTTTTCGTTCTCTAACATCTTGAGGTACAATTAAATCGCGACGGTCAACAATATAATCCCAATACTCTTTTTCGGGTGGACGTTCATATTTTGCCCAAAACCGCTCGTAGGCTTTTTGGTTATCATTGAAGTCAATCCTGCTAACATTAAAAATGCCCGATTTTAATTTTACTTTGTCAAATTCGTAATATTTACTTTTTAAGAGTACGTGCAAATTTTCACTGATTGTATTGTTATCGGTTGATAGTAGGTCAGCGAGATAAAAATCGCCGTCAATGATTCCATCTTTTTTTGCCGCATCCCAATCTACTGCAATAGTGGGTTTTACGGTTTCTACCCATTTGCTATATATTGTAAGAAAATTATTTTTATCTATTTTTGTTTTGGTTGTTTCGGTTTTTCCGATTACAAAATTGTCTTTGATAAATTTTCTTAACTCTTTGTCATCTTTTTCAAAATCAAAGATATAGGTATTCCACGGAGTTTGGTTTAATATTTTTTCAATTAAACTATAAATATATTTAAATTCGCGGGTATCTTTGTTTGAGGGCGCAACTTTCCAATTAATATCACTCAGATAAAAAATATGTTGAAGTTCAGAATATGGAACAAAAGCAATTTTTTCACCATCGAAACAACCCAAAAAAGGAGGTGG
>WRMI01000055.1 GCA_009777175.1 Marinilabiliaceae bacterium
CATTCCTTTAATGTGGCATGTTTCCGCTGCGGCAGCGCCGCAGCGGAACCTGAACTACCCCAAAGTATAATTCGTCATTCCGAATGAAACGAAGTGAAATGAGGAATCTGAAAATATGCAATTTTACAATTAACATAACAATAGTTTTATAGTTAGTTCAAATCTACACTCTACACTAATAACTACACTCTATACTCTACACTCTACTCACTACACTCTAAACTCTAAACTCTAAACTCTATCTTTGCGTTCCTTTGTGGTAAAAATCTTGCTGTTTATTGCACTAATTTTTGGCAAAATTCTTTTATTTCATCTGTAAAACGGATAGCGGTTTTTGCGTCGTCTTCTGTAATTTGCAGTTCGTTAGGGTATTTTGGCAATACGGAGAAATTGTTTAAATACATCGTTTGCCTTCTGAATTTCGCAAAATCAGGATTTAGATTTACACACAGAGTTAATAGTGCTCGCAAGTCGTGTGTTTTAGGGAACTCTATATCATTAAAGAAAAGATACCCTTTCAAATCCTTTTCTGCGGATTGCTGGCATTGATTGCAAATTGTTTCAACCGGTATAGGATGCATATTGTTTGCCAAATATTTTGCAACATCAAAATTCTGTTTTGCAAGGGAAAACCATTGCTTTAATTCTTCTTTTTTATCCATAAATTTTTACTCCTTCTCTTTTAATTTTACGCTCCATTGAAAAATTTTCTGCCCTATAATCAAAGCGATGTCTTTTTAATGCCAATACATCGCAGGGTTTTAACATTCTTCTGTCAAACATTCCACCGTGTACTTCCGCCATAGCGTCTAATTCGCGCATTTGGGTGTTGTCTTTCATAACGATATAAATGTCTATGTCGGAATCCTTGTGCGGCGTTCCGTATGCATAAGAGCCAAAAAGCCAAATTTGGTCGGTCGGCACTTTCTGTAGAATTATCTCTTTCAAGGTTTCGAGGTCGTCTTTTATATCTTCGATGTGGGACATAATAAATTTTTTTTGCAAATATACAACATTATTTTCAATTTTAACGCAAAAATAGAAAAAAAATTGTAAAAATTAGTGAATGAGTAGTTTTCAGTTTTCAGTTTTCAGTTTTCAGTTATCAGTTTTCAGTTTTCAGTTTTCAGTTTTCAGAGAATGTAGTGGCGTATGGACATACGCCACTAGTGAATGAGTGAATGAGTAGTTTTCAGTTATCAGTTTTCAGAGAATGTAGGGGCGTATGGACATACGCCCCTAGTGAATAAGAATAGAAAAAGCCCCTTTAGGGGGTTTGGGGTGATAAGAAAGTGAATAAAAAGATTCTACCACGAAGTCGCACAAAGGTTTTTTCACAAAGTCGCACGAAGGTTAGTTTAGCCACGAATTACACGAATTGTCACTAATTCTTTGTGTTCCTTTGTGGTAAGAAAGTGAATGAGTGAATGAGTAAATGAGTAAATGAGTAGTTATTAGTTATGGGTTATTAGTTTGTAAAGTAAAAAGTTTGTAAAGTAAAAAGTTTGTAAAGTACTAACCACTAACCACTAACCGCTAACCACTATACTCTAAACTCTAATATCTAATCTTTGTGTTCCTTTGTGAAACCTTTGTGTTCCTTTGTGGTAATAAAGATTCTACCCCGAAGGCGCACAAAGGTTTTTTCACAAAGTCGCACGAAGGATGCATTCCTAACGGAATGCAGGTGTGATGATTGAATGTTTTCTACCGAGCGATGCATTCTTTTCGACAAGCTCAAAGCATCGCCTAACGGAATGCTGCTGCGCTGCGATGAAACCTTATTTTTACCTAATTCTAAAAACAAAACAACCTCAGTAGCGGATGGAATACCATACGCATTTAACCTCATTACCTCATTTATAATATTGTTAATTAGGTAATTAGGTTGTTTAATGATAATATTCTTTGCTACTGAGGTTGTCATGTAAAAAAAATTAGGTGTAAATTAGGTTTTTTCAATTGGGTTGTGGGTTTCAGGGCGACTTTGAAAGTCGCCCCTACAACCACTAACCGCTAATCGCTAACCGCTAATCGCTAACCACTATACTCTACACTCTAAACTCTAATCACTAACCACTATTCTTTGTGTTCCTTTGTGAAACCTTTGTGTTCCTTTGTGGTAAGAAAGATTCTACCCCGAAGGCGCACAAAGGTTTTTTTCACAAAGTCGCACGAAGGTTATCGTTTCACAATTTTAATTGTTTCATTTCCTATCTTCACGAAATAAATTCCGTTTGGCAAATGCGAAATGTCAATTGATATTTCACCATTTTGCAAGGACTCGGAGGACATAAAGGACATTTTACGTCCGGCGGTGTCAAATATCTCGATTGGGTGCGTGCCGTTTTCATTTGTGCGAATGTTATTCGTCCCTACAATTGAAAATTGACCATGCGTGGGATTGGGATAAATAGTGAATTTATTTAATTGCATGTCATTGATGCTTACGTCACTCACTATTTCTGTTGGCGCTGATGTTACGCTGCCATCGCAGTTTGCTGCTGATACAGTTACTGTAATTGTTTGCCCAATATCTCCAACTACCAACGTATAAGTTGCAAGGTAGCCAACAACCAAAGTGCCACGTTTCCATTGATAACTTAATGCACCCAAATCGCTTATTTCAGGATTTGAGGTTAGTTCGGTTGTTATTGCTGTTAGTGTTTCACCAAAAATTGCATCTCCCGATATTGTTACCGTTCCTGTTAGTTCTGCTTTGTTGGTGGTTACACTCTTTGTGGTGTAAGCCGCTTTGTTATTAGCCTGATCTGCAACTACTACGTTAAAATAGTAGGTGGTGTTTGGCGATAAATCTGGTACAATGTAACTTGTGATGGCAAGCGAACCGCCCGTGTTGAGCAACGTACCATTTGCCTCGCAGTTGGCAACCGTATTGATATTGTTGCTTGACGACTGATAAACAAAATATCTCAAATTAGCCTGAGGAGTTAAGTTATCGGTTGCGGCATACCAAATGAGTTCTATTGTTTCGGCTGTGACTCCTGCAACTAATACGCCCTCTCCGGGAATTGGCGGAGTAGTATCTGAAACTGTTGCTGTTAACAAAAGCGTTGTACCCGTTGCCGTAAGCGAGGCATCAAAACCGGGCATATTTAACGAAAATGGAGTTATTGTAGTTAACCCTCCCGCTGCCTGAATTAACGCATAGTTAGTTTGTGCACCCGACGAAATATTTAGAGTGTTTACGCCCGATGCAGATACATTACCAAATACGGTGATTTTTGATGGCACAGTTTGTGTTAAATCCATATTTATATTTCCGCCGGAAATCATAAATGTACCCTCAATAATTGGGTTTCCTGTTACCGTAAGCGTAGCACCTGCCGCTTTGTTGTAGTTACCTTTCCACGTACCCGACAAGTTTACAGTACCTTGACTATGCGTAAACATACCCGTAGCGGTGTTTTCGGAATTATTTAATGTAAGCGTTGCCGTACCCGTTTTGGTAACATTACCCGTTCCCGTAAATTTACCCGCATAAGTGCCACCACCATCTGCAACTCCTGCCGTGCCAATGGTTAAAGTATTGGCACCAAGGTCAACTACCGTACTTAATATGGTATTGTTATATGAGTGCAAACCTTTGATTGTTTTATTACCGGAAATACTTAATTTTGAATTGGCTAAATTGAACATAACCCCTGATGAGTTTGCAATGGTGCCGCTTGTTCCCAAAATAATAGTGCCGTCATGAATATTTGTTGCACCAGTATAGGTGTGTGCAGTATTAAAAGTGTAAGAGCCGCCATTTGATACCCAAACGTCGCCTGTTCCTGATATGATGCCCGGATATGTATAAGCGTTGGCACGTCTAAAAACAAGATCTCCGTTATTAATAATATTTCCTGCAATTGTTGCAACATTATCTCCATTACCTATGTTTAGTCTCCCTTGTTCAATTGTCGTTGTTCCAGTATAGGTGTTGGCTGCTGTTAAGAATAATTGCTTGTTGTTACTATCTTGCCCCTTAAATTGCACACTGCCCGCCGTTCCGCTAATTACTTTACTAAAAGCAATATTATCACCCGGCTCAAAACGAAAAACTCCACCATATAATACAACATTTGAAGTGCCTTGAATACTACCGCTTGTGCCATTTCCTATTTGCAGAGTGCCCTCATGAACTTGCGTTATCCCCGTATAGGTATTTACTCCTGTTAGTGTAGTTTTTCCTGCACCCCATTTTTCAACATTGCCTGCACCTGAAATAACACCTGAATATGTATATTCATTTGATCGGTATAGTCTCATAATACGACCGCTTGACAAAGAAATATTACCTGCAATACTTCCTGTTGTAGTGCTATTGCCAACATATAAATGACCGCCTGTTACACTTGTATTACCTGTGTAAGTATTATTACCTGTAAGTATTAGCACTTGCGATGTTCCACCGTTTTGAGTAACACTACCTGCACCCGAAATAACTCCTGAATATGTTGTATTACCACTGGTGCGGTTAAAAGTAACATTTGCACCACTACTAATGGTAATTCCACTTGTTGCCAAATTTCCTTGAAATCGCAATGTGCCACCCGTAACAACAGTTGCGCCGGTATAAGTTTGGTTTTGGGCAAGAGTAAGAATACCACCACCTGCTTTAGTAATAGTATGGGTAGTAGTTGGCAAAGCTGTATCAAATGTTACATTAATACCATATGTATCAAAAGTAACAGCGCCATTAATCCATCCAATTCTTGAAGAAATATCAATACCTGCAGTTCCTCTCCATCTCAAAGTTCCTCCTGCAATGTTAATATGAGCGGTGCCAAAACTATTTACAGCCAAAAACTCAACTGTCCCACTATTTATTTGTGTACCACCTGAATAGGTATTTGCTGTGAAATTATTAATATATAGCGTACCCGTTCCAGATTTAAATAAACTTCCAGAACCTGAAATTAAACCCCTAAAATTACCACCACCATCAATTGTTAGGGATGAGCCAAGTATAACTTCAGCAGTGCTATCTTCACTATTTAAACCTTTTACAGTTTTTGGTGAGCCCGCAGCAATATTTAATTTACAAGTGTACTGATGCAAATATACTCCCGATGAGGCAGCAATATTACCATTTGTGCCAAGGGTAAGCGTACCTTCATAAATCCAAGTAGCCCCCGTGTAGGTGTTATTACCATTTAAAGTTAAAGTTCCGGCACCTGCTTTCCACAATATACCCGTTCCTGATATTACACCTGAATAAGTGTAAGCATTTGAACGACTTATAACAAGATCACCATTGTTAATAATATTTCCTGGAAGTGTGGCTGTAGCCCCAGCGAGTACCAACCTACCTTGTTCGATGGTGGTTGGTCCTGTAAAAGTATTTGCAGCAGTAAGTTCTAAAATTTTGTTATTACTATCCTGCCCTTTAAATTGCAAACTTCCTGCAGTTCCACTAATAACTTTGCTAAAATTTGTAGTTATGCCGGGTTCAAAACGTAGCGCTCCACCAAGCATTTGTACATTTGAGGTACCTTGTATACTCCCTGTTGTACCGTTACCAATTTGCAGGATACCATCATCAACACGAGTATAACCTGAGTAAGTATTAGTTCCTGTTAAAGTTGTCCTGCCTGCTGCCCATTTAAATACATTTCCCGCACCAGAAATAACACCAGAGTAGGTGTAATCATTAGAGCGACAAAAAACGAGGTTCATGTTGTTAGATACAGAAATATTGCCTGGGATATTTCCCGTTGGACCATTATTTCCAATCTGTAATTGACCTCCGGTAATGCTTGTGCCACCCGAATACGTATTATTACTTCCTGCAATTACGACCATACCTGCACCTGCTTTTGTAAGCGAGCGAGAGCCGTTCTGTTCGCTAATGCTTCCATTGATAGTCGCATAACCGGATGCAATAGTGATTGTAGTATTTCCTGTCAGGATAATATTATCGTTAATCACCTGACCTGCTTGGAGGGTTTGTGTACCCGTCCAATAAATTTGCGCATTTGCGCTTGCGGTAGTCAGCAGCACTATTGCCGCCGTTAAAACCGCACTTCTAAAATTCAAATTACTTTGTAACATGATAAATAAATTATTAATTTTATAAATTGCCCTTCCAATCCATAAAAGATGGTTGGCTTGAGCGTTGTCTGAGATTTTTTTATTTATATTTCTCATTTTGAACTATTGTTAAATGTTTATATTAAATTATTTTTTTTGTTGTTTTTTCGTTTTTTCGTTTGTTTTGCCTCGAAGGACTAAAAGGACTTTGAGGACTTTGAGAACTTTTGCTTTTGCGTCTTTGCGTAAAATCTTTGCGTCTTTGCGTTAAAATAAAACTTAAACGCAAGTTTCGCAAATTTTTTCAGCAACGCATAACATAAGGTGGGGATTTGTTATTTTGCTCGATAATGCGGTGTTGCACGCCACTCTGCTTAGCGTTGTTATTGTTGGTTTTCATTTTTGTTAGTTCAAAAAGGTCGAAGATGTCCATGACTTGTATCAAAGGACTTAAAGGACTTTGAGGACTTAAAAATATTACTCTTTGTGTTCCTTTGTGAAACCTTTGTGTTCCTTTGTGGTTAGATTTTTCAAAGCAAAGGCGCAAAGTTGAGGACGCAAAGAGCGCAAGTGATTTTTGCTTTGCATGCATACAAATAGCACACAGATGACACAGATTTGACAGATTTACACTGATTTTCTTAATTTTTGTTATAATATGTTTAAATTTGTTAAATTTCATTTTTTTTAATGTTAAATGTAAATAAATGTTAATTTGGTTTTTTTAATATAATTTCATTTTTCATTTTTCTATATTTTTCAATAATCCGCATTATTATTATATCTTTTTTTTTAAGTTTTTTTTAAATTATCTGAATAAATTTTATACAAAAATATAGTGAAATTTTTGGGTTTCCTACACCATTTATGGTATTTTTTCATGAATTTTGCGTTAATTTTTGTTTATATTTGTTAAAAAATGTAAAAGGACGAAAAGCACACAGATAACACAGATTTAACAGATTTACACTGATTTTCTTAATTTTTGTTATAATATGTATATATTTGTTAAATTTCATTTTATTTAATGTTAAATGTAAATAAATGTTAATTTGGTTTTTTTTATATAATTTCATTTTTAATTTTTCTATATTTTTCAATAATCCGCATTATTATTATATCTTTTTTTTTTAAATTTTATTAAATTTTCTGAATAAATTTTATACAAAAATATAGTGAAATTTTTGGGTTTCCTACACCATTTCTGGTATTTTTTCATGAATTTTGCGTTAAAGTTTGTTTAAATATGTTAAAAAATGTAAAAGAGTTATCAGTTTTCAGTTATCAGTTTTCAGTAGTCGTTAGTCGTTAGTCGTTAGTCTGTAGTTAGTAGTCGTTCTCACTCACTACTCACTACTCATTACTCACTACTCACTAATTTTTGTCGGACATAAAAAAAGCGGACTTATTATCCGCCATTGAGGTCCTAACAACTACCTATAACACAAACAAACAGCCCGCATAATACGGGCGTTTACTAGAAATTATGTTACCAATCATGAAGTTTGTTAGGTTTCAATGGCTGTGGTATAGCAAACGCTAATTTAAAGGTCTAATATTCTCAATTTCATGCCATTTGGCACTTTTGTATCATAAAAAAATTTTTTGTTAAATTTAAGATACAAAGATAGATGAAATTGTTTTTGAAACAACAAAACAACAAAAAAAAATATTTTATTTTTTGTGTAACATTTTATAACCTGTCATCGTCTTATTCACAGTTAAAAACAAATTTATATAATATATATGAAAAGATACAATTTTATGATTTCAATGATTATGCTGTTTATTCTTTGTAACAGCGTAATAAAAGCGCAGGAAACACAAGAAGAAAAAGTGCCTCAAGCGCAAGCAAAAAATGAACAAGAAACGGGAGAATTAAAAAATTTTCCTGCTCAAATCAGTTTCTATTATCCGTTTGGTGTATTTGGACGACAAAGCGAAAACTATTCTTACAATTTTTCAATAAATATGTTATACGGCAAAGTTGGTGCTGTGGATGGTTTTGAAGTTAGCGGAATTTACGGGCGTGTCTTAGGAGATGTCAGAGGCATTCAGGTTGCAGGATGGGCTAACAGGGTAGATAAAGGAGTTAATGGAATCCAAGTCGCAGGTATTGGAAATATTGCCGGAAACGGAATGAAAGGAATACAAGTCTCAGGTTTGGCAAACGTTGTGGGAGATGAAATGGATGGAATACAAGTGTCGGGATTAGTAAATGTTGTGGGAGATGGTATGAATGGAATACAAGTGTCATCGTTAGTGAACGTTGTGGGAGACGGTATGAAAGGAATTCAAGTGTCGGGGTTGTCAAATGTTATTGGTGATGAAATGGATGGAATACAAGTCTCTGGTTTAGTGAATGTTGTTGGGGATGGAATGAAAGGAGTAGGAGTTTCGGGCTTAGCAAGCGTTGTCGGCGACGATTTGAAAGGAATACAAGTTTCGGGGTTTGCAAGTATTGCCGGTGAAGGTATGAAGGGTATTCAAGTTTCGGGATTTGCGAGTGTGGTTGACGAAGATACTAAAGGTATTCAAGTTTCAGGATTTGCAAGTGTGGCAGGCGAAAAAATGAAAGGGATACAAATATCAGGTATCGCTAATGCAGCCGAAAATATAAACGGTGCGCAAATTGCAGGTATATATAACCGTACCGAAGAGATGTCTGGTCTCAACATCGGCGGAATATACAACCGCGTTAATGCCCTGAACGGACTTCAAATCGGACTCGTTAGTATTAATGATACCATTGAAAACGGAATTTCCATGAGTTTTGTTAATATTGTTAAAAATGGCGGTTATAAAGAGTGGGAACTATCAGTTTCTGATTACGCTAATGTTGCTATTAGTTTTAAAATGGGCAAACAAAATTTTTACACAATATACACAGCCGGTTTTGCATTTATTGAAGATAATCTTTGGATGTTCGGTGGCGGTTTTGGTCACAGAACTCCCATTAATGGCAAATTTGATTTTCAACCCGAATTAATTTCATGCAACTATTTTCCGACAGATTTTAAGAATATCAACCATACTTTCGTAACAAGGTTGAAATTGGGTTTTGTTTATAACCTAAACGAAAAATTTGGATTGTCGCTTGCACCAAGTCTTTATGTGATGAATAGCCAAAAATGCAAAAATAATGAATCAGAACATTATAAAATAACTCCTTTTGGATCATTTTTCAATAAAAAACATACTGCAATGGGAGTTGGTGCTACTATTGCCATATCTATGAAATAAAAATAAAATAAACTTAATTATTATGAAAAAGAGAATCTTATTATTAACGTGCATATTATTATATGTCAACTATTTATCAGCTCAATCAGATGTAAAGATAAATGAGCCGTTTTTGTCACGAAATTTTCCTGTATCTTCAATTAATGAGTTGGAAGTAAATACCAGCTACGGAAATATCACAGTCACGGGAGATGCTGTTTCGGAAGCTATTGTTGAAGTTTTTATCACAAAAAGTTCAATAACAAACAATGGAGTTACTGTCTTTGACGGTCTTCTGGGAAAATTTCTTAAGCGATTTTGGGGTGTAAAAACTGTGAAGAGTAATGATGATATCAATCAATCTTTTGATGAAAATTATATTGTGACGATAGAGTTGAAAGATGGAAAATTATTTGCTATCTCCGAACAAAAAAAGGATGTTTTAGAACAGAATCAGCAATATTATTCTGTTTCATTTAAAATCAGTGTTCCTCAATATATCAACAGTAACCTAAACACAACTAATGGATATATCAAAATTGCCAATTTGTCGGGTAAACAGGAATTAAAATCAAATTACGGTTCTCTTAAAATAGAAGAGAGTTCGGGCAATATTTCGGGCAAAACGTCAAATGGTAGCATAAATATTTCATACTCAAAAGATAACATTGATTTATCTACAAAATATGGGAATATCAAAGCAAATAGTTGTCAAGGAGATATCACTTTAAAATCTTCCAATGGAAGTCTGAAACTTAACGATTTAGATGGAAAAATTAATATTTCAACGGGTTATGGCTCAATTTCAGTTGATAATGTTAGCGGTAGTATTATCGGCAAAAGTTCCAATGGTGGCATCAAAGTATCAAACACAAAAGAGGAAATCGATTTGACAACTTCCTACGGCAATATTTCTGCAATTGATTGTAGCGGAAAAATTACCCTCAATACTAACAACGGAAGCCTCAAATTAAATTTTCTGAACGGAACTATTAACGCAAATTCGGGCTACGGTGGAGTCTCGGTTGATAATGTTTCGGGCAACATAACTGTCAAAACAACCAATGGAAATATCAAAGTAACTGATACTAAAAATAATATCAATTTAACAACAGGCTACGGTTCTATTTCGGCTAAATATTGTAGCGGAAAAATTATGCTTCAATCAAAAACGGGCGGAATAAGTTTAGACAACATTAGCGGAAATATTGAAGCCTCAACAAATTATGGTGCCATAACAGCATTCGATATAAACGGAACACTTTTACTTACTACATCAAACGGTGGCATTAAATTAGACGCTATTTCGGGTAGCGTTGAAGCAAAAACTTCTTTTGGAAACATTAATTTAACAATGGATAAAGTGAACGACTACGTAAAACTTACCAACAGAGGAAGCGTAAACATTACATTACCACAAGATAAAGGCTATAATATGAATGTTAAAGCCGAACAAATTGAGCCTCTAAAAGTTAATAATTTTAGCGGAACGATGAATAGCAAGAATATTGATGGAATAATTGATAACGGCGGACCCGAAATAGAAATTAAAACTTCGGGTAGGGTAAATATGACGTTTTAGATTAGTGAATGAGGGAATGAGTGAATGAGTGTAGGGGCGTACCCTTGCGGTCGACCACCTTGTAATAAATGAGTGAATGAGTAAATGAGTGTAGGGGCGTACCCTTGCGGTCGACCACCTTGTAATAAATGAGTGAATGAGTGAATGAGTAAATGAGTGTAGGGGCGTACCCTTGCGGTCGACCACCTTGTAATAAATGAGTGAATGAGGAAATGAGGGAATGAGTAAATGAGTGTAGGGGCGTACCCTTGCGGTCGACCACCTTGTAATAAATGAGGGAATGAGTAAATGAGTAAATGAGTGTAGGGGCGTACCCTTGCGGTCGACCGCCTTGTAATAAAATGTAGGGGCGCACCCTTGCGGTCGTCCACCTTGTAATAAAAAAATAAATAAATGAGTAAATGAGTAAATGAGAAAAAACTTTATTTTTACCTTATTATTTCAACAAAACAACCTTAGTAGAAAAATGAGAAAATAAGTGTAGGGGTGTACCCTTGCGGTCGCATAATTACCATCCCATATAGTATTGTAGGGGCGAGGCTTGCCCTCGCTCTTTGTATTTTGGGATCTCTCGTTGTTTACATTTTAAGCAACCGCAAGGGTTGCCACTACGATCTCTGTCTCCGCATCATTTAGGGCAACCGCAAGGGTTGCCCACACAGATGCCGTTAAACGATAAGACATATTTACTTTATGAATAATGCAGGTTAAAAAAAGAGACCATATTTAATTAGAAAAAAATTTTTTTCATTTTTACATAGATTTTAAAAATAAATATATACTTTTGTAAAACAAATAAATACTTAAAAATGAAACAAATAAAAGACTTTTATCAAGACTTTGAACATTTTCTTCGTAACAAATGTAATGTTTTGGAACCAACTACCATTTTGGTTGCCGTTAGTGGTGGTGCCGATTCTATGGCATTATTACATCTTTTTATGAAAGCGGGTTTCAAATGTTTTGTTGCTCATTGCAATTTTTCATTACGGGGTGCCGAATCTGATAACGATGAACAATTTGTTATAGAAATTTGCAAAAATCTTAACGTCGAGTGTTTTGCTAAAACTTTTGATACAACTACTTTTGCAAAAGAGAACAAAATTTCTATTGAAATGGCGGCACGTGAACTTCGTTATAAATGGTTCAACGAATTAGCGACAAAATTAAATATAGATTTTATAGCAACGGGACATCACGCCGAAGACGCTATCGAAACTTTTTTCCTAAACCTTGCACGAGGTACAGGAATTAGAGGGTTAACAGGTATTTCACCTCGAAAAGGAAAAATTATTCGACCTCTGCTTTTCGCATTCTCCGAAGATGTTAGAACATTTTGTTCACTTAATCAAATTGAATATCGTACAGATAGCACAAACTTAAAAACAAATTTTAATCGAAATAAAATAAGAAACCTTATAATTCCGCTTTTCAAAGAGATAAATCCATCTTTTTTGCGGACAATGAAATATAATATTGAATGTTTGGTAGATTCATATATCTTCATTGAAAAAGAAACCGAAATAGATAGAAAGGAATTAATTACCGAAAACAACGGAATTATTTATGTTTCAAAACAAAAACTTATCGAATATCCTCAAAAAATTAGTTTTTTATTCGATTTACTTCATAAAAAAAGATTTTCACGAACAATGGTTAAAAATATTGCAGAAGCCTTAACAAAACCATCGGGTAAACAATTTATTTCTAAGACACATCGACTGATTATCGATAGAAATAATTTAATATTGACAACGTTAGAAGAAATCGAAAATAAAAATTATTTTATCCCTTATAACACTGATTTTATAGATGTTCCTATTAAGTTGAGTTTTAAAATTTTTCATCAAAAAAGTGATTTCAGATGGAGTGAAAATCCTTTGAAGGCAACTTTAGATGCAGATTTAATCAAATTTCCATTGCAAATTAGAAAAGCACTTCCGGGAGATCGTTTTAGACCTTTGGGAATGAAAACCTTCAAAAAGGTTAGTGATTTTTTTACAGATGAAAAATATGATATCCTCGAAAAAGAACAAACGTGGCTACTTTTTAATAAATCGGAAATAATTTGGATTATTGGTAAAAGAATTGACGACAGGTATAAGGTAACTCCGAGAACACGTAGGATTATTGAGTTTACGTTGTCGCTATCCGATGACACAACAAAAATTAGTTAATACAAAGTTCAGAACTATTTATTATTTCTGTTTCTTTTTTAAAATATTCACTGCATTTTCGAGTGTTTCAGTAGGCTCAATAATATTATAAACTCCCCAAAAGTCTTCATCGTAATATGCGGCTGCTTCTCTGCTTAGCGCTTTTCGTGTTGAAAAAGCATCTTTGGGTGCTATTCGCGTAACGTTGTTTTCCTCAATATCGGTAATAACCGTTTCATTTAATATTGTAAAATTTGTGGCAAAAAGTTTACGTTTCCAGACGCATTTGAACTTAATCTCATTTCGAATATAGTTCAAATAGGTCTTATTCTCTATTTGTCTGTATGTTACGACGCTTGTGATATGTTCGGGTGTAAAACGAAGTCCAAGCGGTTTGTCTTTTAACATATTTCGGGTAACTTTCTCTTTATCACTCATATCCACATTAAATTCGGCACGTGTAAATGCGTAATTTTCTTTGTCAATGTAAAGCGTACCGTAATATAGCGGAAAATCAGAAATTGTGCGAGGTTCAAAAATAACTACAAATTGCAGTTTGCCATTAATTGTAATTGTTTCGCCCATTTTGAATGAATAAAAATTCAAATTTTCTTGACTTAACAAAATATCCCGATTTTTTACAATATCCATAAAAACAGGAATTGTAGGACCTCCGACAAATTTTACGTCCAATGTGTCGCTTTTTCTATTACTTATTAAGTTCCGACCTTTTAGAATTTGCACTCTGTCTTGGTCAACATCCGACATATATGAGGTCTTATAAACCTGAATAACCGCTTCAGAAATATTGATGTAAATGCTTTTCTTTTGAATGGTTTCTCTATAAAAACCTGTAAGTTTAGTGGGTTTTATACTATAATTGTCGGAAATTTTTTCCATGGCAATTTCAACTAAATCACGGGGATTTTTCCAACTGAAAACTTCAACCTGACTCAACTCAATAATTTGAGGAACAATGTAAAAAACTTGATTTGGTGCCATATTTTTTGTTATAGCAACCTGCGCATTGAAATATCCGATACACGAAAACTCAATTTCTTTGACAGATAAATGTTCCAAAATTTTGAGAACAAACTCACCGTCTTGATTTGTAACAGTACCTACATTGGTACCTTTTGCAGATACATTTACATTTTCGACAGGCTTTTCTGTTCGTTTGTCCTTTACTACTCCGCTAATAGAGTAAAATTTTTCGATGGTCTGAGACTGTAAAATTGCGCCATTTAAATAAAACACCACGATAACCAACAATCTGGTTATAGAAAATCTTGTATTCATATTAAATAATTTATTAAAATTAACATTTTTGTATTCAAAAGTAAATGGGTGAATGTGCGAATGAGTAGATGAGTGTAAGGGAATCTTTAAATTAATTAATTATACTTTCACTCTTTTCTGTAAACGATTTTCTGTTTTTTAATACTGTTTCTTTTGAGTTATTTGCATAGCAATATATGCAAAAATGCGAACAAGTATTATACATGCCAATATCCTTGCTAATTGTGCATCCACATGTTTTACGCTGCTGTCCTTTATCTTTAAGTTTTTCGATGGGTAAAGGTATCAAATTTGTTTCATCGTTAATTGGCAAACTTAACAAATTATTTTCAGGTAATTTGCCGTAATTCAAATAATAAACTAAATCTTTATCATGTGCAAAAATCTGTTTCATCAATTCGCCGTCTATGCAGCGATTATGTTCTATATCAAATCGTTTAAAATCTTCCTGTTCGGCGCACGATGCTATTGATATTTCCCAGCCTTCGCGCTCCCAGCGTTTACGTATTTTCATTAATCCATCGGCTATTTCAAACATTTGTCCGGTAGTAAATTCAGAATTTTCTATCGTTTCTTTATCGAAAACAGGACTTTCCTTTATCATATTGCGTTGCACTTTCTCATAAGCATTAATATCTATAAAACTGAAAACAAATTTGTTAGTATATCCTCTCAGTTGGTTGCCAATGTACCATATTTTTTTTAGCAATTCTATCGGCGTTAGTGCTGGCGTAACAATCAACGGGTCGAAACGCCAAATTACTTTCTCTTTTCCTATTTGTTCTGATAATGCCTTAAAAGTTTCTATTCGCTCGCTTAACGGAGGGACGTTAGGCTCAAAACCCTCTCTGTCGTAATCGTTTAACGTAAATTGAAAATAATAATGTATACCTCTGTCGTCCAACTCTTTGAGAAGGGGCATTATTGGTTTCGGATTTTTTGACCAAAAAACAACTACTTTTGTGTTTTTGAATGAAACGTACATTTGCGTTCCGTTGAAATTGTTGTGCCAAACAGAATAACCTGCTTTTAGCCGATTAATAAACCATTTAGCGTAAAATGCAGGTATATCAGTGCTTCGGCTTGCAGAAATGATAACGGGGGCTTGGGCTTCTACTTGGGTGCCGCTGTCGGTGGTTATTTGGATTTTGTTGTGCATTTATTGTCATTTTTTTGTTTATTGTTACTAAATATTTTCCTGACCGTTACTAATTATTTCCAATTATAACGGAAATATTCATTTTTATTCTATTTTTCAATTATTTTCACTACCTCCTTTGTTAGCATGCTTATTTCGGACATACCCGTACATCATTTCGGACATACCCGTTCACTTTTTAAGTCTTTCTTTTATCAAAAAAATCTGACAAAATGACACATTTTTTATCTTAAACACTGTGTTACAATAAAATACATTAAATGTTTTTAAACTGAACATTTTTTTCAAATTCAAACGAAAAAAATTGAGAATTTTTAGGTTTGTTTTTAAAAAGTCGAGTTTAAAATTTATTTATTTTAGTGCAAACTCATTTCAAAATCAGATTACAAAATTAAACAATTTTTTAAACACTCTCATTTTTTTTGTTTAAGTGTAAAAAAAATGAAAAAAAATATTTTTCAGCCTCTGTCCGATTTTCAGTTGTCCGCTGTTTCAATGTTATTAAGTTAGTTTCAGCGGCTTTGTCACGGGTTTCGTTCAACGTGTTGGCGGCTTGGCGCTGGCGGTGGCTAAAAGTCGGTGTTGCGGGGCATAAAACTCCAAATTTATACAAACTTTCTGCGGAGCTACACCATCACTTGCGTTAAACCGTTTCGTTATGGGCTGGTTTTTTATTTCCACTCAACCTCATTTATTTTTTTGTTTAACTCTTTTATTTTGTCTATCAACTTATCAAATGGTAAAGATTCACCATAAATCATTGTTTCTCTCATTGTTTCATAATCTTTTTGCCATCTATCTATTATATTTTCGGGAGGAATGATTTTGATTGTTTCGGGCGAAAGAGTGTTATAATCAAATCCTTTCAAGCCGATAAAAATTCGACGGTGTTCGACGATATTCTGATATAATACTTTGTCTGACAATGCTTTTACTATAATATCTGTATCAAACATTCGAACTAAATCGTATAAATGTCGGCTCATCCTTTCGCTACGCATAAACTCTTGTGGTTTGACAAATTCTTCATGTAAAAGACAAATTTTTTCTAAAAATGTACGTTCTGGCACTACTGCGTTTACTTCAAACTGCTTTTCGACAAAAGATGTTGCAGGAAATTCTTTATCTACAATTGATTGCAACATCACTTTCCGTAATGGTTCATTCATTGAGCGACCGCTAATTTCAAGTTTTATAATCGGTTTCAAATAATTCAATTCGTTGTAAAGGGATTTGTAATGCACTTCAATTATTTCGGGGTCAGTGGTGGAGATTGGCGTGATATTTACTTTTACTGAAAATAATTTTTTGCCAATATCTTGATTTTCAATTTGGGTTGCTAAATCAAATTGCAATTTTTCTCTAACGAATGAACAAGAGGCACGACGTAAATGACTGCCTATTTGAGATTTGGAAAGTGCGCCTCTATAACCTAAAAAGTCCCGATTTACGGCAATATCAATATCCTCAGAAAGCCGCTCTATCAAATTATAGCATTTACTCAACGAAGTTCCACCTTTGAATGATAAATTTTCAGCGTAAGGTAAAGCAAATAATGCTCGCAAAATTGCTGTTACCCAAACATCTTTTTCAACTGCTTGTGGAACAATTTTAAATGTTTTCGCAACTTTTTCAAGAACGTTTGTTTGTCTTTTATTACTGATTTTCAAAAACTTATTCATTTGTTAACAATTTTAAAATGGTATTTTTAACCCACACAGGAGCAAGAAGGAGGTCTTTTGTTATTATTTCTTTTTTCTCGTTCTTCAATAAGTTTTTAACTTTCTCTAATTGTTCGTCTGTTGCTTTATTTTCGCCGATTTCGCGAAAAGCAAAAACAATCAAAGAGATTAATTTGCTTTTGAATGCCAAATATTTAGGGGCTGTTTTCTTGAATTTTATACTTGCTTCGCCTTCAATATTTATCATTCTCGGTGTTCCATCTGTGAGAAAAACCACACGCATTGGAATTTGAGTAGAAAGCCCCAATGCGTTAAGTGCATAAACGCCTGTCGGTATAATTCGTGCTTTCTCCTGTTTGGCGATTTCTTTGGCGATTTTTTCTATTGAGGGATAAATTGCGCCTATTTCCTTATCAATTTCTGGATAAAGATAAATACCTGCCGATAATCTGATTAAAAATCCCTCTTTGCACAAACGAGAAAAAACATGTCGTACAGCAACTTCAGTTCCATATTTAGAGAAATTTGAAGAAAAAATAATTTCCCCTTTCATGCTATCTAATATTGCACTTTTTATCTTATTATGGGTTGATTGCATAACTTATATTTTTTTGCTTTTGGCACAAAACAATGCATTTTTTGTGCCAAAAAATTCAAGTGCAAAGATACATGAAATTTTTGAATTACAAACAAAAGATTAATAATATTCTTGAAAAATATACAAGTTTTATTGTTGTGACGAAAATGAAAAAGCCGAGAATCAATCTCGGCTTTTTCATTTAGACTGTTAACTTTCTTGTGCTTCTCTTTTGCATCTTTCACTACAGTAGTCCCAATAGTTATAGTCTTTTTTTTCGTACATACGACCACACCATTTACAAGTATAGGACTCTTTTCGATTTTCCTTACCTCGTATTGCTCAATTCTTTTACATTGTTTCACAATATCAACACAATGATATTGATGAGTATAAAGCAATGAAGGTCGTATTGTCTGCCAAACTTGCCTACAACGTGTTGGCGGCTTCACCTGCAGTTGCGGCTTTCACTGACCTTCGAGCGGGATACCCCCTTCAAATTTTTACAATACTCTCTGCGTGATAATGCCGCAATTGCGTGAAACCGCTTCGTTAGGTGTTGGTGTTTATTTTTCTTATTCTTTTTTCAAGTTGCTTTATTCTGTCTATTAATTCATTAAAAGTAAGTGAATTTCCGTAAATCATTGTATTTTGCATTGTGTCATAATCTTGTTGCCAATCTTTAATCACTGAGTCTGGTGGAATATTAGTAATGTTGGGACGAATATCTTGCGAGTAATCAACTCCGTTGATATGTGTAAATTTTTCTCGATGTTGTCGTATCGTGTTCCAAAGATCGTTATTGTAAATTGCTTTTATGGCAAAATCTTTGTCCATCATTTTCTCTAAATCGTATAAATGACGACTTTTTCTATTTGCTAACATTTGTCCACCACTTGTAAATATTTCATGTAACAAAAATATCTTTTCGATAAAGGTTTTTTCGGGAACTGCTGTAATAATCTGCGAATTTACAAGTGTGGTTTCTATTGGCAAGTTTTCTGAAATCAAACTTTTGACTTCTTTTTTTGCGGTTGGTTCTATCAAAGAGCGGGAGCCAATTTCTAATACAATTTCTGCCTTGACATAAGGCAAAGAATCAAATAACGACTGATAACGAATAAATATTTTTCGAGGTTCAGGATATGTTTTATCGCCTTCGCCATCGGGTTGAGGTTCTACAATACAAAGATTTTGCAAGTTGTATTTTTCAATTAACATTCGTAATTCTGAACAAAAAGTATCTTTTACAAAAAGCGAAGATTGTTTGCGCAATCGTTTGATTTGCTTTATTGTTAAAAAGCCGTGTAAATCAAACAATTCTCTATCAATTGCCAAGTCAATATCTTCCGAAAATCGCTCAATTAGATTCCAAACTTTGCTCAATGAGGTGCCGCCTTTGAAAACCAATTTGTCGGCAAATGGCAATGAAAATATCAGTTGTAAAATGGTTGTAACCCACAAATCTTTTTCAACAATTTGTGGATGTAAATCATTCATTTTAGTGCTTGTTTGTTCAATAATAAGTTTACGTTGTTCGTTTGTAAGTTTAAAATAATTATTCATAAATTTTGATTATCAGGTTTTTAATCCATGCTGGTATTAATTCTACATCTTGCAAAATTTCCTCTTTGGGTGTTTGTTGTAATACATATTTCAATCTATCTAAATGCTCTTGCGTTACTCTGTGCTTTTTGATTTCTTTAAGAGCGAAAACGATTAACATGGTTAAATCGCTTTTAAAAGCAAGGTTTTTGGGTACAGTGTGCTTAAATAAAATTCCTTTTCCTTTTCCGATATTTATCCTTCTTGGCGATCCGTCTGTCAAATAGACAGCATTGGCGGGCACTTGTGTAGATAATCCCAAACGATTGAGTGCATAAATTCCTGTTGGTACAATTCTGGCTTTGTCTTTTTTTGCAATTGCTTTTGCAATAGTGTCTATGGATGGATACAATACGCCCAATCCCAACTCTTTATCTATTTTCGGGTATAAATAAATTCCCTCGGCGAGTCGCAAAATCAAACCGCTTTTGCACAAGCGTGATAGGGCGTGGCGAACGGCTATATTTGTACCAAAAGTAGAAAAATCGTATGAGAAAATTATTTTTCCACGACTTTTTTTCATTATCGCACTTTTTATCTGATTATGAGTTGATTCAGCCATATTTATTTTTTATATTTTGGCACACATTTATCGTAAATGTGTGCCAAAATTCAGCCGCAAAAGTACTATTTTTTTTTAAACAATTTACAAACATTAAAAAAAAATAGACAAATAAAAACAGCAAAACCTTTTCAGATTTTACTGTTTCTTTCTATCGTGCGGTATTTCTTTTACCTACTTATTCCTTAAGAAATTTCTCGGTTATTATTCGGTTGTCTGTTTCAATTTTTACAAAATAAAATCCTTTTGGTAGTGCTGAAACATTGATTTTATTATTAAAACTGTTAAATTGATACATTACAATACCCGACAAGTTTACAATTTCAATGCGATTAATTATAAATTCACCTTTTTCAATTAGTAATACCTCTTTCACAGGGTTTGGGTAAATTTTGATGGTCGCTTTTTCAATATCTTCAATTCCTGATTTTGGTGTCCATTTAGCAAAAAGTGTTGTATCCTGCGTTACTATGTCGGACTCAAAAATCCATTCGTTTAAGAATGTGTAGTTGTCGGTATACCATCCGCTAAAATCGTAATTCTCTCTTTCGGGGTCCGTGGGACGAGTAGCAAGTTTACCTTCTTCAATAATTTGCGGCTCAATATCAATTTCCTCACCATCAAAAGTTACAGTGTAATAGTTTGTCGTTTGTACTACGAAAATGCTATGTGTCAAATTAAATCCGCCTGAGGAAAGCGTAGTGGCATCTCCATTTTTCCAAACGGTAGCCGCTAGTTTTGGATAGTTGCCATACCATCCTGCAACATATACATCACCGTCGAGAACAAATATCGATTCTGCAGCACCCCATACCTCTTCAAGTACTGTGCCAACGCCGTCTATCCAAATTTTAGCCTGTGGAACATAATTTGCATTAGAGGCTTGACCGGCAGCATAAAGAACCCCGTCTGAAAAACAAAGACTGCCACCATAAACTTCTTCACCAAGTGTGTAAAGCATTTCATCGTTTTTCCATACCTTAACACCATAGTCGTTCGTGATTTTACCAATCGTATTGTAGCCATTCGCATCGTTTCCAATCGTACTTTGTTTAATCGAATTTTTGCCAAATGCTCCATAATCCCCGCCCATGTAGTAAACATCGCCGTCGGCCACAATGACTGATGGAAAAGCACCTGCATATTCCGAAGTGTAGGAGTACAGTTGTGTTCCGTTTTTCCAAATGATAGCCGTTTTACCAGTTGTGCCTGCTACATAAATATCGTTACCGTCTATAAAGACGGAATGGAGTTCGCTAGCATTGTCGTACCCACTTTGTGCAACTCCATTTATCCACAATCTGCCGAAAGATTGCCATGATGATGATAATTCTTGTGTAACTACATAGATATCGTCACCCGATATTGCCATGGAATTTACGAAAATATAAGAATACGTTCCTTCAAGAGTGTGTATTACTGTGCCGTTTTTCCACACTTTAGCAACTTCATCACCATCCTTACCTGCGGCATAAACTTCGTCGTTAATCACTATTACTGAGTTAATTATGCCATCGGAAAAATACTGAGGGGTTCCGTTTGTCCAAATGGTTGCATTACCGTTGGACTCTCCGCCTACATACACATTTTGTGCACTTGCACAGATTCCTAAGCCAATTAAGGCTACTAAAAAAATAAACAATTTTTTCATTATAAATTGCCCATACCCTTGGGACTTATTTGTGCATCTGGTACGCATTAATAATAAAATTCAAAAATACTTTTTGAGTTTCGGTACCAATTTCGCACTTTTGCAAAAAGAACTCTGGACTGTCATATTTTGTTCTACTCTTTCAGAACAGTTGCTCGTATTGGCTTCAGTCGTTTCCGCTTGCCAGCCGCACTCCACTTGCACCTAACGTGTTGGCGGCTTGGCGCAGGCGGTGGCTAAAAGTGGGTATTGCGGGGCAGAACACTCCAAAATCCCGCAAAACTTTATGCGGCGCTACACCACCGCTTGCGCTAAACCGCTTCGTTGAACAAAACCTTTGGTAGCCTGCGCCATACCAGCCTGCCTCATCTTCAATTGCAACTATCTTTATAATTTATTTTTAAATTTAAACGAAAAAAAGATCATTTATTTTGTTGTAAAGAACATTTATTTTTTATTTTTGCAAAAGAAATAAAATATTTTTAAATCTTAATAACATGATTTTAAAAAAAATGAAAGTTCTGAAGATATCAAGA
>WRMI01000056.1 GCA_009777175.1 Marinilabiliaceae bacterium
GAAATTGTTATTGAGTTTACCGAAATTGTTATTGAGTTTACCGAAATTGTTATTGAGTTTACCGAAATTGTTATTGAGTTTACCGAAATTGTTATTGAGTTTACCGAAATACACAAAGGACGTCCCCGTAGATTTGGAAAAAGTTTATTCCTTTCCACCCCCAAAGCCCATTTTGAGGGAAAAAAACAACTATTTGAGGGATTGAAAATTGCCGAATTAAACTCCGTAAGAGACAGTCCTGTCATTTTTTTTTATACGCGTTTGAAGTTTCGGCGGTCAATAAAACCCAAATCATAAGCAACTCCATCGATATAAAACAAGGGATTTATTTCTCATCACTAAAAAATTTTTTTTTAAAATATTTAAAATATTTCACAATTTTTTTCGTTTTTTTGAAACCAAATTTAAAATAATGCGTAAAACCCATTTTTTAGATTTAGAATAAAATATTTTTTTTGAACAGATACGATAATGCTAAAAAATTTTTATATTACGTTCTTGTTTTTATGCCTGTTTATTTGGGGGTGTAATCAAAAAGTTGATAGGCATGATACTTCTAACGAAGGGGATAAATTAATAACGTTAGCATCTGATGCGTTGGATATTTCAATCGATGATTCTCGTGAATATGCTCAAAAAGCTTTAGAATACGCTATTGAAAATAATGACGAATTAATAGAAGCAAAAGCATATTATCGCCTTTCAGTTGCTGGTTTCATAACAAAAGAATATACCCAAGCCATTGAATATGCCCAACTATCAGAAAATTTATTTTTAAAATTAGACGATTTCGGCAACTTGGCTGCTTTGTATAGTACCTTGGCAACAGGGTACTACCATATGAAAGATTATGAAACATCTGATATATATTCCGAGAAAGCAATAACAATGGCAGAATTTTCGCATGATATAAAAGTCCTATTGAAGCAATATCACTTAATCGCACTAAAATTATACGAGCAAAACGAATATTTTTCTGCAATAAATTATCTGCTTAAAGGATTGGAATTTGAAGACGAAACAAAAGAAATTGAAAACCTTAAAATGGGTATCATTTCATTATTAGGCTCAATTTATAAAGAGTTAGAAATAAACCAAAAAGCATTGTTCTATTATAAACAATCCATCGAATATGCTGAAAAAGAAAATCTGAATCGGAATTTAATACATCTTTATAATAATATTTCCAATGTTTACAATAGTTTTGAACAATATGATTCTTCTTATATTTATTGTCAAAAATCTTTGCAAATAAGTCAATCGATAAACGTTAATCCGTTAATAGCTCTTTCCTACGCCTCTTATGCGATGTATCATAAAAATATACAACAATACGATAGCGCAATATTTTATATCAGTAAATCAATCGATTTAGTAGAAGAAAGTAATCATCACAGTCTTTATGAGTATTATAATGTAGCTGGGGTCATATATTATGAGTCCGAGGATTACGACAAAGCGTTGTTTTATGCCAAAGATGCTCTCGAATTAGCAATTGAGGCAAATAATCTTAGTTCTATTCACAAAATAAAAAGACTTATCGCAGAGATTTATTATGCCAATCAGATGTATGAGTTTGCCTCATTTTATCAACATCAATATATACTTGGCGATTCTATAAGGACAAGAAATTTTTCATTAATACAGGAAGAATTGCTGCGTTTCTCTGAGAGAGAAATTCATAAGCAGACTCAAAGCAAAATTGAAGAGATAGATACCAAGCGAAAAGTAATGATTTATGTTCTTTTAATAAGCGTTCTTTTTATTGGAATATTAATTTTCGCTGTTACTCTTTTGATTAAGCAGCGCAACCGTATCAACCAAATTAATGAAGAGTTAAAAACTCACAAAGATGAGTTAGAACAGATAGTAGAATATAAGAGCGTTTTATTAGATGATAAGGAACAGCAGTATGCCAATTTGTGTAACAATATGTTTAATGGTGCTGTTTTCAGGATGGAATTTAATACAAATGACATAAGGTCGTGTGATTCAATATTTTTGAGTTCGGGTTGGAAACAATTGACGGGACAAGAGGATGACTGCATATTGTTTTTTGATAGCAACATCTCTACAGCAGACAGCGACCACCTTTTAAAGTCATTAACAAAAGCTATTCAAACCTGCTCAATATTAGATACTTCGTTCCGATATTTAAAAGATAATGAAACTTTATGGTTTCACGTACGTGCAAAAGCGTCAAAATCACCCAGAAAAGGATATACATATTTAGATGGCTATTTAGTAGACGAAACTGACCAAAAAAGCATCGAAGAAATTCTATTCAAAGCAAAAGAAAAAGCAGAAGAATCAGACCGACTTAAAACTGCGTTTTTGAACAATATTTCACATGAAATAAGAACCCCCATGAACGGAATAGTTGGTTTTTCAAATCTGCTTGTTAACGACCAAATCCCCGAATCAGAAAAACATACATTCCTTCAAGCAATTAACGATAACTGCTACCAACTCATTTCAATTATAAATGATATCATAGAACTTTCTAAAATTGAAACAGGTCAGTTTACTCTGAATATCAACGAAATAACTCTTTTTGACATCGAAACTGATATCGTAAAACTTATTATTCCCGTCAATAAAGATAGATTCCCACAGTTAGAATTTATTATTGATAACAGTTTCCTACATTACCGAAACTTAAAAATAATAACAGACCGTTCATACATTCAAATGGTTTTTGAATATTTGATAGAAAATGCGGGTAAATTCTCAAAAGATGATGGTCAGGTGATCATCGGTATCAATGCGGAGATAAATAGTTTAACATTTTATGTAAAAGATAACGGGATAGGAATTTCCAACAAAGATTTTGATGTAATTTTTGATAATTTTATAAAAATTAATCCTCTTATGGGAAACGGAACAGGCTTAGGGTTGCCCATCGTTAAAGGCATTGTAACAAAATTAGGCGGAAACGTTTGGGTAGAATCTGAAGAAAATAAAGGAAGTACCTTCTATTTTTCAATTCCAATATAACTTCGCAACTGTTCTATTTCATCTTTCCATTTACTTTCATCGGGCGTTTCAAGGATTATTGGCATATTGTCAAAACGGGGGTCGTTAATAAATCTACAAAAAAAGTCAACTCCCAGAAATCCTAAACCGATATTATCATGCCTGTCTACGCGACTTCCAAGTGGTTTTTTACTATCGTTTAAGTGAATGGCTTTTAAATAGTTAGCACCAATAATTTTATCAAATTCTTCCCAAGTTTGCATATAACCCTCATTTTCAACAATATTATATCCAGCAGTAAATCCGTGACAGGTATCAAAACATACTCCCACACGTGTTTTATCTTCCACATAATTAATTATTTGAGCAATATGTTCGAATTTGAAACCCACATTTGAGCCTTGACCTGCGGTATTTTCAATAACAGCGGTAACTCCGTTAGTTTTATTTAAGGTTATATTAATAGAATCAGATATTTTCCGCAAACAATCATCTAATGTTATCATATTCAGATGACTACCCGGATGAAAATTTAACATCTTTAATCCTAAAAGTTCGCATCGTTTCATTTCATCTAAGAATGCTGTTCTTGATTTTTCTAAATTTTCGGGTATATGATGTCCTAAATTAATAAGATAGCTGTCGTGCGGCAAAATATATTCGGGTTTGAAATTGTATTGTTCGCAGTTCTTGATAAAATTTGTTACTTCTTTTGAAGTCAAGGGTTTAGCATACCATTGACGTTGATTTTTAGTAAACAGCGCAAAAGCATTTGCACCAATTTGGGCAGCATTGAGCGGGGCATTTTCTACCCCTCCCGAAGCACTTACGTGTGCCCCTATAAATTTTTGTTGTTGATACATGGTTAGTGGTTAGTGGTTAGTGGTTAGTGGTTAGTGGTTAGTAGTTAGTGAATGAGTGAATGAGTAAATGAGTGAATGAGTATTTAGTATTTAGTATTCAGTATTTAGTATTTAGTATCTAGTTTTCAGTATATCAGTATATC
This sequence comes from Marinilabiliaceae bacterium, assembly GCA_009777175.1. Taxonomy (GTDB): domain Bacteria; phylum Bacteroidota; class Bacteroidia; order Bacteroidales; family Marinilabiliaceae; genus WRMI01. The sequence goes on from WRMI01000056.1 coordinate 3,983, forward strand.
AGTTATCAGTGATCAGTTATCAGTTTTCAGTTTTCAGTTTTCAGTTTTTTCAACCGTGAACCTTGCACCGTGCACCGTGAACCCTGTACCGTGAACCGTGAACCATTTTCCCATATCTACCCTCTAATATCTAAACTCTATACTCTATACTCTAAACTCTAACTTCTAACCTCTCGCTATCCAATATATAATTAATAGTTTAAAATTAAGAGTATGTATTGCTGCTTTCCAAATCCATTTCCATGTTCCTTTTGTTTTATCTTTTTTAGCGGCAATGGCGTGATATCCAATTGTTTGCCATATTAAAAAATCATATTCTTTGCTTATTCCGAGATATTTAGGCAAAATCTTGAAATGACCTTCCCAATATTTATCTCCTCTGCTCATTTCAGTACTTGCGGAATGTCTTCGATATTTGCTAAAAAGTTTATCTTTAAAAGCAATTCCTTGTTTTGATGCAATTCGCATGAACATATCCCAATCTTCCGCAAATAAATTTTCGTCAAAACCGCCTAACTCGTTTAGTGCTTGTGTAGTATAAATGCCAGATGCAGTGGGAATAAAACAGCCAAATTCAACTAATTCTTTGAAAATATTTCCTGACGGCATTTGTTTGTTTGGAAATAATTTTTTTCTATCGGAAATCACTGATTCTCTTAAAATAATTCCGTTAAAATCAATCCATTGTATATCACCATATAAGAAACCGGGTTGCCAATCTAAACTTTCTAAATAAGTTATTTGACTCTCAATTTTGTCGGGCATCATAATATCATCGCAGGGCCACGGCTGAAAATATTTTGTTTTACATAAAGACAACGCTTCGTTGATGGTTTTTGTAATACCCATATTTTTTTTGTGGCAAATTAATGTTGTTGGAAATTTTGTCTCTTCAATCCACTCGTTAATTGTTGATACTGAACAATCTGTACTGCAATCATCTATGATATAAATATGATTTGGTTTCCAAGTTTGGTTGATAATGCTGTACAAAGATTCTTTCAAAAAACGACTTTGATTATAACAAAGTGCAATGATAGTTACCAATTCGGGACATCTGTTGGGACTATTTTCCATCATTAATTATTCTTTGAAATGGTTAATTGTATCACAAACATATTCGATTTCCTCGACTGTATGTACGGGACTCATTGGTAAGCTCAATTCCTGTTCATGAATCTTTTCAGCAATAGGAAAAGAAAGATTGTTCCAACTTTGGAATGCTTTTTGCTTATGCGGCGGAACGGGATAGTGAATTAACGTCTGAATGCCATTTTCTAATAGATAACTTTGTAGTTTGTCTCTTTTTGGATGTAAAACAGCATAAATATGATAAATATGTTTACCGTATTCGGCTTGTTTGGGTACAATTAAGTTTTTCAATTTCAGAGTATTATCATATATTAGAGCAAGTTTTCTTCTTTTTTCGTTTTCTTCGTTAAGTCCGTGCAATTTAATTCTTAACCATGCCGCTTGATTTTCATCTAAACGCATATTAAAACCTTCATAAATATTATAATACTTTTTGTGAGAGCCGTAATTTCTTAATGCTTTAATTGTATTAGCAACTTCGTCGTTACTTGTAGTAACGGCACCTGCATCTCCGAGTGCACCTAAATTTTTACCGGGATAAAAACTATGTCCCGCTGCCTCTGATAAATTTCCTGATATTCTTCCATCCTTATAAGATGCTCCCTGCGATTGTGCGGCATCTTCAAACAAATACAAGCCGTGCTTTTTGCAAATATTTTCCAAAGGTGCCATATCAGACAATTGCCCGTAGAGATGAACAGTCAAAATCGCTTTCGTATTTTTTGTGATAGCCTTTTCAACTTTTTGGCTATCAAGGTTATACGTAGAGATGTCAGGCTCGACCAAAATTGGCTTTAAACCACTTTGTGTGATGCCTAAAATTGTTGCAATATAAGTATTTGATGGCACAATTACTTCGTCACCTGTTTTTATTTTGCCAAGTGACTTATACGACTCAAATATTAATCGGAGTGCATCTAAACCGTTACTGACGGCAATACAATGCTTTGAGCCGCAAAAATCGGCATACTCTTTTTCAAAAGCCTCAGTTTCTTTTCCCAAAATATACCAGCCACCCTCAAAAAATCGCTGTGTGGATTCCAATAATTTTGGAAAATATGGCTCGTTAACTTTTAGTAAATCGAGAAATTTTACTTGCATTTTTTTGGATTTATTTTGCTATTATGACCTTTTTAAATTCAGTTTCGTTCCTTTTATTATATTGCAAAATTACAACTTATTTTTATATTCACAAAAATTTTTCAAAAAAACTACAAAAATTTGTTTTTTTATAATTTTGTTCTATCACGCATAATTCATATATTGCTTTATTCTTAAGAAATGAAAATATCACTTTACCACAAAGGAACACAAAAAATAACTGAAAACTGAAAACTGAAAACTATTAATGCGTTCTCAACTTTGCGACTTTGCGTTAAAATAAAGTTAGGAAATAGATTAATTATAAAACAACAAAAATCATATTTCCTCGTTTATATAGCAAAACAAATTTAAAATCTTTTGTTATTATATGTTTTTTGTTTTGCAAAATAGTGATAAATTTTCGCATGCACGTGCGGGTAGCATCAAAACTGACCACGGCGACATTGAAACTCCTGTTTTTATGCCCGTTGGAACAGCGGGTAGTGTCAAAGGAATTGACGTAAAAGCCTTAGATGAACAAGCAAAAGCGACAATAATTCTCGGAAATACGTATCATCTTTATTTGCGTCCCGGAATTGAAGTTATGCGACAAGCCGGCGGGCTACACAATTTTTGTGCTTGGAAAAGACCTATTTTGACTGATAGTGGCGGCTTTCAGGTTTTTTCGTTGAGTCAAAGAAGAAAATTATCAGAAAATGGTGCAGAATTTCAATCACATATAGACGGCTCAAAACATCTTTTTACTCCCGAAAATGTTGTTGATACACAAAGAATTATCGGAGCAGATATTATTATGGCATTAGATGAATGCGCACCCGGCGATTCTGATATCGAATATGCAAAAAAATCAATGGAACTTACTCACCGTTGGCTTAAACGAGGAATTGAACATTTTGAAAATACAAAACCTCTCTACAACTTTTCTCAAACATTTTTTCCAATTGTACAAGGTTGCTGTTTCAAAGATTTACGTAAGCAATCGGCAGATTTTGTTTCACAATTTAATTGTGCTGGAAATGCCATCGGTGGATTAGCCGTTGGTGAACCACAAGAGGTTATGTATGAAATGATTGAAGTTGTGAATAATATCCTACCACTCGATAAACCCCGCTACTTAATGGGTGTGGGTACGCCCGCTAACATTCTCGAAGCAATTTCACTCGGAATTGATATGTTCGACTGCGTTATTCCAACACGAAACGGTAGAAACGGTATGTTATTTACGCAAAATGGTATCATTAACATAAAAAATGAAAAATGGAAATATGATTTTACGAAAATAGACGAAACAGGAACTTGTGAAATTGATATAACATATTCGAAAGCATATCTGCGCCACCTCTTTATTTCAGGTGAAATGCTCGGTCCGCAAATTGCATCGATACATAATCTTGCGTTTTATTCTTGGCTTATGCAAGAATCACGCAAACATATTTTAAAAAACTCTTTTGTTGAATGGAAAAATAAGATTATCAAACAAATAATGGTTAGATTATAATTAATATGAAAAAAATTGATATTTACATTTTGAAAAAATTTCTTGGCACCTTCTTTTTTGCTATTGCGCTAATATTAAGCATTTCAGTTGTTTTTGATATGGCAGAAAAAATTGACGACTTCCTCGATAGTGCCGTAAAACTTAAATCTATTATTTTTGAGTATTATTTTAATTTTATTCCCTATTTTGCGAACCTTTTTACCCCGCTTTTTGTGTTTATTGCAGTAATATTTTTTACGTCAAAGATGGCTTACCAATCAGAAATTATTGCCATCTTATCCAACGGGGTCAGTTTTAGGAGGTTGATGTTTCCATATATTCTTGGCGCAACCATCATTGGTTCATTTTCTTTTGTATTAGGCAGTTATGTTATTCCTCCTGCAAATAAAACGAGGTTAGATTTTGAAAATAAATATATAAAAAAACGGCGCGAAACAGGCTTAAACAATATTCACATGCAAATTGACCCCGGCGTTTTTGTTTATGTTTGGCGATATTCTTCTTTACGTGACGTTTGCGATGATTTTAGCCTCGAAAGATTTGAAGGTAAAGATCTGATAATGAAAATATCAGCAAAAGAAGCAGTATATAATCCTGATTCATCTTTTTGGACTTTGAAAAAGTATGTTAAAAGAGAATATATTAGCCCCGAAATACAGATTATTACAGAAGGAGACCTTTTAGATACAACATTAAATATGTTGCCCTCCGATTTCAAAGCAGAACGCAATTTTTATGAAACAATGACAAACCGAATGTTAACGCAATACGTACAAGAGCAGCGCCAGCGTGGGGTTGGTAATGTAGAAGAATATTTGATAGAAAAACATAGGCGGTATGCCTCACCTTTTTCGGCTTTTATTTTGTCAATAATGGGAGTTTCACTCGCATCCAGAAAAGTTAGAGGCGGAATGGGACTGCATATCGGAGTAGGAATTGCCCTTAGTTTTACATATATTTTATTTATGACTATTTCTACTACTTTTGCCGTTAACGGAAACGCGCCTCCATGGCTCGCTGTGTGGATACCTAATTTTGTATTTATTGTTGTTGCAGGTTTTTTGTATTATAAAGCACCTAAATAGTAGTTAATATCCATCGAGTTTAAAGTGAAAAATTTTTACCCCAAAAATGCAGAAATTATGAAAATTTAAAAAAAAGCATTATTTTTGCAATGTTTTTTAAATAAAATATTTGTATTAAATGTTTGAAAATCTATCAGATAGGCTTGCACGGTCAATTAAAATTTTGAAGGGGCAAGGAAGAATTACGGAAATCAATGTTGCCGAAACATTAAAAGAAATCCGCAAGGCACTTTTAGATGCTGACGTAAATTATAAAACTGCAAAGAATTTCACTGAAACGGTCAAGCAAAAAGCAATGGGACAAAATGTCCTAAAAGCCATACAACCCGCACAGTTGATGGTGAAAATTGTCAATGATGAGCTTGCCGAATTAATGGGAAGCAGTTCGACCGATATAAATATCAAAGGAAATCCTGCGGTTATTCTAATAGCGGGATTACAAGGTTCGGGTAAAACTACTTTCAGTGGTAAATTGGCTAATCTCCTTAAAACCAAAAGAGGAAAGAAACCATTGTTAGTTGCGGGTGACGTTTATCGTCCGGCGGCTATTAATCAGTTACAAGTGCTTGGAGAACAAATTCAAGTACCCGTTTATACCGAGCCAGACAACTTAAATCCTGTAAAAATAGCAAAAGAGGCTGTTAGGCACTCAAAAATGCAAGGTTATGACGTTGTAATCATTGACACTGCGGGACGTTTAGCAATTGACGAAGCAATGATGAACGAAATAGCGGCAGTTAAAGAAGCCGTTAATCCTCACGAAATTCTTTTCGTTGTTGATGCAATGACAGGGCAAGATGCCGTTAATACTGCAAAAGAATTTAACGACCGATTAGATTTTGACGGAGTTGTTCTAACAAAACTTGACGGTGATACTCGCGGTGGTGCCGCACTATCAATAAGAAGCGTTGTAAATAAACCAATAAAGTTCATTGGAACAGGCGAAAAAACTGACGCAATAGATATTTTTCATCCCGACCGAATGGCAACAAGAATTTTAGGAATGGGTGATGTCGTTTCGTTAGTAGAAAAAGCGCAAGAACAATATGACGAAGAAGAAGCACGTAAACTACACAAAAAAATTGCAAAAAATCAGTTCAATTTCAACGACTTTTTGAGCCAAATTAATCAAATCAAAAAAATGGGCAATATGAAAGACCTCGCAGGTATGATACCCGGTATGAATAAAATGCTCAAAAATATGGATTTTGAAGAAGACTCTTTTAAAGGTATTGAAGCAATCATTTTTTCAATGACACCCGCCGAAAGAAATGAACCTGCTATTATTGACGGTAGTCGTAGAAGAAGAATTGCATCAGGGAGCGGTACAACAGTACCCGACGTCAACCGCTTAATTAAACAATTTGACCAAACTAGAAAAATGATGAGAATGATGTCCCAAGGAAAAAGTAGTAATTTGGCAAATATGTTTTCAAATATGGGAGGAAGGTAAGTTAGATATTAGAGTTTAGAGTGTAGATATTAGATATGGGAAAATGGTTCACGGTTCACGGTTCACGGTACAGGGTTCACGGTTGAAAAAAAATGAAAACTGATAAAAAAAAACAAATAACCGACTACTGAAAACTGAAAACTGAAAACTTTTAGCGTTCTTTGCGTTCTCAACTTTGCGCCTTTGCATTTAAATAAATAATATAAATAATGTAGGCTAAATAACTGAATACTGAATACTGAATACTGAATACTAAATACTAAATACTGAAAACTAAATAAAAAATATGCAATTAATAGACGGAAAGGCAACTGCGCAGGTAATTAAATTAGAAATAGCTGCCAAAGTAAAAAGTATAATTTCGGAAGGTGGGAAAGTTCCGCATTTGGCGGCTGTTCTTGTTGGAACTGACGGAGGTAGTGAAACATATATATCGTCAAAAATAAAATCATGCGAAGAGGTTGGGTTTAAGTCAACGCTTATCCGATTTTCTGAAAATGTTACTGAAAAAGAGTTGCTCGATTGTATCGAAAACCTTAATAATAATGATGACATTGATGGTTTTATCGTTCAACTACCTTTGCCAAAACATATTTCAGAAGAAAAAATTACCCTATCGATTTCTCCCAGCAAAGATGTTGACGGCTTTCATCCCGTTAATATTGGGAAAATGGCACTTGGTATGCCTTGTTTTTTACCCGCTACACCGCAAGGAATTATGGAACTGCTGAAACGTTACAAAATCGATACAAATGGTAAAAATGCAGTTGTCATCGGAAGAAGCAATATCGTTGGACGTCCTTTGAGCATTCTATTATCTTTGAATAATAATGAAGGCAACTCCACCGTTACGGTGTGTCACAGTCGCACCAAAAATTTGAAAGAGATTTGTCTTCGTGCTGATATTATAGTTACAGCGTTGGGTAAACCCGGTTTTTTGAAAGCAGATATGGTTAAAGAAGGTGTTGTTGTAATTGATGTAGGTACAACACGCGTTGAAGCACCCGAAACTAAAAGCGGTTGGAGACTGAAAGGTGATGTCGATTTTGAAAATGTTGCTCCTAAATGTAGTTTTATTACTCCCGTGCCGGGTGGAGTGGGTCCAATGACAATCGTTTCTCTTTTGCAAAATACTTTAAAAGCAGGGAGGTTTTAGAGTTTAGAGTTTAGATATTAAAGTTTAGAGTTTAGAGTTTGTAGTTTATATAAATAAAAAAAATTCGTGTTATTTCGTGTAATTCGTGGCTAAAAAAATAAAAAATAAAATAAATAATAAAAAATATCAATAATTATGTTTAACAAATTTATAGCATCGATTTTGCCTTATTTTCCAAAAAAATTTGTATGGCTTTTTTCGAAGAGATATGTATCGGGCGAAACATTAGAAGATGCAGTTAAATCATCAAAAGAGTTGCATGTCAAAGGTTCAGGTGCAACCATCGACCTTCTGGGCGAATTTATTACCGAACTGCCCGAAGCAGAAACTAATAAGAACGTTTATGCAGAAATTGTGGAACGGTTCGGAAAAGAAGAAAACCTTAATGTTACTTTTTCAATTAAACCAACAAGTTTCGGTCTTTTATTAGACGAAGAACTTTGTTACAATTACATTAGGGAAATTATTGTCAAAGCACAAGAATCCAACAGACTTGTTCAAATTGATATGGAAGATTCTCCATGCGTTGACAAAGAACTTGTTTTATACAAAAGGTTACATGCAGAATTTCCAAAGAATGTTGGGCTCGCTATTCAGGCATACCTAAAAAGAAGTGACGCTGACGTTGAAATGCTTTCAAAAATGCATACTCCCGAAACTCCAGTGGTTATCAGGCTTTGCAAAGGAATTTATCAAGAGCCCGAAAACATTGCATTCAAAAAGCACGACCAAATCAATCAAAAATACCTTGAAAATTTGGAAACATTCTTCAAATATGGCGTTTATGTAGGTATTGCAACCCACGACAAGTTTCTTGTCAACGGCGCATACGAACTTATCAAAAAGTATGATTTGAAACCCGAACAGTATGAGTTTCAAATGCTTTACGGAGTTACGCCCGAGTTACGAGCAAGCATTATCAAAAAAGGAAATAATATGCGTGTTTACGTTCCTTATGGCACTGATTGGTTTGGTTATTGTACTCGCCGACTCAAAGAAAATCCAAAAATGGCAGGTATGATAATTAAAGCGATTTTTATTAGGGGGTAGACTGATACACGGATTTGACTATTTGAGAAAGAATATCGTGGGCAAGTTGTAACGTAAATTGATACATTGCAAGGCAAACATTCTTCCGTACCTCATAATCCCGATATTTCCAACGCATTTTTTCACATTGGCTATATTGAGGCGTGGGGTCGTGGCATTCGAAAAATGAACCAGCTATGTGCTGAGGCAGGATTACCGCAGCCTTTGTATTATTTTGCAAGTTCGGGATTTTGGGTAGTTTTTCGCAAAAACATTTATTTCCCCGAATATCTGAAAGGTTTTGCATTGAACGAACGGCAAACTGGCGCTCTCATTTATTTCAAGTCAAAAGGCAATATCACAACTTCGGAATATGCTCAAAAGTTCAATGTAACTGACAGAACTGCTCGAACTGACCTGAATGAACTAATTGAAAAAGAATTTCTTACCAAAAAGGGCGAGACAAATAAATCAAAATATTTGTACATTTTGTAAGTTCCAATTTCCGAAGTTTTTCCGAATAACTTCCGAAGTTTCCGAAGTTTTTCCGAAGTTAAAAAAAAGAAGGGAGAGGAGGAGAAATGCGCTGCCATTTTGGAACAGCAACCATGCAACAAAATAGTTCCCTAAAAAACGTTGAATCGAAAAAATATTTTTTTAATAAAAAATAAAATGTAATTTTGCACTTATAATTTTTGATACTATTTTTGCGCACTTTTTTAACTTGCATTATTCACAAGAAATGGAAATATCTTTTAACCACAAAGGACCACAAAAAATAACTGAAAACTGAAAACTATTAATGCTTTGCGACTTTGCGTTAAAATAAATAATATGAATAATGTAGGTTAGTAGAGTTTTTTGAAAGTGAAAAAAACTTTGCCATTATCTGCAAGGAGTGGAGCACAGCAACCGACAGAAAAGTCAAGATGAAAATAAAATTGAAATGTTTAAAAAAAGATGTACTTTTGCAAAAAATTTTAGATGAAGACAATACATAAAATAATCAACGGTGACAGCCGTCAAATGAACGAATTAACAGACCGTTCCGTTCATTTGATTATCACTTCACCTCCTTATTGGCAACTCAAAGACTACGGAACAGAGAATCAGATTGGCTTTAACGACAGTTACGAAAATTATATCAACAATCTGAATTTAGTGTGGTCGGAGTGTTATCGGGTTTTGCATGATGGCTGTCGTTTGTGTATAAATATTGGCGACCAATTTGCAAGGTCGGTTTATTATGGTCGCTACAAAGTCATTCCGATACATTCTGAAATTATAAGATTTTGCGAAACGGTCGGTTTCGATTTTATGGGACAAATAATTTGGCAAAAAGCGACAACAATGAATACCACGGGTGGTGGCGCTGTAATGGGAAGTTTTCCTCACCCCAGAAATGGCATTGTGAAGTTAGATTTTGAGTATATTTTATTGTTTAAGAAACAAGGAAATGCTCCAAAACCAACAGCCCAACAAAAAGAAAATTCTGCAATGACCAATGAAGAGTGGAACACATATTTTAACGGACATTGGTATTTCAATGGAGCAAAACAAGACAAACATTTGGCGATGTTTCCCGAAGAATTGCCTGCTCGACTGATAAAAATGTTTTCTTTTCCCAAAGAAATAATTTTAGACCCTTTCCTTGGTAGCGGAACAACGGCGTTGGTTGCAAAAAAATTAGACAGAAATTCTGTTGGGTATGAAATTAATCCCGAATTTGTTCCGATAATAAAGGAAAAAATCGGTGGAAATGACACTTTCTCGCAAGTTGAAACAGAATATATAAAACAATCCGAAACGAAAATTGATTTTGAAAAATTACCCTATCGATTTGTTGATGTCCATAAGTTGGACAAGAAAATAGATGTAAAAAAATTGCAATACGGATCTAAAATAGACGCAGATAGTTCGACAAAAAGAGAGGAATTGTTTTCTGTGAAAGAAATAATTAACCCCGAACTTCTAAAACTAAATAATGATTTAATTGTAAGGCTAATAGGAATAAAACAAAATCCTCAAATGAACGGACAAGCAACAGAATATTTAAAACAAAAATTGCACGGAAAACGAGTTTTTTTGAAATTTGACGAACAAAAATACGACAACCAAAATCGGTTATTGGTTTATCTATATCTTGAAAATAAAACCTTTATTAACGTCCATTTGCTTAAAGAAAAATTAGTAGATGTTGACAGTTCATTGAATTTTAAATATAAAGAAAAATTTCAAACCTGAATGTAATCCTTTAACTGCTGCTAAAAGAGTAGAAGATTTGCTAATTGATAAAATATATCCAAAAAATAACGTTTAATAATAAAATATTAGCAACATGTATGGAACAAATTATATACGAACTAAAAATTAAAAAAAATTGAATTTTGAGTACTTATTCACTCATTTCGACTAAGGATGTTTGGGGAAAATATGATAAAAATAAGAAAAAGAATAGGATGCATTCCTAACGGAATGAAGGTGTCAGGGTTGGTCAATTTCTACCAAGCGGTGCATTCCTAAAGGAATGCTTATAGTTGATAAAAAATTTTCTACTAAGGATGTTTTGTTGAATTAATTATATACGAACTAAAAATTAAAAAAAATTGAATTTTGAAGACTTATTCACTCATTCACTCATTTACTCATTCACTAAAAAAACTAAAAACCAACAACTTAAAATATAAAAAATGTTTAAACAAGAAGTTTATGTAAACAGACGTAAAAGTTTACAAACCAAATTACAGAACGGAATAATTCTTATTCTTGGGAACAATGATTCTTCGATGAATTATCCAAGCAATACCTACCATTTTAGGCAGGATAGTACCTTTCTCTATTTTTTCGGAATAGATTTACAAGGTTTAGCGGGCATTATTGATATTGACAACGACCGTCATATTCTTTTTGGAGACGATTATACTCTTGATGACATAATATGGATGGGACCGCAATCATCCATGCTTGAAAAAGCATCATTAACAGGCGTTTCGGAAGTATTGCCTTATAATGAACTTTTTAAGATAATTGGTGAAGCCGTAAAACAAGGTCGAAAAATACATTTTACGCCGCCATATCGTGGAGAAAACATAATCCTAATAAGCGAATTAACAGGTATTTCACCAAACAAAGTTCGCGAATCTTTTTCAGAGGATTTGGTAAGGGCATGCGTTGAAATGCGAAGTATAAAAGAAGAGGTAGAAATCGATGAAATGGAACGTCACATGAGCGTCGCATACAAAATGCATACAACAGCGATGAAAATTGCACGACCGGGTACTACCGAGCAAGAAATTACAGGAATTATTGAAGGTATTTCCATTTCGGGTGGTGGAATGGTTTCTTTTCCCGTAATATGTTCTGTTAGAGGCGAAACGCTTCATAATCATTATCACGGAAACAAATTAAAAAGATACGATTTATTGCTCGTTGATGCTGGTTCTGAATCTCCGCTTCATTATGCTACTGACCATACGCGAACAACTCCCGTAGCAAAAGGGTTCACCCAACATCAAAAAGAGATTTACCAAATTGTTTTAAATGCAAATAACGCAGCAATTAATGCCGCAAAACCCGGTGTTCCCTACAAAGAAGTGCATCTTTTAGCAGCATCCGTCATTGCGGAAGGATTAAAATCCATCGGACTGATGAAAGGTGATATTGAAACAGCCGTTAATGAAGGTGCTCACGCACTCTTTTTCCCGCATGGATTAGGGCACATGTTAGGATTAGATGTACACGACATGGAAGATTATAGCGAAAAATTTGTTGGCTATGACAATGAAATCCAACGCTCTACACAATTTGGACTTAAATCCTTACGTTTAGGTAGAAGACTCCAAAAAGGTTTTGTTATTACAGTCGAACCGGGTATCTATTTTATTCCCGCATTAATTGACGCTTGGCTCAAAGAAAAGAAGTTTGAAAACTTTATTAATTACAAAAAAGTAGAACTATTTCGCGACTTCGGAGGAATAAGACTCGAAGACGATATCTTGATTACTGAATCAGGTGCACGAATTCTTGGAGATAGAATCCCTATCACAATTGAGGAAGTAGAGGCTATTATTGGGAAAAAATAGTAGTGAGATTTGAGTAGTGAGTAGTAAGTAGTGAGTAGTCAGTAGTGGGTAGTGAGTAGTGAGTAGTGGGTAGTGGGTAGTGAGTAGTGAGTAGTGGGTAGTGAGTAGTGAGTAAGAAAGCATTGAATTTATTGAAATGAATATATCTTTTGGTAGAAAATGATTAAATGAAAATCTATGTGCCCCTCTGCGTGTTCTCTGTGCCCCTCTGTGTAACAAAAAAATCAATTACACTGACACACAGAGTAACCTTGAGACGCACCCTGTACCCTGTACCCTGTACCCTGTACCGTGAAAATATAAACAGATGAAAAAGCCCCAACAAATTACCTTTGATATAACCGACAGATGTCAGTTGAGGTGTGATACATGCGCAAAATGGCACATTAATCACGCTGATGTTATTGATAAAGAACTTTCTACACAAGAGTGGAAAGATATTATTTTGAAACTAAAACATTGGCTTGGCGAAGATTTTTCAATTTGTTTTTCGGGTGGCGAACCGTTTTTAAGAAATGATATTTTTGAACTAATTGAGTATGCTTATTCTTTGAATATCAGAACTATGGTCGTTACAAACGCATTTTCTATTTCTAAATATTATCACAAAATTATTGATTCTAAACTAAATGCCCTCGATATTTCTTTAAATTCAATCATCGACCATTCAATCCATGATAAATCAAGAGGAAGAGAAAAAAGTGCCGAAAAAGTGATAGAGGCATTATTAATGTTAAACAGTTTAAAAAAGAAAAAAAGAAACAATTTGTCAATTTCAATTTCAACTATTGTTTTCCCTGAAAACGTAAAAGAAGTTATTCCATTGGTTGAGTTTGTTTCCAAAAATCAATTAGACGGCATAATGTTTCAACTTATTGAAGACATAAGTTCATTCCACGCATATAGCGAGACAAGCGGATTAGACACAACTTCCTACATAATACCCGAAAATTTACAGGAAAAATATTTGAAAATGTCGGAAGATTTTGTCCCAATTATTGATAAATTGATAGCATTGAAAAGCGCTAATGATAATATTCACAATTCGTTTGAACAATTAGATGCGTACCAACTATTCTTAAAAAAGCCATCCGATATCTTAAAACAAATCGTTTGCACCGTAGGTACACAAAACTTTGCAGTTGACCCTTATGGCAACGTTAGGTTATGTTTTAATATCAAACCTGTTGGCTCTTTGAAAACATCTTCTCCCGAAGAAATTTGGAATTCAAAAGATGCTGAAATTTGCCGAAATGATATTAAAAATTGTCAAATGTATTGCAGAATGCTTAATTGTAATTTTAAAACTTTGAAAAAAGGAATTTCAATTATTCTTTGCTGTTTCAATAGTGAAACACGGTTGCCAAAAACTTTGGAATATATTGCAAAACAACAACTTAACAAAGAAATACCTGTTGAATTAATAATTGTCAATAATGCCTCCACCGACAGAACAAAAGAGGTTGCTTTGTCGGAATGGAATAAATATCATACCGATTTTAAATTTAAGATAATTGACGAAGATACTCCCGGACAAATGTTTGCACGCAGAAAAGGGAGTAACGAAGCGAGATATGATTATATTCTTTTTTGTGATGACGACAACTGGCTGCTACCCGATTATCTACAAATAGCATACAATTTGATGGAAAATAACCCTCCAATTGGCGCTCTTAGCGGTAAAACAATGGCAGTAAGCGACATCGATTTCCCCGATTGGTTCAATGATTTTCAAATTTATTATGCAATAGGAGAACAAGCAAATAAATCTGGTGATGTTTCTAATAAAGGTTGGATTTGGGGAGCAGGTTTGATGACAAGAAAAGATATTTTACGTAAAGTGCTTAATTTTAAGCATCCTTTTTTAAATCAAGGTAGAACAGGAAATATTTTAACATCGGGAGACGACTGCGAAATTTGTAAAAGAATTTTATTGCTCGGATATAAGTTGTTCTACGACGAATCTTTATTGCTAAAACACTATTTGCCACCAAATAGATTGACATGGAATTACAAAAAAAACTTATTAAATTCAATGGAACTCTCAAACCCTATTTTAGAGAAATATGATAAAATAATCCATGAATCCAAAAAAAGTTTTTTAAGAAAAATTAAAGGAATAATATATTTGATGCTTAAAGTGATGATTTTCAGAAAAAAATATCTCTTTAACGAATTACGCGTAAGAATTGCTTTTATTCTTAAAAATGAAGGTTTTACAAAAGATTTAGAGTTTCAAAATATTATAAAGTTTTATTTTAAGAAGTGAATGAGTGAATGGGTGAATGAGTAAATGAGTGAATGGGTGAATGAGTAAATGAGTGAATGGGTGAATGAGTAAATGAGTAAATGGGTGAATGAGTAAATGAGCAAGAAAGCATTCCGTTAGGAATGCAACGCTTGGTAGAAAAATGAGTGAATGGGTGAATGAGTAAATGAGAGAATGAGTAAATGAGTAAATGAGCAAGAAAGCATTCCGTTAGGAATGCAACGCTTGGTAGAAAAATGAGTGAATGAGTGAATGAGTGAATGGGGCGAACCCTTGCGGTCGCCACCCTTTAATAAATCAGTAAAACAGTAAAAACCTTATTTGTACCTTATTTTTTCAATAAACAACCTTAGTAGCAGTAATTAGTGGCTTACCAAAAAAAATCAAATTAATATGACACCTCTTCTTTCAGTTATTATCCCTTGTTATAATGTCGAAAAATTTATCGACAAGTGCTTGTCATCTATTGTAGTTCAAACTTATAACAATTTGGAAATCATTCTTATCAATGATGGCAGCACTGACACAACGGGAGATATTTGCGATGTATGGCAAAAACGTGATAGTCGCATTCAAGTCATTCATAAACAGAACGAAGGCGCATCCAACGCACGAAAAGATGGAGTTAATATTGCATCAGGGCAATTTATTACCTTTGCTGATGCAGACGACTGGACTGAACCCCGTATGTATTCTGATATGATGACAGCATTAATTAATACAAATTCCGATATTGCTATGTGTAGCTTTTGCTATGTGTGGGAGGACGGACGAATTGAACACAACGTACCCGAAGATTTAAAAGGAAAAAATGAAATAGTTCCACGTAAAGAAGCAGTACTCTTATTATTAGACAATCAAAAATGGTATTCAGTTATGTGGGACAAAATTTTTAAAAAATCCTTGTTCGAAAACATCGATTTCCCGGAAGGTAGAGGTTTAGCAGACGATTTTGTTACTCTTTTTCTCTTTCATAAAGCAAATCAAGTTGTTTACCTTCACAACGAATATTATTATTATCTGCAAAGAAAGGGCAGTATTTGCAACCCCAATGATATTGTATTGGCTCAAAAAAATTTTATTGACCACAGTGACGCATATTTTGAACGATATATGTTTGTTCTGCAACATCCTGAATATCACGCTGCTCTGCCATTTGTTAAATATGAGACAATTAAATTCACACTGAAATTATTGCGACATATCATCTTGTCCAATAATCATTTTTCTGATAATTATTTTAAGAATAAAGTAGAACAACTTCGCACAATTCCAATAACCAGAAATGACAATTTAACTCGTCGGTTAAAATTAGAATTGAAAGTACTAAAAATAAGCAAAAGGTTGTATAAGGTTTTGATAAAAATTTGTTATTCTTCAGATTTTTGCACTTCTTCGGCAAAGCCTAAAATATAACCATTATTGTCTTTAATGTAAAACTCTTTTATTCCGTACCAAGTAAGCCGCATTTCAGAAATTTGGATGTTTTTATTTTTCAAATTATTGTAAAAGTCATCAATTCCTTTTCCCTGTAAATATAACGACATGCTTGCTCCAATTGAATCCTTGTCAAAAAGAGTAATATCTTCTTTGAGCGTATCTATTCTTTGGAACATCAATTCGGTGTTGTCTTTTTTCAACATCGCATATACATATTCTTTGTCGTCAAGTAGTTGCGGGTCTATTCCGTCTTGAGTTTCGGGAACTGCCATAACCAACTCAAAACTTAAATTATCGCAATAAAATTGCACGGTCTGCCGTATGTCGGCAACAGCCAAATTTGGCGTTAATCTGTTTACTTTCATTTTATTCAGTTATTTTTTGGTTTGTAATTTCATTTTGAACTTTTTTAGGTAACGAATTGAAAATCAATTCATAAAAACCGTCAAGCATCTGTTTCAAAACTGTTTCGGGGACGTTTCCGCTTAAAAATAGCGAACTCCAGTGCATCTTGTTCAAATAATATCCGGGAATTATATCTCTATATTTTTCCCGTAGTTCCACGCCGTATTCGGGTTTATGTTTGACCGAAATTATCGGATTTTTTTCGTTGTCGTGACCAACTAACGCAAACATTTTACCACGAACACAATATCGAATGGCATCCCATTCTTGCTTATAATCTTCTTCTGCGCCCTTTTTTGAGAGACAATACTCTTGTATAAAATCGTAATTCATATTATATTTGTTTAAAATTTTTGCAAAGATAGACAATTCTGAAACAACGGCTTGTGTAAAAAAACGACTTTTTTCATTAAATTTAGGATTT
>WRMI01000057.1 GCA_009777175.1 Marinilabiliaceae bacterium
GGTATCAAAAGAGCCACCGCCGAATTGGAAAAAAATGGAAATGGTGCGCCGGTGTTTGACCTGTCTTTGATTTCGAAATTTAAAGTAACAATACCGATTAATCAAGACTGGTAGAGCAATGAAAAATAATAAAAATAAAAATGAAAATATTAAAAGCATTAAAAGATAAATGGAATGGAGTAGATAACTACCATCCCAATATTGGTAAAGTACAATATACGTGGGAAGATGTTGAGAATACGCGGAAAGACGTTGAGAACAAGATGGAGGAATACCAAAACACCGTGCGTGAAGACCAAGTAAATTTGAAATATAAGTGGGAAGATGTAAAAAGCGGAAAAATTACAGAAGAAGAATATCATAGATTTCTTAAAGAGTATAACGAAGAAACTCACAAACTATTCAAAGAAAGAAAAATCACATATCAAGAGTATTCGGCACGAAACGACATTTGGTTAGAAGAACTTGAGAAATCAGATGACGATGAATGGATAGAGATAAAATTTCAAAATAAAAAGGAAGAAGCCAAAAAAAATGTTAAAGATTTGAAATATAAGTGGGAAGATGTAAAAAATGGAAAAATCACTGAACCAGAATTTCGTAAATATCTTGATGAGTATTCAGACGAAACTGACAAACTTGAAAAAGAAGGAAAAATAACTCTTGAAGAGAAATTGGTTCGAGGAGACATACTTTATGAAGAGCATTGCAAATGGTTTGAAGAACGTGATAAATTGATAGAAGAACGTGTGAAACAAATAGATTTGAAATACAAGTGGGAAGATGTAAGAAGTGGAAAAATCACAAAGGTAGAATATGATAGATATCTTGATGAATATTCAGAAAAAACCGACAAATTGAGAAAAGAAGGAAAAATCACATCTGAAGAGTTTGCGGAACGAATCCGCATATGGAATGAAGAATATAATAAGAGACTAAAAGAACATAAGACGCGGTTAGTTGAAGAAGATAAAAAGGAGGTAGCAAAACCATTACAAAAAGTACACGAAAACCCACAAAAAGAATTACAGAACTTAATTGGTCTCAATTCAGTAAAAACTGAAATTGAAACACTGACAAATTTTATAAAGATACAGCAGTTAAGAAAAGATAAAGGTTTAAAATCCTCACAACTCAACTATCACTGTGTTTTTACAGGTAATCCGGGTACGGGAAAAACTACTGTGGGCAGAATTATTGGCGCCATATACAAAGAATTGGGTATCTTGAAAAGCGGACATCTTGTAGAAACAGACCGTTCGGGATTAGTTGGCGAATACATTGGACACACTGCCGTAAAAACAAACAAAATAATAGACAGCGCATTAGACGGCGTTTTGTTTATTGACGAAGCATATTCGCTAATAGCGGGTGGTCGTAATGATTTTGGAAAAGAAGCGATTGCTACTCTTCTGAAACGTATGGAAGACGACCGTGATAGGTTAGTGGTAGTTCTTGCCGGTTATACCGACGAGATGAAAGATTTTATCAACACTAACCCCGGATTAGAATCGCGTTTTAATAGATACATCGAATTTCCTGACTATTCCGATAGCGAACTGTATCAAATTTTTGAACTAAACCTCAAAAATTTTGACTACCATTTAGCAGATAATGTTGATGATATTGTAAAAACAATTTTTACAAAAGCCGTCGAAAACAAAGACCGTAACTTCGGCAACGCCCGCTTTGTAAGAAATTTCTTTGAAAAAACATTAGAACGTCAATCAAATCGTTTGGCAAAAGAGGTAAAACTGACGGCTGAATGTTTGTCAGAAATAACTGAATCAGATATTATTGATTAAGATGGAAGATTAATAAAAAATTGTAATAAAAACCGAATGAAAGTTTAATTAAAAAAAAAATAAAGAAATGGGAAGGTATGTTAATAAAACTTTAATTAGAGTTGACCAAAGTATTTTAGGGCGAATTTTAAATTATGGTACCGTAAGAATTGTAGGTACCGGCGGAACTTTAAAATCGTTTGAAAAGATACGAAAGCCGCTTGAGTTCAGAAGAAAATTTCAAGAAGTGACGTTATAATAGAGAATATTTTTCTTCTACGAGATTTTTTTGATTTTTTTGAAAAATACATTATCTTTGCGACGTTTTTTTAGATGTAATAAATATGGAAATTGTTGAAATTTGGCATATATGGCTTATCATAGCGGTTGCTATGGTTATTGCGGAGATTTTTTCCGCAGGGGCTTGTGTATTTTTGTGTTTTTCGTTGGGTTGCATCGGTTCGGGTATAGGCGCGTATTTTGGAGTAGACTTTAAAATACAGATACTTATATTCAGTATCGTTACTACTGCTTCTTTTTTTACGGTACGTCCGTTTATGGTTAAATATGCCTTTCGGAAAACCGACAGCGTAAAAACCAATATAGACGCAATAGTGGGGCAAACGGGCAGAGTAACCGAAACGATTGATTACTCAA
Source organism: Marinilabiliaceae bacterium (assembly GCA_009777175.1). GTDB lineage: Bacteria > Bacteroidota > Bacteroidia > Bacteroidales > Marinilabiliaceae > WRMI01. Next base: position 2,442 of record WRMI01000057.1, read on the forward strand.
AAAACAGCGGACGTGTATTTGTGTACGGCGATGATTGGAAAGCGACAAGCCAAAACGGGGAAGTTATCCCTGAAAATGAGATTATTGAAGTTGTAAAAATTGAAAGTACGATTTTAGTTGTTAAACCAATAAATAAAGTTAAAACAGATTAGATAAATAAAAAATTAGGAGGATTTCAGTATGATTTTTTTATTTTTTGCCATCATGGTATTAGCAGTGGTGTTTACGATAGCGGGTATCACCATAGTTCGACAGTCGGAAACTGTCATTATAGAGCGTTTGGGCAGATATTCCAGGACGCTTTCTGCGGGGATAAACATCATTATTCCTGTCATTGACCAGCGCCGTTCTGTTATTTGGCGTTTTGTCAAAGAAGATTACGATGGTCGAACGATTATCGTGAGAAAAGAAACAAGTAAAATTGATTTACGCGAAACGGTTTACGATTTTTCGAAGCAGAACGTAATCACGAAAGACAATGTAGTAACAGAAATCAATGCTGTCTTGTATTTTCAGATAATTGACCCTGTCAAGTCGGTGTATGAAATAGCGAATCTTCCCGACGCTATCGAAAAACTTACGCAAACGACCCTTCGTAATGTCATAGGCGAGATGAATTTGGACGAAACCTTAACTTCCCGCGACACTATCAACGGCAAGTTGCGTACTGTATTAGACGACGCCTCGCATAAATGGGGCGTGAAGGTAAACCGCGTGGAGTTGCAGGACATAAACCCGCCGCACGATATACGCGACGCTATGGAAAAGCAAATGCGCGCCGAACGGGATAAACGCGCAAAAATCCTGACTGCTGAAGCCGAAAAGCAATCTCAAATTTTAAATTCGGAAGGCAAGAAAGAAGCGGCAATAAATCAGGCAGAAGGCGAGAAACGTTCGCAAGTGCTACGCGCTCAAGGCGAAGCAGAAGCGCGTATTTGCGTCGCTCAAGGCGAAGCAGAAGCAATTGCCCTTATCGCAAACGCAATTAAAAACGGCGACCCTGTGAACTATTTAGTAGCAATACGGTATATTGATACTCTCAAAGAAATGGTGAGCGGCAAAGACAACAAGATGGTTTACTTACCCTACGAAGCAACAGGAATATTGAGTTCTATCGGCGAGATTAAAGATATGTTGAAGCAATGAAAAAATAAAAGTATTTTTGCAGAAAATTCAAAATCGAAATGTTAGATAAAAAGTATAAAAAGTTACCAATCGGCATCGAGTTTTTTGCCTCTATGATAGAGGAGGGCTATTACTACGTCGACAAGACCTTATTTATAAGGGACATTTTGGCAAAGGGATCAAAGTTTACGCTTTGCACCCGTCCGCGTCGCTTCGGCAAGACGCTCAACCAGACAATGCTCAAATGCTTCTTTGAAGATACTGCGCCCTTGAGCGGCAAGGATACGCGGGCATTGTTTAACGGACTGAAAATAGAAAGCGCCGGCGAGGAATATATGGAGCATCAAGGGAAATATCCGGTGATATTCTTGATTTTTAAGGACGCGAATAAAAGCGCTTTTGAAAGCTCTTATTATGTATTGAAAGAAAAAATAGCGTCAGAGTTTTCGCGGCATCATTATGTGCTTGAAAAAATACAGAATAAGTACGATATAGCGCTGTTTGAAAAGCTGGCGTCTCGTGAGGCTTCGAAAGATGAATACTCCTCGTCCATTGGTTTTCTCTGCAAATGTTTGGAAGCATATCACGGTAGAAAAACAATAATCTTGATTGACGAATACGATGTACCGCTTGAAAACGCTTGGCGGCGCGGTTACTATGACGATATGGTCGAGTTCATACGCTCGCTTTTGGGTAGCGCGCTAAAAAGCAACGAACATCTTCAGTTAGCGGTAATTACGGGATGTTTGCGGATTTCAAGAGAGAGCATATTCACCGGATTAAATAATCTTGAAGTTGTATCAATCCTTTCCGGGCATTATGGCGAGTATTTCGGTTTTACGCAAGTGGATGTGGACGCTATGCTAAAACATTACAACTTTGAAGATAAAACTCAATCCATAAGAGACTGGTATGATGGCTATCTGTTTGGAAAACAAGAAGTATATAACCCTTGGAGCCTCATAACATGTTTAAGCGAATGGACAGTCATGCCTGACGAGGAACCCCAACCATATTGGGCTAACACAAGCAGCAACGATATTGTAAAAAAATTGTTGGAAAAATCAAACGCCGACGTAAGGACAGACCTTGAAACATTGATTTCAGGTGGAATTATTTCAAAAAAAATCCACGAAGACGTTACCTACGATGAAATAGATAAAGATGTTGATAACCTTTGGAACTTTTTGTTCTTTACCGGCTATTTGAAAAAAGTAGGCAGTCGTCGCGAAGGTGTACATACGATTTTGGACTTGTCTGTACCTAATCTGGAAATACAGTATATTTACGAAACCAAGATACAAGAATGGCTCAAAGAAAAGGTGAGAGAAAGAGACTTTAGCCTGTTTTTCGATGCACTATTAAGCGGCAACGCACAAATCGTCCAAGATGAATTAAACAACTTGCTTGGAGACTGTATAAGTTATTTTGATGGAAAAGAAGATTTTTATCACGGTCTCATCGTTGGTATTCTTAACAAATTACAATATTACACCGTAAAATCTAATCGCGAAACAGGTCTCGGACGATGCGATATAGTTCTAAAACAAGCCACACGCCGCAACAAAGCCGTGATTATGGAGTTAAAGTGGGCAAAAAAAGAGAAATACCTGCAAAAAGAGTGTGATGCCGCACTTAAACAAATTGAAGACAGCAAATACGCTGACGAACTACTATCAGAAAATTATACCGAAATAATAAAATATGGCATCGCGTTTTGCGGAAAATATTGCGAGGTAAAAAAAGGGAAATAATGCCAAAGATCTTCTTCCCCCAAAAGAGTCAAAAGTAAAAGAAACGACAAGAATCGTGTAAATTTACCGCTTGTAAACGACTGATAGTCAATAAATTTATTCATGAAATATTTTTAATTTATTGTTTGAATTTTTTGCAAAAGTAATTATTTATCTTGAAATACCAATAAATTTATAATTATTATTTTATTTTAATTAATAACATTTAATTGGGGTCTATTCCAACGGTAACTATAATAAAGTGAAGAGATTAAATCACCCTACACATTCTTTGCATTCTCAACTTTGTGACTTTGCGTTAAAATAGTTTTATTAAGAATTTTTTTCATTTTTTATGCTTGCAGTTCCAAAAAATTCATCTACTTTTGTAAAAAAAATTAAAGATATATGAAACAACAAAAATCTAAAATTGGATTTGGCTCTTTTAAGCGTAACTATTGGACTGTAATAGTAATGGAGTTCTTTGAACGCGGCTCATATTACGCTGTTATGTCGGTACTTTCTGTTTATTTAACCATGAGTATTGTCTCGGGTGGCTTGGGAATTTCTAAAGAAAGCGTAGGAATAATAAAAAGTACTATTACACCATTGGTTTATTTGCTTCCAATCTTATCAGGCGCTATTGCAGGACGTTTCGGTTATAAAAAGGTACTATTCGGCTCGATGGTTTTGATGAGTTTTGGCTATTTTTTCTGCGGTATTTCCATGTCGTTCAACACAATTTTTGCAAGTCTGATATTGATGGCAGTAGGTGCAGGATTTTTCAAACCACTCATTTCGGGTACAATAGCGCGAACTACCAACGAAAAAAATTCTACTCTCGGTTTCGGTATATTTTATTGGACAATTAACCTCGGCGCTTGTCTTTTCCCGCTTGTTCTGGTGCCATTCTTAAAACAAATTTCTTACAGTTATATTTTCTTTATGGCTGCTATCTTTACGGGAATGTTACTTTTTATGAACATTTTTTTATACAAAGAACCTGTTACGCAACAAGCAGTTAAGTCAATTGGAAAAGTACTTACAGAGGCAGTTTTGGTCTTAAAAGATTACCGTTTTGTCGTAATGATAGCAATTTATTCTTGCTTTTGGATACTATATTTTCAAATGTTTGACACAGTTTTGTGGTATGTCAATGATTATGTTGATGCTGCACCGTTAGACAATGCGATAAATAAATTTTTGGGTTTATTTGTCGAAAATCCATCGTGGCATTTTGATGTAGAGCATGTAACGGTCGTTAATGCGGGCGTAATTATTGTCTTACAAATAGTTGTGTCAGCATTAGTTAGGAATAAAAAGGCACTTCCAACAATGATTGTCGGTATTTCGTTTGGTACTCTGGGAATGGCTATACTCGCTATTTCTGCTCATATTTGGATATTTATGATAGGAATTATAATTTTTACAATTGGCGAGATGACCGCACACCCAAAATTTCTTTCATACGTTGGACTTATTGCACCTGACGACAAAAAAGCGCTATTTTTAGGATACTCATTTTTGTATGGCGTGATTGGTAGTGGAATTGGCGGTATTCTCGGTGCTACATTATATGTCCATTTTGTAGATAAAATGAATAATCCATCGTTATTATGGCTGATATTTAGCTCCATTGGAGTGATTACAATTATAGGATTAATTCTTTATAATAAATTTTTAGCACCTAAAAAATAGACAACTCTTTATGTTTCAAACAGTTTTATGGAAGAGAAAGTTAAAAATTTCAAAAATAAAGTTGCGCCTCCTGCTGAAATAGCTGGTGGTCGGATGCCCCCGCAAGATACTGATTTAGAAGAAGTTATTCTTGGTGCAATGCTCCTTGAGAAAGATTCTTTTGCTATTGTATCCGAACTGCTTAAACCCGAATGTTTTTACAGAGAAGCTCATCAAATAATTTTTCAAGCAGCCTATAATTTGTTTCTAAAAGAGAATCCTATTGATATAATGACGGTTACAGAGGAAATTCGCAGATTAGGAAAATTAGAAGAAGTTGGGGGCGCTTTTTACATCGCACAACTGACTAACCGTGTTGCTGCAGCAGCGAATATTGAATATCATTCCCGTATTATTTATCAAAAATACCTGCAAAGAGAAATAATTGTTCTTTCAACTAACTTTCAAACAAAAGCTTACGACGAAACCATTGATGTTGACGATTTACTCGAAGAAGCCGAAAATTCCCTTTTTCAGCTTTCGCAAGGAACACTGAAAAAAGATGTTTTGCACATTGCTCCTATTCTTGCCGATACAATCGAAAAAATAAAATTAGCAAAACAAAGAACTGACGGACTCAGCGGCGTACCATCAGGTTATATGGACATTGACAAAGTAACATCGGGCTGGCAAGACTCTGACCTAATTATTATTGCCGCCAGACCCGCAATGGGTAAAACAGCATTCGTATTAACGATGGCACGTAATATTGCCGTTGAATATAAACAACCCGTTGCATTCTTTTCATTAGAAATGTCAAACATTCAGTTAGTTAATAGGTTAATTATTTCTGAAACCGAATTAGATTCTGATAAAATCAAAACAGGAAATCTTTCAACATCTGAATGGGAACATCTTCACTCAAAAATAAGGAATTTAGAGGAAGCACCAATTTACGTTGACGACACTCCCGGACTTTCAATTTTTGAACTGCGCGCTAAATGCCGCCGACTCAAAAAATTGCATGATATTAAAGTTGTTATTGTGGACTATTTGCAGTTGATGCACGCCAGCGGTATGAAACCATCTAACCGACAAGAAGAAGTCAGTATGATTTCACGTTCATTAAAAGGGCTCGCAAAAGAATTAAATATTCCTATTATTGCCCTTTCACAGTTAAATAGAGGAGTCGAAGGACGTTCGGGTGACAAACAGAGACCGCACTTGTCCGACCTACGAGAATCGGGTGCTATTGAGCAAGATGCCGATATGGTACTTCTTATTCATAGACCCGAATATTACAAAGTATTGACTGATACTGATGGAAATTCAACAGTTGGCTTGGCAGAAATTAACATTGCTAAAAACCGAAACGGCGCAACAGGCGAAAGAAAACTTAGATTCAGACCCGAATTGGTTAGGTTCGAAGATTATTTCGAAAATACAGATAATTTTAATGACAATTATAGCGATAATGATTTTGAAACTCCACCCCCAAATAATGTTGTATTACAATCTAAATTGAATAAGACACAAAAACCATCAAATGACGACGCACCCCTCGGAAGTGGGCGAGTTGCTGATTTTTGATTAAAATTGGTTACATATTCCCACGAATTTGTTTGTTATTGAACCTTTGATAGATGTACATTTTGAAATTTGTTCGCGGATTTAAGGGATAATTTGAAACAAAAATAAAAAATTATATTTATCTTTGTATTTATTTTATACCCGACAAAATGAAAAAAATCAGTGAAAATCTGTCTATTATCATAATTTGTTTGGCAGTTCTAACATCTTGTCAAATAAATGATTATAACATAAACGAGGGCGAATCAAAAATTGTTGTTGAAGGCTGGATAGAGGAAGGAGAAGTAGCGCACGTTTTGCTTTCGCGCAGTGTTCCGCTGAACGAAATAGTAGACTCAACAAATCATTTAAATTATTCTATCAGGACAGCAATGGTCATTGTATCAGACGACATAGATAGCGATACCCTTAGATTAACTTATACTTCCAACTATTTACCACCTTACCTCTATAAAGGCGAGAAAATTATCGGACAAGTGGGAAAACATTACAAATTGACAATACATAGTTTTAATCAGACAATAACTTCCGAAACGTACATACCTCAGTCAGTTCCAATCAATAAGTTGAAATATACGCGGACAAATCCCACAGATACAACAGGATATATAACCGTAGAATTTTCCAACCCGCCAGATATGCAAAACTATTATCAAATTGCAACAAAAATCGAGAGTATTGACGAAATATTTGTACCTTGTCTTTATGGTAATTTCAATAGCGATAATTTTACCACTCAAGATGTTTCCATTCAGATAACACGTGGTATTACTATTTTTCCACAAAGAAACTACGACTTCTTTTTTACAGATGGCGACCTTATATTTGTGCGACTCCGTACGATGCCAAAAGAAGGATTTGATTTTTGGAATATTTGGCAAAACGAAATCATTAACAGATCCAATGCTATTTTCCCTGCAAATAACAACCTCAAAAGCAATATAGACGGAGGAATCGGAATTTGGTGCGGATATGGTCAAAGTACAATAGGAATTTTAGCGCAATAATTGAATTTTTTATTGATTAAAATTTTGTAATAAAAAATTTTTACTTACTTTTGTTAAAATTTTATTTAGAAAAAGTTATGATAGAACAAGGTTTGCAGTACAATCAGCAACAAAAGATGTCGCCCCTACAAATACAGGTCGTCAAACTTATTGAATTACCTTCAAGCCAGCTTGAACAACGAATTAAAGAGGAAATGGAAGACAACCCTCTACTTGAAAGCGGCGAAGAACAAGACATAGATGATTATAACGAAGAGCCTCAAAGTGACAATACCGAACCAAATGAAAAAGATTTTTCTATTGACGAATATTTACAAAACGAAACCATTCCAACTTATAAATTACAAACAAACAACTATTCCAAAGTGATGAAAAGCGAAGAAATACCATTCAGTACAGGAACGTCCTTCCGGGAGCACCTTATCGCACAACTTGGTTTAAGAATCCTTACAGAAAAACAAAAAATTATTGCTGAACAAATTCTCGGAAATATCGACGAAGACGGTTACCTAAGACGTAATGTTGAAGAAATTACTGACGATCTCGCTTTTACACAAGGTTTAGAGGTTGAAACTCAAGAAGTTGACGAAATTGTTACAATAATACAAGATTTTGACCCGCCAGGAGTTGGTGCTAAAAACCTCCAAGAATGCCTTTTATTGCAAATTCAACGAAAAGGATTGAACACACCCGACCTTAATAATGCATTCAACTTGTTGAAAGATAATTTTGATTTGTTTGCACGAAAACATTATGATAGACTGAAAAAGAAACTTGCAATTAACGACAAGCAACTGAAACTCGCTATTGACGAAATTTTGCGCTTAAACCCTAAGCCCGGTAGTTCATACAGCAATCCATTAGAAAAAAATAATTTTCATATTATTCCCGATTTTATTTTGGAAGAAGACGACAACCACCGTTTCAATTTAATGCTCAATAACTTAAACGTGCCCTACCTTCGCATCAACAAAACTTATTCCGATATGCTTACCGAGTATCAAACAAACAAAAAGAAACGAACACCCGCTCAAAAAGAGGCAATTACTTTTGTTAAACTGAAACTCGATTCTGCAAGATGGTTCATTGACGCTATAAAACAACGACAAGATACTTTAATGACTGTTATGAGCGCTATTTTAGAATATCAACTCGAATATTTTGCAGAAGGTGACGAAACTAAACTTAAACCAATGATTCTTAAAGATATTGCCGATATCACAGGATTTGACATTTCAACGGTATCAAGGGTATCAAGTAGCAAATATATTCAAACTCATTTCGGAATATTGCCGTTAAAATTCTTTTTTTCTGAAAAAATACAAACCGAAACAGGTGAAGAAGTTTCTACCCGTGAAATTAAAAAAATACTCGAAAATTGTATCAACAACGAAAATAAACAAAAACCCCTAACAGACGAACAATTAACCGAAATCCTAAAAGAAAAATCTTATAATATAGCACGCCGTACAATAGCTAAATATCGCGAACGGATGGGTATCCCCGTTGCACGACTAAGAAAAGAACTTTAAATTTGAGTGAATGAGTGAATGAGTGAATGAGTGAATAAGAAAATGAGTGAATGAGAAAATGAGTGAATGAGAAAATGAGTGAATGAGAGAATAATTGAATGAGAAAATAAGTGAATAATAAAATGAGAAAAAATTCCTTTGACTAACTCCGTAAGGCGATGCATTGAATTTCTTGAAATGAGTTAAACGTAGATAACCCCGAATAAGCGTAAGCGTAACTCGGGGGGTAAAAAAAAATGAAAAAATCCGTGAAAATCCGTCAAATCCGTCAAATCAGTGTATCTATCGCTAAAAATAGAAAAAAATGAAAATAGCAAGCCATATAATTTCAATCATTTTTAATCCTATTTTGATGCCCACAATAGGAATAGTCCTGATTTTCAACACAGGAACGCATCTTTCGCTTTTGCCCGCTATTACAAAACAAGTTATTACAGTTCTGATTTTTGTTACAACGGCAGTTTTGCCTATGACTATTTTGCCTCTTTTGTATCAATTTAAAATTATTAAAACTCTTTTTTTGGAAAATAAACGCGAACGTGTTATTCCAATGGTCATCACAGTGTTTTTTTACTATTTGGGTTTTCTTCTCCTAAAAAAAATTGGTATGCCAACATTGCTGAACAGTTTTTTTCTCGCATCAATAATTTCTGTTCTTATTGCTGCTTTTGTTTCTTATTTTTGGAAAATAAGCATTCACACCATGGGAATAGGCGGAGTTACAGGAGTTTTATTCGCATTATCCATTAAATTTGGAATTGATATTATGCCTCTAATATCAATGGTTTTGCTTGCCTCGGGTTTAACTGCATCCGCACGACTATACCTATCATGCCATAACACAAAACAAATATTTGTTGGATATTTATGCGGTTTTTTGGTTGTTTTTGGATTTATATTTTTAAGTTTTTGACAAGGGAATGAGAGAATGAGTGAATGAGTGAATGAGGGAATGAGTAAATAAAAAGTTGTTAGTTTCATAGTTTAATAGTTTCATAGTTCAAATCTAAACTCCAATATCTAATCACTATACTCTACTCACTACTTATTACTCACTACTCACTACTCACTACTCATTACTCACTACTTATTACTCACTACTCATTACTAACCACTAACCACTAATCACTAACCACTAATTTTTGCGTTCTCAACTTTGCGTCTTTGCATTAAAAATAGTGATGAAAAGACAAAAATCCACGAAAATCCGTTAATCCCTGTATCAAAAAAAAAGTCAAATCGTGAATAATTACAATTTATTTTATACTTTTGCAGTTTAAAAAATCAACATAACACTATAAATTTATGAATATCGAAAACCAAATAAAAACTATTACATCGGAATCGATTGAACACTTATACCAAAAAGTTGTTCCTTTTGATACCATTCAAGTTCAATTAACTCGAAAAGACCAAATCGGTGATTTTACTGTTGTTGTTTTTCCACTAACAAAAATTTCTGGAAAAAAACCCGAAGATACGGGCAACGATTTAGGTAACTTTTTAAAAGAAAAAATGCCCCAAATAGCATCTTTTGAAACTATAAAAGGTTTTTTGAATCTCACTTTGTCGTCTCAATATTGGCTGACGCAATTAAACAATATTAATTCAGATATTGATTTTGGGTTCGTAAAACCCACTGAGGATTCGCCACTTGTTATGCTAGAATTTTCGTCTCCAAATACTAATAAACCACTACATTTGGGACATATTCGAAATAATCTGCTTGGTTTTTCTCTTGCACGAATAATTGAGGCAAACGGAAACAAAGTTATCAAAACCAACATCGTAAACGACAGAGGCATTCATATATGTAAATCCATGTTAGCATGGCAAAAATGGGGTAACAACGAAACTCCCGAAACACTAAGAAAGAAAGGCGACCATTTAGTTGGGGATTTTTATGTAAAATTTGATACTGAATATAAAAAAGAGATTACCGAACTTCAAGTTAAAGGGTTGAGTGCAGAAGAGGCTGATAAACAGTCTATTCTTATGAATGCCGCCCGCGAAATGCTACAAAAATGGGAAGCAGGCGACAATGAAACTTTATCGTTATGGAAAACAATGAACCAATGGGTGTATGACGGATTTGACAAAACATATAAATCTTTGGGAGTAGATTTCGACAAAATTTATTACGAGTCGCAAACATTTCCATTTGGGCGAGAATTAGTACTGCAAGGCGTTGAAAATGGGATTTTTTACAGAAAAGAAGATGATAGTGTTTGGGCAGATTTATCTGAAAACGGATTAGACGAAAAAGTGCTACTCCGCTCAGACGGTACATCTGTCTACATTACACAAGATTTAGGAACAGCAAAACTGAGGTACGATGAATATCCAATCGACAAAATGGTGTACGTGGTCGGAAACGAGCAAGAGTATCATTTTAAGGTACTTGCACTGCTACTACACAAATTAGGTTTCAAATGGGGAAAAGAATTACTTCATTTTAGCTACGGAATGGTCGAACTGCCCGACGGCAAAATGAAATCCCGCGAAGGCACTGTTGTTGACGCCGACGATTTGATGACCGAAATGTTCAATACTGCCCGCGAAATGTCAAAAGAACTTGGAAAATTAGAGGAATATACAGCAGAACAAGCAGAAACCGTTTATAAAACAATTGCTCTCGGCGCACTCAAATATTTTATCCTAAAAGTTGACCCAAAAAAGAATATAACTTTTAATCCAAAAGAATCAATCGATTTTAATGGAAATACTGGACCTTTCATTCAATACACTTTTGCCCGAATATGTTCTATTTTTAGGAAAGCAAAGGAGAAAGATATTATTTTTGACTACAATGTTTTAACTGATATTGAATTAAACGAAAAAGAGACAACAATTTTAAAATCAGTTTCAAATTTCTCAAATATTTTGAACGAAGCCGGCAAAACCTACAACCCTGCCCTGATTGCAAACTATGTATATGATTTGGCAAAAGAGTACAATCAGTTTTATCATGATTATCCAATTTTGTTTGAAGGCGACGAAAAAACTCGTAATTTACGTATCAATATTTCTAAGGCAGTTGGATATGTTATTCGAAAGGCAATGTGGTTGCTGGGCATTGATGTACCTGAAAGGATGTGAAAAATCAATTTTGCACACAGATAACAGAGATGCAACAGATTTTAACAGATAATATTATTTTGCAAAAATTGTATTTATTTGTGTTTAGTCAGGAAATGTGAATTTATTTTTGCAGAAAAAAAACACTTTTTTTTACTTTTTTTTAATAAATTTGTAAATAAATAAAAAAGAGTTCATCTTTGCAAAAATTTCAGCGACTATTTTTTTCAAAAAAATATAAACTTTTATCTTAAATGTTGTCTATTTTGGAGGTTGCTAATGGATATGAGTCATAAATTATATGGAAGACAAAAGCGAAAATCTGTGCAAATCCCACAGAATAAATTTAGAAATAAATCTTTATACATACTATGAAATCAAATAAACTAAAAATAATAAATAAAATGAAAAAAAAATTGTTAATAATATTATTTTTGCCATTTGTGGCAGCATTGTTGGTAGGCTGTGATAAAAATAATACTCCCGATATTGAAATTAAAAACAAAGAATCTTTGGTTCAAACTATTTTTGCCGACCAAACAATAGGACAAAGTGATATAATTTTCACAACTTCTGGTGCATGGACTACAAAAATCACCAATGAAAATTCAACAGCAGGAACCATTAGTTGGATGAGCATTACACCTGAATATGGCGATAAAGGTGGAACTCACACAATTTCTATAACTCTTGAAGAAAATTTATCAGGTCAAGATAGAATTGCTAAAATTTATATTTCCTGCAAAGGTTCTGAAATAATGGTTCAAATTACCCAAAAACGTACAAAATTATTTGAAGACGACATTATTGGAGTGGACGAAAAATCATTAAACCAAGTCGTTTTTGCCGACCAAACAACAGGTGAAAGAGATATCGTTTTTACTTCCACTGGGGCATGGACTTCGAATATAACTGCCGAGAATTCATCTTCTGAAAATATAGATTGGATTAACATATCACCTAAAAGTGGTGAAAAAGCAGGAAATTATGCCGTTTCAATTTCTTTAACTGAAAATTTTACAAATATTGAAAGAACTGCTAATATTTTTATTATTGGACAAAACAATCAAGTTACGGCAACAATCACACAAAAAGCAACTAAATATAGCGACAATTTTTTTAATGTTACCGTTACTGTTGAAAACGGAAATAGTTATAACTATATTATTGGCGAGGTAAGAGCCATAATAGATTATGATTATGACGAATTTACCCTTGCAAATTGTAATTATGCAAACGGAGGCTTTACAATTGATTTACCAATTAATGTTGACAACAAGTTTTTACGGAGATTTTTTGAGGACAATGATGAAGATATAGATTGGATAACAGCAAGTGATTATGATGTTATGGTAGAAGAGTTATGGTTCGAAGGATATAAGTCAGGCAGATGGGTAGGCGATTTTTATCTTGAGAAAGAAATAGAACATTACACTCCAAATAGTGAATATGAATTGTATGTCGATGGTATTTATTTTTACTCAGATAGAGATGTTTCAATCGAAGGCAGTTATTCAGAAAACTATATATATGAAGATCAAGGTTATATAATAGAAAATGAGGTTTCCATCCTTGTTGATTTGACTCTTGTAAAAGGGTGGAATATTCTTTATTTAATTGATGAAGATACTTTCGAGGTAGTTGACAATTATATTTATAGTAGTTGGTCAATGACAATGACTACTTCAGACCCAGGCCAATTAAAATGGTATTTTTATGATTATAGTAGTTGGAAATCTGCTAAAAAATCAACTTCCAAAATAACATCCCAAAAGTTTTTTAACAACAAAAGAACTGCAGATAAGTCGAAAATAATATCGAAAATCAAACCTTCGGATAAGAAATAAGGTATGTGTGATTGGAAACCCGCCATCTAGGGTGAGCAGTGCCAACTTTATAGAATTTATCACTCAATATCACCGATACTCACTGCCAGCCGAAATCCTATATTGTTTGCATTGTTTTGGTTGGGTGCAACGCTCGAACGGTTGGTCACTCGCGCTTGTCTTGCTTTTGAGTTCCATGCACCACCTCGAATAACGCGGTTAGTTCCGGTTGAAGACCCTTTTGGATCATTTTGAGACGAAAAAGAGTAGTTTTGGTCAAACCAATCGCTACAAAATTCTTGTACATTCCCGCTCATATCGTAAATTTCTAATTGATTTGGGAGTTTTTGTCCAACGGGCTTTGTTGTTTCGTTGGAGTTATTTTCAATCCATGCAACAAGGTCTACCCTGTTGCTGCCACTGTAATTAAAATTATTATTACTATATTTTCCACCACGTGCCGCATATTCCCACTCGGCTTCGGTAGGAAGTCGATATTTAGTGCCTTTTAGTCTGTTCAATTGTTTGATAAATTCCTGCACTTCGTTCCAACTAACTTTTTCTACAGGATGATTGTCCCCTTTAAAATAGCTTGGATTGTTACCCATTACTACTTTCCACTGTGCTTGAGTTATTTCGTATTTGCCAATGTAAAAACTGCTGACAGTAACCAAATGTGCAGTTTCATTATGATAGCAATCATTTTTATGCTTTTCAATACAGCCCATAGTAAACGAGCCTCCTTCGACAAATATCATCTCAATATCAGGAAACTTTTCAACTTCTTTTGATTTTTGTTTTCTTAATGTTATGCAAGTACCTAAGGTGAATATTAGTACTACCATTACAACGAAAATGGTAGTCATAAGCACCTTTTTCTTTTTTTGTCCGTCCTTATCATCTATAATAGTTTCCTTCTTTGTATCTGTTTCTTCTTGTTTCTCTCCTTGTTGGTCGTCTGTTGTTTTGACAATTGGAGGCTTTTTATTTCTATCAAGCTTTTGGGTGAGGCGTGGCTTATTTTTGCATAATTCTACTAATTCTTCTGCTGTCGGTCTTTGTGAAGGATCATAAGCTAACATTTGATATACAACATCTTTCAAATTTTTAGAATATTTTTTCTCAATGGCTGTAATAGGCGTTTCTTTTTTTTGATTTTGTCCCCCTTCTTCACCGAATGGAACTTTATTTTCCAAAATTTCAAACAAAGTAGCACCCAGCGACCAAATATCGCTCGCTTTATCGGTAACTTTATCTTTTTCAAAACATTCAGGCGCTGAGTATGCTGGTGTGCCTATGCTTTTTTCAATATTGTTCTCTATCGATTGTCCTTTGTAACTAATTCCGAAGTCAGTGATTAAAAACTGGTCATCATCGCTAATCAACACGTTATGAGGTTTAATATCTTTATGAATTATTTCTTTCGAATGTAAATACTCCATTCCCGAAGCTACTTCACTTAAAAATTTCCATGCATCAATTTCGTCAGTTTTGCCAACAATATTATCAGCGGAGCCTTTTTTGCAATAGGTCATTAGTAAATAAGGCGAGCCTTCGAAAGTATCATAATGTTTGGGACACAAAATATTGGTGTGCTGCAGGCCATATAACAATTTAAATTCTTCTTTGAAAGCATCAGTCCCGTTGCTCGGCGAGCCGTAATTTTCATAGAGTTTCAACGCCATCTCTAAATTCGATTGGGTATCTTCGACCAACCAAACTTTGCTATATCCGCCTTCGCCTATTTTCTTTATTAACTTATAGCGGCTGTGAAATAAATCTCCTTCGTTCATTTTATTAGTCCATTAATTTAAATTCTTAAAAAATAATTTTTGATTTTTACGAAAAAATTAACATTAAGTTTCTTTTTTTTAATTAAAAAAATATTATAATTTTGTGCCTAATTAATAATTCCGGATTTCAGCAATTGGTACTCCATAATTGTATTCGGCACTTTGGGATTTTGCCGAAACTATGCCTACTACGACCAATTTGTTTCTTTTACGTGCAAAAATTGGACCGCCAGAGTTTCCAAAATCAGCGCCGCGAGTATGTAAGAAACATCCTGTGTAGTTTAATCCGTCTAAACCTACGCTACAATTGTGGTAAATAGGCTCTGGTCCAGCGTGCATAACACTCAATCCAAGGTCTGCGGGGAATCCCAAAACATAGAGTTCCATACCTGATTTCAATTTTTTTGACAAATTAAAGTCTGCTTTAAGCGATCCGCATGAATTGGTTTGTACGTATGCCCAGTCGGAAGAGTTTGCCCTGCTGTCTTCAGCATGAATAATAGATTTTGCACAAATTTGCGACCCGTTTTCATCTCTACCAAAACAGCCTCTCACGTCATAGACATCCGAAAAAATAAAATCGTCACTATCAAAAACAAATATATCTCCTACACGATTTTCTGCATAGATTGTAGCAGTCAAAGTAAGATTTTCATTTCTGTCACATTGGGCGGCGCTTTTTAGGACACTTTTATCGGTAGTAAAACGCCATGGCTGAACGCAATGTCGTGCTGTTACAAAACGACCATCTTTCATCAAAAATCCGGTACCTGACCAACTATAAGGTTCGCCATTTTCCATTTCAACTTCTTCCCAATAGTCGTATCCATCTGTTAAAAATAGTTCTTCAGTCCAAAGAAAATATACATCATCCTTACATTTGTCGATTAATTTATGAGTTTTTTTAGAAAAAAGTCCACTGCTCAACCCGATTATTCCTAACGCCATAATCAACAAAAACATTGTTATTGGAATTTTGACGGGGCGCAAAACCTGTTTCCAGAAAAGGTTTAAACGCTTAGGAAACTCTATATTTTCAACTGCACTGTTTTCGGGAAGGATAAATTTCAATTTTGGGCCGGCGACGGCAAGTTGTATTTCATCGTTATCATCCAAAAATTGCTCATTTGAAACTTCGGTACCATTAATAAAGCTGGGATTTGTTTCAGAAAGATGCAGAAATTTCCATTTGTGGTTGTCTTTAACAATTTCTGCGTGTTGGCGGCTGACGGTTACAAATGATTCGTCGAAACGTACCTGACATTTTACTGCTCTGCCTATTTCTATTTTATCAATAATTATCTCCTGACGTTCCCCTTCTTTATTATATTTAGAACTTTGTTGGTGTTCGAGAATATAATACTGGTTTTGATTTTCACCTGAAAATGACTTTATTCCAGAGGTAAAAGAGTTTGTAAAATTCATAAAGTTTGAAAGTTGGTAAAGTTTATTATGCTTGAAATCTATTTATCAATTTTTCGATGACGAAATCTTTCATTTCAGCAAAAAAGTTGTCTTGCTTTTTTTGATAGGTATGAATTAAAAACATAAGTATAATGCTGAGTAAAAGCGCAAACAAAGTGGTATCAAAAGCCACTCCAAGTGCTGCTGTGATTTTTTCTATACCTGCTTCTGTTGCTGCTTCTTTTGCTAATGTCAAAGATTGTCCTATTCCCCATACGGTTCCAATGAAACCTACTGAGGGTATCGCCCAAGCGACGTAACGGATAAAGGTCTGGTCGCTTTCAAATTTTGACTGATAGTTGTCTATTAGCGAATCGTTTAAGGCTAATGCTTCTGACGAATCAGAAGTTAAAATGAACTTTGTGCAACAATTTTTTATCAATGCAGATAATAAATAGTATCCGTGCTGCGCAGATGCCTCCTTTATTTTGCTTGCATCTTCACGGTGAACTACCATATCAGGAATGCCATGGTTAAGATAATAAGCCTTTTTTTCTATTTTGAGCCTTGAATTTAACCCGCGAATGTCCATAATACCAAAGACAAACAAAAAGAGAGTAATAGCCTGAATTATTCCATCGGGCAACCTGCCTCCCAAAAGTATTAATATTCGGTAGGATTCTGAATATTCCATTCCGGGAGCAATTTTCCACCACAGAATAGCATAAAAAACTCCTGTAAAAAGTACGCTTAAAATTATTTTTTTCATTGTTCTAAAATTATATTGTTTTCTGTTACTATTAATGTTCCAATTATAACCATTTCACCGGGCAAAGATAAGCGGATAGGACGAAATTCTATTTTTTTCTCATTTTTTGTTCCCGGAAACATAATTACATATCCGGTTACATTAGTTATCGCAGGGTATTTTAAATTGGCTCCGCTGAACAAACCTGTGTATATCATATACTCCCCGGGTACAATTTTCTTTTGATAAAATAATTCATATTTAACCGCATCATTTGCTTCGTTAGGTGTAAAATCAAGATATAATTTACCAAAAGTTGTATTCATATTCCTATGAAAACAAATTTCTGTGGTACTCAAATTTTGAACATACAAGTCAACGTCACTATATTCTTTCCAATGACACACAATACATAATTGCGCTATAAGTTCGCTTATAGCTCCATCAAGTGGCTTATATATTCTATCATCGTATTTGTAATTGTATTCGGGATAATATTTATAGTCGTAGTCAAAAATTTCATTGTATTCATAATCATATTCGGCATCGTACTCATAATCATATTCAGCATCGTATTCCGAATGCATCTTTGGGATAATAATAAACAATATAAGAACGGCTCCCAAAGCCCCAGAAAGTAAATCTAAAAACGATATGCTAAATATGTTTATTTCTTTGCGTTGCATTTCAAATTAAGTTTATATAGTTTGTATAGTTTGTATAGTTTGTATAGTTTGTATAGTTTATATAGTTTGTAAAGTTTATATAGTGTTTGGAAGTAAAGGGTTTATTATCCTATAAAACAGTCCTATACACCGTTTTTTCACCCTCGAATATTTTTGCTTATCGACAAAAAAAAGTTACATTTTTCCCCATAAACTTGTATTTTTGTACATAAATGCATATTTTTGTGCCCTATTTGAAAAAAGATTCACTTAAAAATTGACTATGCGAAAAAGATTCGAGGCACAAATGACATTGGGTAGTACCCCGATTGAAAAAA
>WRMI01000058.1 GCA_009777175.1 Marinilabiliaceae bacterium
TTCAAGCGATTGAATGTGCAAAAGTATTTCAGTCCGCTCTGCAACCAATTCAACAATCTTTTTCAGCATTTTCATATCGAACACAAAAGTTTCGTTTGTGGCTGTAAAATCAAGGTCTTCCGAAAATCTGTAATCGGGGAAACGACACTTTTTCAAACAAGTTCCACCTTTGAAAATTAGGTTGTTGCGACATTCGAGTATTGTGTAAATTGCGTCAACGAAGTGTCCCAACACCCAATCTTTATCAATCGTGGTTGTGCGGACTTTTTGCTCTTGCGCTAATTTGTTGATTTCGTTTTTGCTTATCATTTCAATTCTGATTTTGAACAATTCCTAAAATATTTTCTTTCGACAAATTCATTCGCAAATACCAATTATTGTTCGTTTCGCCTGTGTTTTCACCAAAAGTGTCAAACAAATTGTAACTACGATTTACTTTTGACTTCGCAAATTTTACAAAACTGCTTAAATTTTTCTTTTCAAACAATTCCGCTAAAAATCCAAGTCGCTTTATAACTGCAATATTATTAACCGCACTACAATAGTCAATTAACTTTGGAGCCTTTAATTTTGCATTGTAAAAGGCACGAATTAACTCCGCAAAACCGCCGCAGTATTGCGGTAAATCGAAACAATCAATAATCGTTTTTTCAATGTCAGTTATCGAATATTTGTAATTTCCATAACCATTAAAAACAATTCCGACGCTCTTATTTGGTTGAACTTTAATGAATTGATAAGTAATCCCTGCAAATTCCACTTCTTTTTTCAGTTGCGTGGTTTGAATAAAAATTTTATTCGGGAATTGTTCAGTAAGTCCGTGTAAATTCAATGCTGACCAATAAGCAACAGCACTTTCTCTGGCAAGAAAAGTACCGATTACATTTTCATCTCGAAAGTTGGTACGACAATATTTTCCTCTTTCAATACGAGATAGAAATCCCTTAACAACAATATTTTCAACAATTTCATTGATTGTTCTATTGTCTAAATCTAGACTATTTTTGAGATTTTTAATTTCAAAAATTGAAATTTCTTCTTCTTCAAGATATTTTACAAATTCATTTTGGGTCATAGTATTTGCGCGTTTATATATTGTATAACCGTTTTTTTAACGGTTATAATAATTCAAAATGCAAAAATACACTTTTATTTTGAATTGAGAGTATTTCTTTTTTCTTTTTTTTTTATTTTTTTGATTAGGGTCAACCCTTGCGGTTGCCCAAAAAGCGCAAATCGGGGCATCTCCGAATATGCGACATATTTAGTGTGCGGTATAATTTTCATAATCCTTTGTAATTTAAGGAAATAATAACTACCAAGTCAGGAGCTCTAAATTTTTATTATTGAATAATAAATTGTATTTTTGTGCGTTATTTAAACAAATTAACATAAATTAATTCATATAAATGGACAGTGAAGCAATAGATAAAACGGTGAGTGATAAAATTAGTTTTATGACACACATAGTACCAGCATTTGCAGATGCGTACAAAATGAATGTTCAAGATGCCTTTTTTTATCTAAAAAAATATGGGGGTTGGGATTTTCTTACGGAGCATTGGTGGGCATTGCATGTGGACAATGATATTTGGGCGGTGCGTGATATTTATGAAATCTGTTATCAAAATGGAGGTTTAAAATAATGATTGTATATCACGGGAGCAATTATTTAATAGATATATAAAAACAATATAATATGCATATATGTTATCTTTCTCCTGAATATCCTCTATGGATAACTGGCGGTATTGGCACTTTTATTCAAACAATTGGAAAAATGCTGGTAAAGAACGGTCATTATGTAACTATAATAGGACATAGTAATGTTCCCGGCGGTGCTTATTTAAATGATGAGGGCATCGAAATTTATCGGACACCCGCACCAAAATATCTGAAAAAAGGTAGTTTTATAGAAAATGCTTTCCGAATTAGAAAAAAAATAAAACAAATTGACAAAATAAAACCCATTGATATAATAGAGTCCAACGAATCGGGTTTATTTTATTTACCCAGCAAAACTTCTTATAAAAAAGTTATAAGGCTTCACGGGGGGCACTGTTTTTTTGCCGAGAGCGAAAATCGTCCAATTAATAAATGGAAAAATATTCAAGAAAAAATCTCTTTTAAGAAAGCAGATATTTTTGCCGCACCATCTAAATATGTTGTAAATCATACTTCAAAATATTTATCAACAGGAACAAAAAAAGTAGAAATAATCAATTTTCCTCTCAATTCCGATATTTTTCGTCAGGCTGATTTTTCTAAAATAATACCTCATAAATTAGTTTTTGCAGGAACAGTGTGCGAAAAAAAAGGTATCAGACAACTAATTGAGGCATTATCGATACTTTTAAACAAATATCCCGACACCACTTTGGATGTTTACGGTCGCGATTGGTATTTCCCCGACAAATCTTCTTATATTCAATATCTTAAAAATCAATTTTCAAAAGAACTTTTGTCGCATATAACTTTTCATGGCGCAATTAAATTAAGCGATATTCCTACAAAATACGAAGAAGCCGAACTATGCGTTTTTCCGTCTCATATGGAAACCTTAGGATTAGTTGCCCCCGAAGCAATGATGATGGGTAAACCTGTTCTGTTTTCTAACACTGGCCCCGGACCAGAAACAGTTTCACACAAAGAAACCGGTCTCCTTTGCGACCCTCATAATCCCGACAATATTGCCGAAAATATTTCTTTTGCATTTGAAAATAGAACTATAATGAAAGAAATTGCTCTAAACGGACAAAAATATGCAATTGAAAAATTTAACAAAGAAAATAATTATTTGCATAATTTTGAATTTTATAGTTCGATTATTAATAATTAGTATAAATATTTATAATTCAACAAATTAAATAATTCAAAAAGATATTAAAAAAATTTTTGGGAAACGTCAATATAGAATTATATTCCAATTCAGAAGTTCTGAATTTTAGAATAAATCGGCTAAAAAGTCGGCAAAAACACCCAACAAAAAAATGCTAACCTCTTATATTTAGAAGGTTAGCATTTTGCTTTGCGGAGAGAGAGGGATTCGAACCCACGGAACCTTTCAGTTCAACGGTTTTCAAGACCGCCGCAATCGACCACTCTGCCATCTCTCCTTGAAAATTATGCCTTAAAAAAACGCCGCAAAGATAATATAAATTTTTTAAACCGCAAAAAAATTTATCAAAAAATAAAAAAAATTAATTTTTTTTTAAAAAAAGTTTGATTTTATTTTTTTTTATTGTCAAAAACAATTACCTTTGCACTTTGAAATTTTGAAAAAAACCAGTTAAAATAATTTATTAATATAATAATTTTATAAAAATGACAAAAGCTGATATCGTAAGTCAAATTTCCAAAAGTACTGGAATAGAGAAGGTTACAACTCAAAAAGTTGTAGAAGCATTTATGGAAGTCGTAAAAGGAAATTTAGTAAAAGGAGAAAATGTTTATTTGAGAGGTTTTGGCAGTTACATTATTAAGAAAAGAGCCGAAAAAACCGCACGTAACATTTCAAAAAACACAACACTTATTGTTCCCGAACATTGCATCCCTGCTTTTAAACCTTCAAAAAGCTTTGTGGTTAAGGTAAAAGACAACGTTAAGTAATTGATTTGTATAACCTTAATTTATATTTGCTATGCCAAGTGGAAAAAAAAGAAAGAGGCATAAAATGTCTACGCACAAAAGGAAAAAAAGATTAAGAAAAAACAGACATAAGAAAAAGAAGTAAATCTTAATCCATTTAACTTAAACATGAACAAACAGCCTCAAAACTGTTTGTTTTTGTTTTGAATTAAATAAATTTTTAGAATATTTATTTTTAAATAAATTTGCGAAGTGAGTGCAGAACTATATGTAGATGCTGCTCCCAATGAGCTTACTATTGCTCTATTGGAAGAGAAGCGACTCGTTGAATTGAGAAAAGAGAAAAGTAACGTCCAATTTGCCGTTGGTGATATTTTTTTGGGAAAAATTAGAAAATTAATGCCCGGACTGAACGCAGCATTCGTCGATATTGGTTATGGAAAGGATGCCTTCCTGCATTATCTCGACCTAGGACCCCAAATAAAAGCAATACTTAAATATTTAGACCATGTTCAAACAAAAAAAGGGACACCGCCCCTAAATAAATTGAAACACGACGGTGATATCGACAAAAAAGGTACCATCGACCAAATTTTGAGTGTCGGAAAAGATATTTTTGTTCAAATTGCAAAAGAACCTATTTCTACAAAAGGTCCACGTTTAACTTCCGAAATTTCTTTAGCCGGTAGAAACCTGATAATTGTTCCTTTTTCAGACAAAATTTCTGTAAGTCAAAAAATTAACTTACACGAAGAACGAAGTCGACTAAGACGTTTAATAGTTAGTATTAAACCAAAAAATTACGGCGTTATTGTACGTACAGTCGCTGAAGGCAAAAAAGTTGCCGAACTTGATAAAGAACTCAAGACCCTTGTCAAAAGGTGGGAAGATTCTATTAGTGGAATTAAAGAAATGAAAGCACCATATCTTATTGTGAGCGAGGTAGGACGTACATCTGCTTTTTTAAGAGATTTGTTCAACCCTGATTTTCAGGCAATTCACGTCAATAATAAAGTCGTGTATAGAGAAATGAAAGATTACATCGAACTGATTTCACCCGGACACGAAAAAATTGTTAAACTTCACCAAGGTGCCGTTCCTCTTTTTGAAAAATTTGGAATAGTTAGGCAAATGAAAACAGGCTTCGGGAAAACAGTTTCATTAAAAAGTGGCTCATACCTTATTATCGAACATACAGAAGCACTTCACGTTATTGACGTTAATAGCGGAACACGTTCACGGTCAGCGACAAATCAAGAAGCAAACGCACTGCAAGTAAATTTAGTTGCAATAGAAGAAATTGTTAGACAACTGAGACTTAGAGACATGGGAGGAATTATTGTTGTCGATTTTATTGATATGCAAGAGCCCGAACATCGACTCCAAATTTACGAAAAAATGAAAGAAAAAATGGAACTCGACCGGACAAAACATAACATCCTGCCTTTAAGCAAGTTCGGACTTATGCAAATTACACGGCAACGAATTAGACCCGTAATGAATATCGAAACAAATGAAATTTGCCCATCCTGCAATGGAAAAGGAAAAATTGTGTCTTCAATAAATATCGTAGAAGAAATTCAAACAAGCCTTCGACTTGCGGCTGAACAAATGAAAAAAGAAAAATCCACCCTGTGGGTACATCCTTATTTATATGCTTACCTAAAACAAGGAATTTTTTCAATTTCTCTAAAATGGAAATGGATGTTTCGTTTTAAATTAAAAATTAAACACACTGAAACTTTGGCATTTTTAGAGTATAAAATTACAGATGCCCAAAATCAAAAAATCGAAGTTAAATTATAAATAACTTTTTAAATAAAGGAGTAAAAAATATGATGCTGAAAAGTCCACTTCAAGTGGCAAGAGGAAAATATGTCCCCAAGATGCCAAAAATATTGCAGGGACCCGTAAAACTTGTGGAAGGCGACAAAACACAATCAGTTGCCGATAAAGAAGACATTAAGCGGCTTTTTAACAATACTTATGGAATGCCCATTTTGTCGTTATTGCCCGCAAGCAAAGAAAAATCGTACCCCGCTATTAAAGTAGCAGTCGTACTTTCGGGAGGTCAAGCGCCCGGTGGACATAACGTTATTTCGGGGCTTTATGACGGTCTTAAAAGATGTAACCTTGCAAATCGTCTTTATGGTTTTCTGGGCGGACCGTTAGGAATGGTCGATAACCAAATTGTAGAATTAACCGAAGATATGGTTTATCATTACAGAAACACAGGCGGTTTTGATATTATTGGCTCCGGACGTATCAAACTTGAAGAAGAAAGTCAATACGACAAAGTTATCGAAAATTGTAAAAAAATCAATATCAATGCTTTAGTTATTATCGGAGGCGATGATTCAAATACTAACGCTGCCGTTTTAGCCGAATATTTTCTAAAAAAGAAGTCGGGTATTCAAGTTATCGGAGTGCCTAAAACCATTGACGGTGACCTTAAAAATGAAGTTGTTGAAACGCCATTCGGTTTCGATACGGCATGTAAGGTTTACAGCGGATTAATCGGAAATATACAGCGTGACGCTAATTCATCCAAAAAATATTTTCATTTTATCAGATTAATGGGTCGCTCCGCATCGCATATTGCCTTAGAATGCGCATTACAGACACAACCTAACATTGCAATTATTTCCGAAGAAGTTGAGCAAAAGAATATGTCCTTAGATGATGTCGTAAAATATATTACTGATATTATTATGAGGCGTTCAATTCAGGGGAACAATTTTGGAACGGTAATTATTCCTGAGGGTTTAGTGGAGTTCATTCCTGCAATGAAAAAATTGATTTTGGAACTGAACGACGTACTCGCAAAAGTTAAAGATAAAATTGATTTAATTGAAGGTAACCGAGAACGTCGAGAATTAGTTGCAAAAGAACTATCACCCGAATCGGCAGAAGTTTTTGATAGCCTTCCTTATAGCTTTGCCAACGACCTAATTATTGACCGAGACCCCCACGGAAATGTTTTAGTTTCTAAAATTGAGACCGAAAAATTGCTATTAGATATGGTTACTTTAAGAATTAAAGAGAAGAAAAAAGCAGGTGACTTTAAAGGAAAATTTAGCGCACAACCTCACTTCTTCGGATACGAGGGACGTTGCGCATCGCCATCTAATTTCGATGCCGATTATTGTTACACACTTGGCTTTACCGCATCAATTCTTATTTCAGAAGGAAAAACAGGATATATTGCATCGGTTAAAAATATGATTAAACCCGCTGAAGAATGGTTGCCCGGTGGCGCACCTATTACCATGATGATGAACATGGAAAAAAGGCAAGGAATTATGAAACCCGTTATCCGTAAAACATTAGTTGACCTCAAAGGAAAACCTTTTATAGAACTGAAAGAGATGCGCGAAACATGGGCCATGAACACAATGTATATTTATCCAGGTCCTATTCAATATTTTGGTCCCCCCGAAGTTTGCGACTATTCGACACAAACTTTGGTACTCGAAAAATCTTAGAATAGTGATTTTTGGGAGGGGCTTACATCACAAGTTAGTTTTGTAACAGAGGTAGCTTTGACGGTGGCTAATAAATATTTTAAGTTTGAACTAAAAATGATGCTTTTTTCAAAAAATAAATAAATAAAAGATTATATAAATTAAAATATTAACTTTGCCGCAATTTTTTAATACTAATTTTTTTAAAACATTTACTATTATGGTTAAGAAAGTAACATTGCTTTTTGCATTTATCTTTTTAAATGTAATCTTATTACAAACTCTTTTTGCTCAAGAGATGACCTATTCCAAATCAAGAGATGGAAATGGGATTTCTGTTAGTTTAGATTTAAAAACATACAAAATCCAAACATTTACAGACAATAGGGGCGAAGAGATGCACGAAATTGAATTATCAGGCATTTTTATTCCTAATGATGAAGGGATGCCAAATTTGCCGAGAATAAGTAGATTTGTGGCGGTTCCAAATGGAGCCGAAGTAAAAGTTTCTGTCAAATACATTGAAACAGAGACAGTTGAAAACATTAATATTGCTCCTGCATTGAGAATTCAGGCAATACCTGAAGAGCCCGAGCAAAATTATGTTAAAAATGATAAAGTTTACCTGAAAAATGAGTTATATCCGCAGATGCCTTACGAAATTTCTGAAATTACAAGTTTAAGAAACGTAGATGCAGTTGTGGTAGGTTTTACGCCGTTTCAGTATAATCCTGTTACAAAAGAACTGATTGTAATTAAAAATATTGAACTTGATATAGAATTTGAGGGCGGCACAAGAGAAATCGGTAATAACAAGTATCGTTCGCCGTGGTTTGACCCCATTTTAAGAAATGCTTTTTTAAACCATGAAATGTTGCCTGAAATAGAATACAAAGGCAAAAGTAGCCGAGACGGTACGGGTTGCGAATACCTTATTATAATACCAAACAGGACAGATTTTGAGCAATATGCCGAGCAAATCAAAGATTTTAGAACAAAACAGGGTATTTATACACATGTTAAAAGGTTAGACGAGATAGGAGTTACAACTACCGCACAATTAAAGTCTTACCTTCATAATGCTTATTTAAATTGGGATATTCCTCCCGTTGCGGTATTATTGATGGGCGACCATAACACAAATATGTCACTGGGAATACCTGCTGAATCAATATATCATCCCTATAGCAATACATGTATTACCGATAATCAATATGCTGAAGTAGTTGGCAACAATAATTTACCCGATTTTGTTCTTGGAAGGATGGCTGCCGACACCGAAGCACAAATGGCAATATTGGTAAGTAAGTTTTTAGAATATGAAACGCAGCCTTGCATGGATCCTTATTATTATCAAAATCCAATAACAGCGCTTGGATGGCAAACAGAACGGTGGTTTCAGATATGCTCAGAGGCAGTTGGCGGATATTGGCGAAATATGGGTAAAACGCCTGTAAGGATTAATGCTATATATTCGGGAACACCCGGCAGTATTTGGTCGTCAAATCAAAACACGTCGATGGTTGTAAATGCTTTTGGTCCAAATGGAACGGGATATCTTCTCGCTTCTCCAAGCGATTATGGCCCATTAGGTGGTTGGACGGGTGGTTTACCTGCTCATGTAGTTACTGCCGTAAATAATGGCGCTTTTGCTTTACAACACCGTGACCATGGCTTTGAAAACGGATGGGGTGAACCTGCTTTTCAAACAACTCATATTAGTCAGTTAAACAATGTTGGCAAAATGACTTACCTGTTTACAATTAATTGTTCTACGGGGAAATTTAATCATAGTTCGCCATGTTTTGGTGAGGCATTTCACAGACATACATTTCAGGGACAAAATGCCGGTTGTGTAGGTTTTTTGGGTCCAACTGAGGTATCTTATTCGTTTGTAAATGATGCTTATGCGTGGGGAATGTACGACTTGTTTGACCCCGACTTTTTACCAACTTTTGGTCCGCAGGGACCGTCTTCTGCAAATTATCAAGGCAATTGGTTACCTGCTTTTGGAAATGTTTCAGGAAAATATTTCTTATATCAAAGCAACTGGCCCTACAACACGGGCGATAAGACTATCACTTACAAAATGTTTACGGCACATTCTGATGTTTTTTTACGACTTTTTACAGAAGTTCCACAGTCGCTTACTGTAGAGCATATTGATGTTCAAATTGCAGGAAATACAAATTTTATTATAACAGCAGACGCAGTAGCAACAATAGCGCTTACATCAAACGGTGAAATTCTTGCAGTAGCCACTGCCACAGGGGAACAGCAAATAATAGAAGTTCCGCCTACACTTATTCCAACAGATGAAATTACGGTTGTTTGTACGGCACAAAACTTTTTGAGATACGAAGCAGTTGTGCCTGTTGTGCCTGCCGATTGTCCTTATGTTGTGATGCTTTCATATAATTTGCCCGAAAATGCCGACTTTGGCAAAACTGTTGCAATTAATTTTGAACTGAAAAACGTATCATTCGTTCCATATACAGCATCAAACGTTATTGTTAATTTT
This sequence comes from Marinilabiliaceae bacterium, assembly GCA_009777175.1. Lineage (GTDB taxonomy): Bacteria > Bacteroidota > Bacteroidia > Bacteroidales > Marinilabiliaceae > WRMI01. The sequence goes on from WRMI01000058.1 coordinate 9,574, forward strand.
TCCACAGAAAATCCATATATATCAATTCAGGAAGAAACTTTAATGCTCGGCGATATAGAAGCCGAACAATTATATCTATTTGAAAATGAATTGTTTGTTACAGTCGCCGAAAATGTTCCCGACGGAGAGTTGGTAATATTAAACCTTTTGATAACAGGCGAATACGAAGGAGTAGAATATGAATGGGAAGCGGTGATTAAATTTTATGCTTATGCGCCAACACTTGAAATTAGCGAAGTTTATATTGAAAATCAATATGGTGCTAAAATGAGTTATATCGACCCAAATATAGAAAATTATTTGGTTGTAGAATTTAGCAATTCGGGGCGTGCTAATTTAGAAGAGATAAATTTTGCTGTTTCAACAATTTCGCAATATTTAGACATTGATATAAATACCGATGAAATTGAAATATTAGAAACAGGAGGCACATTTGTTACAAAACTTGCTTTAACTACTATTGGCAATCCTCCAAATGGAACTCCCGTTTATTTAGTAAACAGGGCTTCATCGGGTGCAATTGCAACGCAGGAACTGACGGTTATACCCATTAAAAATCCTACTAATTATTTTATGGCAAACGGTAATTTAACTGCTTCATATAATAATTTTTACGATTCTGGTGGCAAAAATGGAAAATATAAAAAGAACGAAAACCTGAAACTTACTTTTAATCCTCAAAGTGCGGGTAAAAAGATGAGCGTTAATTTTTCTAAATTTGACACAAATGCTGCCGATATTTTATATGTTTATGATGGTACTCAAACAACTGCAGAATTTTTATTGGGAGAGTTCAGTGGTACTAATTTACCTTACGATTGCAGTGCTACAAATGAACAAGGAAACTTAACATTTATGTTTAAATCAACAGGTAACGAGCCGCAGGACGGATGGGAAGCAGTCGTTTTTGAACAAGAAACATTTTATAACGTAACGTTTGTAATTAATGATAGAGACGACGAACCAATTACAGACGCAACCATTATTTTTGACGGATACGTACTTGCAAAAAATCAATTTGAAGTAACATCGGTTCAGCCCGGCACTTATACCTATTCTGTTGAAAAAGAAGATTTTATTTCTGTGATTGAAGAGATTACTATTGTCGATGAAGATATTATTATAAATGTAACACTTACGGTTCCTGTTGAAACATACACAGTTACATTCGAATTGTATATAGACGGTAATCCTGTTGAAAATGCAATTATTGTGTTCGATGGTGAAACAATAGAAGGTTATGTTGTGGAAGATGTTGAGCCCGGAGTTTACCAATATGAAATCTTTATTGAAGGTATTCCAAAACTTACAGATGAAATAGAGGTTGAGGACGAAGATGTTACAATTATTATTGGTATCGTACTCCCATCCGATACTTATACCGTTACATTTGAATTGTTCTACGAAAATGGTGATCCCGTTACAGATGCAATTATCGTGTTTGATGGCAACACAATAGAAGGTTTTATTGTGGAAGATGTTGAAAACGGAGTTTACGGATATGAAATTTCTAAAGAAGGGTATGAAATAATTACGGGCGAAATAGAGGTTGAAGACGAAGATTGGACAGAAACAGTGATATTTGCCGACCCGATACCAACAACATTTATTGTAACATTTATAGTAATTGATGAGTTAGAAAACCCCATCGATGACGTTACAATTATTTTTGATGGCAAATTATTAACACGATATACTTTGGATGATGTTCCAAATGGTACGTATGCTTACATTGTATCAAAAGAAGGATATGAAACAGCAACGGGTGAAATAACAATAGAAGATGACGATTGGACAGAAATTGTAACACTTATCGAAGAACTTAGCATAAGAAATAATAGTTTATCTGAAATTAGACTTCATCCAAATCCTTTTAAGGATGTTATTAATATAGAGGGCAATAGTGCATTGATTGAAAAAGTATATGTCAAAAATATGCTTGGACAAACTATCAGAGAAATTAATTTGGAAGGAAAAACCTCTATCGCAACTGAAGCCATACCAAAAGGAATATATATGGTAATTTTTGAAGGTTTCGACAAGAGTTTTGAAATTTTTAAAATGGTAAAACAATAGTCCTCCGAGTTGGGGATACACTAAATAGATTCCTCATTTCACTTCGTTACATTCGGAATGACTGACCCTTTTAGTGTGGAAGAACGAGAAAAAGGTTGCGGCTTTGCCGGCAACCTTTTTCTCGTCTCCATTAACAGGCTAAAAGAGTCATTCTGAACGAGGTGAGGAATCTATTTGAAAATTTGCAAAAATATTTTATTATAAATATTGGAAATCTAACAATCTATCATCCACCATATTAGGAATTGTAACTTTCAATTTGGGTTCTTTTTGCATTGCTCTATTGATGGCATAAATTGCGCTTTGATTTCTTGCCCAGCATCGTCGTGCGATTCCGTTGTTCACGTCCCATGAAAGCATAAAATGGATGTTTCTTTCAGAAAATATACTACCGTCTATCATCATACCGAAGCCACCGTTAATAGATTCTCCCCACCCTACTCCACCACCGTTATGCAAAGATACCCACGTAGCACCTCTGAAAGCATCGCCAATAACGTTATGAACAGCCATATCGGCAGTAAATGCTGAGCCGTCATAAATGTTCGATGTTTCTCGGAATGGACTGTCAGTTCCCGATACGTCGTGGTGGTCGCGACCAAGGACGATGGGTGCGCTGATAATACCTTCTTTAATTGCTTTGTTGAATGCTAACGCAATTTTTGTACGTCCTTCGGCATCGGCGTAGAGGATACGAGCCTGAGAACCAACTACTAATTTATTATTATTGGCATCACGAATCCATTTAAGGTTGTCTGATAATTGTCCGCTGATTTCTGGTGGTGCATCTTTTAATAAATTTTCTAACACTTCGGCGGCTATTCTGTCGGTTTGTATTAAATCTTTTTCAGAATTACTGCAACATACCCACCTAAATGGACCAAAACCATAATCGAAAAATAACGGTCCCATTATATCTTGAACATAAGAATTATACTTAAATTTCCCGTTTTTATCAATCACATCTGCCCCTGCACGACTACTTTCCAACAAAAATGCGTTTCCGTAATCAAAAAAGTACATTCCATTGGCAGTCAATTTATTAATTGCGTCAGCATGTCTGCGCAAAGAAACCTGAACGGCTTCACGAAATTTTTCTGGATTGGATGTTATCAAACTGTTTGCATCCTCAAAACTATATCCAACAGGATAATAACCGCCAGACCAAGGATTATGCAACGAAGTCTGGTCAGAACCCATATCGACCTTAATCTTTTCTTTTGCGATATATTCCAATAAGTCAACAATATTTCCTTGATAGGCAAAAGAAGTTGTTTTATTATTTTGTCGGGCTGTTTCCACTTTTTTCATTAAAATTTTCAAATCAGAATGAACTTCGTCAACCCATCCTTGTGAATGACGTTTTAAAATCGCTTTTTCATTAATTTCTGCCACGATGCTCACACAACCGGCAATTTTAGCGGCTTTGGGCTGTGCGCCGGACATTCCGCCAAGCCCAGATGAGACAAACAAACGCCCTTCATTTTTGCCTCCAATAAGACGTAATGCGTTCATAATAGTAATTGTTGTCCCGTGAACAATCCCCTGAGGTCCAATATACATGAACGAACCCGCAGTCATTTGCCCATATTGAGATACTCCAAGGGCATTAAATTTTTCCCAATCATCTGGTTTTGAATAGTTTGGAATAACCATACCATTTGTAACTACTAAACGCGGCGCCGCTGGAAATGACGGAAATAAACCCATCGGATGACCCGAATAAAGAACAAGAGTTTGGTCATCTGTCATAGTTGATAAATATTGCATGGTAAGCAAATATTGCGCCCAATTTTGAAATACCGAACCGTTGCCGCCGTAGGTTATGAGTTCGTGTGGATGTTGGGCGATTGCATTGTCCAAATTGTTGCTTAACATTAACATAATTGCCGCCGCCTCGACTGAGTTATAAGGAAACTCATCTATCGAACGTGCATGTATTTCATAATCAGGTCTATAGCGATACATATAAATACGACCAAACTTTTTCAATTCATCAAAAAATTCGGGTGCTAACTGTTCATGAAGATGTTCAGGAAAATAGCGGAGCGCATTTTTTACCGCAAGTTTTTGCTCTTCGGTCGATAATATCATTTTTCTAATCGGTGCATGGCTTACTTCCGAACACAATGGCTTTGCAGGTGGCAATTCATTTGGTATTCCTGCTAAAATTTTTGCTCTAAAATCGGTTTCTTTTGGTTTCATAAATTTAAATATTTTAATATTTCGCGCAAATATTCTATTTTCACTATCTGAAAATTTTTACAAAAATAGATAAAATTTTATTAATTTCAAAAATAGGATATTAAAAAATTTTTTTTTGGAAAAAAGAATTGAAAATATTCATTTGTTCACTAATATCTTTTAACCACAAAGGAGCACAAAGGTTTCACAAAGGACACAACACTCTTTTTAAATTGATTAGTAACCCGTACTTCAAAAATAACATCTTTATTTTGGCATAGAAATCCTTTACGAAAAGATTTTTCTAATTTTTTGTTTGAAAAAATATTTCCGATAAAAAAAATAAAATCTATTCTTTTGGTTTTTTGAATAGAAAAGCTTTACTTTGCACCCAGAAAACAAATAAAAAGTTCCAATTATGGCTGAAAAAAAAATCTTACTTCAAGATATTTTAAAAGGTACCGACTATCAGCAGTCGCAGTTCAATTTATTGCAAATTGATGAATTTGAAAAACGAATTATCTTAAAAACTGATATAAATGGCAAAGATATTCCTTATATTCAGTGCCTTGTGCGAAAAAAAGAGATACGACTTACGCCCGAAGAAGCAGTGAGACAACTTTATATCGAAATACTGCTAAAAGACTACAAATACCCAGCAAATCGCATTGAATTAGAGTATAATGTAACATTTGGACGTGAGAAAAAACGTGCCGACTTTGTTATTTTCGACAAAGACCTAACAACCACGCCCTACATTATTGGTGAAATCAAAAAGTTTAAATTTAAAGATGGCAAAGAACAACTGAAATCATACTGTAACGCAACAGGTGCGCCTATTGGAGTGTGGACAAACGGTAATCAAATTTCGTTCTATCACCGCAAAGACCCAAATTATTTTGAATCAATTTCAAATATTCCAAAAGCAACTGAAAAATTGAGCGATATTCTTTCAGAACGTTGGAAAATTGACGACCTAATTGCAAAAGATAAATTATTCAATGAACGTAAATCGCTTAAAGATTTAATTCTCGAAATGGAAGATGAAGTATTAGCAAATGCAGGAGTTGATGTTTTTGAAGAACTTTTTAAGTTGATTTTCACAAAGTTATTTGACGAAATGGAAAGCGGACGTAACCGTAGCCGTAACTTAGAATTTCGAAACTATGGAGATACTGAAACCGAACTGAAAGAGAAAATTCAAGCACTTTTTGATAGAGCAAAAAACAAATGGGAAGGCGTTTTTGGTAATGATACCAAAGTTTTATTAACACCCTCACACTTATCTATTTGCGTTGCTACTTTGCAAGATGTGAAACTTTTTAATTCTAACTTAGAAGTAGTTGACGAAGCATTTGAATATCTGATAAATAAAAGCAGTAAAGGTGAGAAAGGACAATATTTTACGCCGAGATATGTGATTGATATGTGTGTAAAAATGCTTAATCCGCAACCTAATGAAACAATGATTGATACAGCCGCTGGAAGTTGCGGTTTTCCTGTGCATACAATTTTTTATGTATGGGAACAAATCCTACAATCAAAAGGATTAAGCAAAAGCCATCTGTTTACATCAGAAGAAAAACCTGCCGAATGTAGCGATTATGTAAATGAAAAAATTTTCGCCATCGATTTTGACGAAAAAGCAGTGCGAGTTGCAAGAACTCTTAACCTTATTGCTGGTGACGGACAAACAAACATTATGCACCTCAATACACTCGACTACGAACGATGGAACGAAATGCAAAAAGACGAAAAATGGATAGATACATATCACACAGGATGGCGAAAACTCAAAAAATTACGCAGCACGGGCGGATCAAGCACGAGCGGATCGGGCGGATCAAGTACGGGCGGGTTTCAAACCCGCCCCACCAACCGCGAATTTAATTTCGATATTTTAATGGCAAATCCGCCTTTTGCTGGAGATATAAAAGAGAGCCGAATCCTCGCTAAATACGACTTAGGAAAAAAAGAAAACGGAAAATATCAAACAGCAGTTGGTCGTGATATTCTATTTATTGAACGTAACTTAGACTTTTTGAAACCGGGCGGACGTATGGCAATTGTACTTCCGCAGGGTCGTTTCAATAATAGTAGCGACAAACAAATTCGACAATTTATTGCCGAACGTTGCAGGATCCTCGCAGTTGTTGGACTGCACGGAAATGTTTTTAAACCGCACACAGGAACTAAAACATCTGTAATTCTTCTCCAAAAGTGGGATGACACTCTTTGCCCACACAGAGAAGATTACCCTATTTTCTTTGCCACAATGCAAGAACCAAGTAAAGACAATAGCGGCGATAAAATTTATGTTCGAAAACGGGATATTCAAAAATATAAACTTGCACCGCAATACACTCAAACTGAATTAGATATGAATAGTGAGCAGAGCATTAGCATGGCAAACGAACCGCAAGTTGAATATGTTATAAATCCCAAAAATTTAGACGATTACGCATTAGATACACACGGTCATTTAATTGTAAAACACGACCTTTTTAACCACGACGGACTAACAGAAGACGGCATCGCAGAAGCATTTGCCGAATTTGCTAAAAAAGAGAGACTAAGTTTTTTTTGACAAGCCCTTTCAACGAGCAGAAATATAAAGACTTGTTGGAAGGGCTGGAAATAAGCGAGGTTTGGTTGTCAAAAGTAACAAAAGGAAGTATTCGTTTTGATTCCGACCATTATAGTAAGGAAAATTTAGTGATTGAAAACTTAGCAAATAGTAATAGTCACACAATGTCGAAACTAATAGAACCTGTAATATCCGGTTTTGATTTTAGGGATTTTACGAATCAAGGAAACCATTATATTAGAGTTGGGGACATAAAACAATGGAGAATACAAAAAGATAATTCTGCTTTAATAGAAATTGCCATTAGGGAGATTAATAAAGATATTAGTATAAAAAGCGGTGATATTGTTTTTACTAGAAAAGGAAGTTTTGGAAATGCCGCTTTAGTGTTTAAAGAGGATGAAGATTGCATAATAAGTACTGAAATTATTAGGATACGATTAAATGAATTTGGGAAGAAAATTATAAACCCTGAATATCTGATGGTTTTTCTTAATTCAAAATTTGGTAAATTGCAATCTTATAAATGGGCACACGGAATTCAATTTTATAGTATTACTCAAGTTGATTTGTTAAAATTTGTTATTCCGATTATTTCAAATGAAATACAAATAAAAATTAAGAATAATGTTCAAACAGCATATAATAAATCTGTACAATCCCAATTCCTCTACCGTCAAGCCGAAGAATTACTATTAGAAAAAGTCGGTTTAAAAGATTTTAAACCAAGCGAAAAAGGAATAAATATCAAGTCATTTAAAGAATCATTTTTGGCAACGGGTAGGTTGGATGCGGAGTATTATCAACCAAAGTATGAGGAAATAAGAAATATTTTGACTTCATATAAAGGAGGTTTTGAATATTTAGAAAAATTATGCATCACCTATCGCGGTAATTTTGTTGAGGAGTGTTTTTATACGGAAAATAAAAATAAATATGCCTATATTCGTGGCGCTGATATTTCATCAAATGTAATGATTGCCGACAAAATGACTTATCTTAATGAAAAATTTGTAAATACAAATGAAAATTTAGTGCAAAAAGGAGATATTGTTATGGCTCTTATTGGCTCTGTCGGTACGGCGGCATTAGTTACTGAAAACTTTGTAAATTCAATAGTTTCAAACAATTTGGGCTTTATTAGGATAAATAGTGATAAGATACTGCCCGAATATTTGCATTTATATTTGACACAAAAAAATATAGGAGGGTTGTTGTTTGCTCAACAAGAAATGCGAACAGCCCAACCAAAAATATCTGACAAAAACGTACACAATTTTCCCGTTCCGCTTGTTGATATACAAACCCAACACCAAATATCCGCCTTAATTCAAGAGAGTTTTTCGCTACGCAAAGAGAGTGAGGGGTTGCTGGCTGAGGCAAAGGAGATGGTTGAGGGGGAGATAGAGAAAGGAATAATTTAATTAATAAAAAAAAATAACAAAAATGAATAATTTCAACCCCAATATCCACCACCGCCGCAGTTTCCGTCTGAAAGGATACGATTATTCAAAGGCAGGATTCTATTTTGTAACGATATGTTGCCAAAACAACGTTCACCGTTTTGGAACAATCGAAAATGGGGCGATGATTTTGAATAAATATGGACAAATTGTTCAAATGGTATGGAATGAATTGCCGCAACATTATCCCAATGTTCAATTAGGTGAATTTGTTGTAATGCCTAATCATATACATGGTATCATTATTATTTCGTATGATAATATTGCCCGCAACGTAGGGGCGGGTTTCAAACCCGCCCCTACACAACCCGCCCCTACACATGGTTTATCGGAAATTGTACGCGGATTAAAAACATTTTCTGCCCGAAAAATCAATGAATTACGAAATTCACAGGGTGAAAAATTGTGGCAACGTAATTATTGGGAAAACATAATCCGCAACGAGCAGGCATACCAATATATTGCAAATTATATTATTAACAATCCTGCAAATTGGGACAATGATAGATTTTATTAAAAAATGAACACATGACCTATAATCCCACCATCGACGGTAGAGGCGCACCTACATGTGCCCGATGTTGCCAAAACAACGTTCACCGTTTTGGAACAATCGAAAATGGGGCGATGATTTTGAATAAACAGGCATACCAATATATTGAAAATAATAATACTGAAAAAAAACCAAACAAGTACTTTTATGAAAAAGACACTAATATTCAAGGATGAAACATCCAACAAATTCTGGATGATTGAAACAAATGGTGCCGAATTTACCGTTTCTTACGGCAGGATAGGCACCGTTGGACAGTATAAAACAACTCTTTTAGAAACCGAAGAGAAATGTCTAAAAGAAGCAGAAAAACTAATAGGGCAAAAACTAAAAAAGGGTTACACAGAGACGGATGAAACAGTTTTGGATACTTCCAAAGCAACATACTATTATTGCTGGAAAAAAGGGCTAAAAAAATATAACAAAGACGAATACAACGAGGCAATTGCCGATTTCACAGAAACCATACGCTTAGATCCAAAATACTTTCATGCCTTTAGTTTTCGCGGACGATGTTATGAAATGATAGGTGAATATGACAAAGCTATTGCTGATTTCACCGAGTATTTAAATATTCCCCGCTCAAATCAACGCTATGATGTTTTAACATATCGCGGCGATTTATATTTCAAAATGCAGGAATATGATCTTGCCCTTGCCGATTTTCAAAGAGTCGTTGAAAGGGGATATAGTGGTGACAATCGTAGAATCGCAAGGGCTTATCTTTGTAAAGGTGAATTTGATATTGCTATTGAATACTATATGAAAGAGATTGAAGCAGGAATTAGGTGGGGCAACTTTAATACCAACAGCAGAGTGTTTACCGAACTTGGAGATTTGTATCATGAAAGAGGCAATCTGCAAAAAGCAATAAGTTATTATGATGAAGCACTTCAAAACAACCCAGAAAACGAAGAGGCAAAAGAAAAACTATTTAAATTAGACCCAGATGCAAAAAAAAGATATGAACAGCAGACTAAGCCTGAACCTCCGCAAGTCGTCAGTGAGCCGGGTAAAATGTTTATAATGGACGAGACTAATTTTAAAGTAAACGAAGATGAATCGTATATCTGCCTTGCTTTAAACGGTGATCTTTCCATACATATCCAAACAATAGAAGGTAAATATAAATACGCTCAATGGGATATTGCTCCTTGTGTCAGTATAAAACCTATCAAAACAAGCATTAAAAGCCCTGATGAGATTGAGGGGTTTCATTTTAAAGTCGCCTCTATGCGTCAAAGTGATGGGCGCCACGATTCATTCGACTTTCATGATGGAGAAATACCCTCTCCTTTCATAAAATATGCCTTTGAAATAAAAAAAGTCAAAGGAAAAGAAGCCCGAATAAAGATGCAAGCAACGGTAATTACCGATGGTTTTACAGATGCTGACGATATCGAAACATATAAGATAAGCAATTATATGACCGGTGCTTTAGAAATAGATTATTGGCTGCCTCTCGTAACAGCGCCAAAAGAAACGCCGCAAGATAAAACATTGGATGACGAGCCAAATATGTTCTACAGATTGGATCAGGACGACCGCTATCCGCATGCTGAGTATAATGATAAAAAAGTTTACTTTGAAAGTGTGAATTGTCCGGTATTTGAAGACCACGCCAGAGGAAAAAGCAAGAACGATGGTCTTAGTATTGTAATCAAACGAAAAAAAATAGGAGACCTTTATACAACATGCTTTTATGACTGGATGCTTACCGATGATACTGCAAAAATATTTAAAGACGCGGGTTTAACGGGATACACGCTTCGAGAAGTGGATGTTTCAAACCAGAAATTACCCTATAAACTCTGGGAAGTAGTAGTAACCGGAAAAGCCAAAGTACACCTCGATCAAGGAATAAAAGAGGTTTATCACTGTAAGTTTTGTGATTATTCTTATCACGGACCTGGGCCCGATTATAAAGAGAACGGTTTAATAATAGACACAGACTCATGGGACGGCAGTGATTTCTTTAAATTAGACGTAATCGGCGGGATATTTATAACAGAAAAAGTAAAAAAAGTAATCGAAGATAACAAACTTAAGGGTGCGGGTTTTGCAAAACTTAAAGATGTTTCTATCAGTGCTCTTAATCCAACAAAAAATAGCCCAGAGGAGTACGATTGCCGTAAATGGACACCAAAGGAATGGAAAACATATTTCGAATCTGATTATGAAACTTGTTTAAAAATGATAGGTAGGTATGAAGAAGAATTATGATGGAAATTAGGGTGGAATAGGGAAAAATCTAAAAACCAAAATGTCCTACATTTTGTTTTTTGCTTTCCTTTAAGCGATGCATGGAGCTTGTCGAAAATGAATGCATCGCTTGGTAGAAAAATAGCCATACAAATGCTTAGAAATGATTTTCTACCAAGCGGCACATTCCCAATGGAATGTGGAAAACTGAGGTTGATAAATATTTCATAAAAAG